>NZ_JAUMBI010000097.1:0-12992 GCF_032115815.1 Sandarakinorhabdus sp.
ACAAACAGCAGCGCCGCCGGCCGGCCCGACAGGGCAGCATTTTCGACCAGATCATCCAGCGATTCGCGGAACAGGCTGCGGTTGGCCAACCCGGTGAGCGGATCGAAGCGCGCCAGTTGCGCGATGCGTTCCTGGCTGCGCCGCACCTCGGTCACATCGCGGCCCACACCGCGAAATCCAGTGAAATTGCCCGCCACATCCTGTTTGGGCGTCCCTGAAAGCGCCCACCACCGCAGGTCGCGGCCCAGCGGCACCGGCACCACCAGATCGCGGAACGCCTCCCGTTCACGCAAGGCATGGGCCAGCGCTGCCGTGGTGGCCCCGCCCTGCACCGGATCGAGCAGCGCCAGCAGCGGCTGGCCCAGCATATCGGCCCGGCGGCGGCGCGCGACATCGGCAAAGCGCGTGGTGACATGGGTAAGGCAGCCGCGCCCATCCAGTTCCAGCAGCCAATCCGATCCGTTCGACTCATACTCGTTGAGCAGCAACCGCACCACCTCGCCCTGCTCGGACAGGTCGGCCTCGCTCTTCAGGCGGGCCATGGTGTGATAGGTGGTGACCAGTGCGGAGCGCAGCTTGATCGCCACGAAGCTGGCCAGCCCGAGCAGCATCAGCGGATGATCCAGCGGCGCCCCATCCGGCAGGGCCCGCACCATGCCAACGGCAATCGCCACGCATACCAGCAGCACCGCCACCGGCATCGTGGCGGCGCAATTGGTAACAGCGCCAAGAAAAATCAGCGAAAACAGCATGAGCACCGCCTGGCTATCGGCTGGCAGCGCCGGTGCCAGCGCCTGCAGCAGCCCGGCCCAGAACAGCGCGAGCGCGGCGATTTCCGCCGTGACGCGCCAGTAGAGTGATCGGCTGGCCTGTGGGGTGCCGGGGCCAGGCCGCAACCGGATCGCCCGCAGCGTCCAGAAGACGGCAAGCCCGCCAATGCCGCCCAGCCAGGGTGCCAGCGCCGAAAAGGCTACCACATCGCCAAAGGCGGCCAGCACGGTGACGAGGTTGATGGTCAGCAGGCCGATATTGAACGGCACATTGCGGTTGAGCTGGCTTAACTGCTGCCCGCGCACTTCGGCCCAGAATCCATCGTCGGCCTGATCCAGCCCCAGCACCTGCCGCCAGCCCAGATCGCGGACCATCTGCACCGGCGGCTTCAGCATCGCGGTCATCGTTCATCCTTGTCGATCAGCCCACAAGGGGAGGAACGGCGGCAGCCGCGGCGCTTTGAGTCAGGGGGAGGTTTGCGGCTTGGCAGCGGCGACGTTGTTCCTTACTTGTTCACATATGACCCTGCCCGTGGCCCATGATTCTGCGACCCGTGAGCCGCCGTGGCTGGCCGGGCTGAATCCGCCGCAGCGCGAGGCGGTGACGACGACCGAAGGCCCGGTGCTGATCCTGGCCGGCGCCGGCACCGGCAAGACGAAAGCCCTCACCGCCCGGTTGGCGCACATCTTGTTCAATCGCCTGGCCTGGCCGTCCGAAGTGCTGGCCGTCACCTTCACCAACAAGGCGGCGCGCGAGATGCGCCACCGCACAGAACTTCTGCTGGGGCCGATGGCCGAAGGCCTGCCGTGGCTCGGCACCTTCCACGCGCTTTCCGCCAAGATGCTGCGTCGCCATGCCGAACTGGTGGGGCTGAACCCGCAGTTCATCATTCTCGACACCGATGATCAGTTGCGGCTGCTGAAGCAGGTGGTGGCCGAAGCCGGCATCGACGACAAACGCTGGCCGCCCAAGCAACTCGCCGGCCTGATCGACCGATGGAAGAACAAGGGGCAGCTCCCCGCCGATGTGCCGGGCGGCGAGAGTTTCGCCTATGCCGATGGCGCGCACGGCGGTGGTGCTGCCATGTATGCGCGTTACCAGGAACGGCTGAAGGCGCTCAACGCCTGCGATTTCGGCGACTTGTTGCTGCACATGCTGACCATTTTCCGCCAGCACCCCGATGTGCAGGCCGATTATCAGCGCCGTTTCAAATATGTGATGGTGGATGAATATCAGGACACCAACAGCGCCCAGTATCAATGGCTGAAATCGCTGGTGGGGCCGGCGCGCAACCTGGCCTGCGTCGGCGATGATGATCAGTCGATCTACAGCTGGCGCGGCGCTGAAGTGGCCAATATCCTGCGCTTCGAAGCGGATTTTCCCGGCGCCAAGATGATCCGGCTGGAACAGAATTACCGTTCCACGCCGCACATCCTCGCTGCTGCCAACACGCTGATCGCGCACAACCGCGGCCGGCTGGGCAAGGCGCTGTTCACCGCCCACACCAGCGGTGAGCGCGTGGAAGTGACGAGCGTGTGGGACGGGCCGGAGGAAGCCCGGCTGGTGGGCGACGAGGCCGAGCGGTTGGCGCGCGAGGGCGTTTCGTTGAACGACATGGCGATCTTGGTGCGCGCCCAGTTCCAGACGCGCCTGTTTGAAGACCGCTTCATTGCCATCGGCCTGCCCTATCGCATCGTCGGCGGGTTCCGCTTTTATGAGCGCGCCGAAGTTCGGGACGCGCTGGCCTATCTGCGGCTGGTGCATTCGCCTGCCGATGCGCTGGCGTTTGAACGCATCATCAACGTGCCGAAACGCGGCCTGGGCGACAAGGCGATGGCGACCATGCATGCCGCCGCCCGTGCAATGAACCTGCCGCTGCCGCGCGCCGCCGCCGCGCTGGTGGACAGTGACGACCTCACCCCCGCCGCCCGGCGCGCGGTGAAGGCGTTCTGCACCGATCTCGCCCGCTGGCGCGACATGGCCGGCACCATGGGCCATGCCGAACTGGCCGAAGTGGTGCTGGAGGAATCGGGCTATGTCGCCATGTGGCAGGCCGACAAATCCACCGACGCGGATGGCCGCATCGAGAATCTAAAGGAACTGGTGCGGGCGATGGGCGATTATCCCAGCCTGACCGCCTTCCTGGAACATGTCGCGCTGGTGATGGACAATGAGGCGGCCAATGATGATGAGAAGATCACCATCATGACGCTGCACGCCGCCAAGGGCCTGGAGTTTGATCATGTCTTCCTGCCCGGCTGGGAAGAAGGCGTGTTTCCCAGCCAGCGATCAATGGACGAAGGCGGCACAGCCTCGCTGGAGGAAGAACGGCGGCTGGCCTATGTGGGCATCACCCGAGCCCGCAAGCGCGCCCACATCATCAACGCCGCCAACCGCCAGGTGTATGGCCAGTGGACGGCCGCCCTGCCCAGCCGCTTCATCGCGGAACTGCCGGCCGATCATGTCGTGGCGCGATCGACCATGTCGGGCGGGCCCAGCCTGTGGCGCGCGGCGCTGGAAGGCGGCGATCCGTTCGCCCACATCAGCCGCGGCACCGGTCGCGGGCCGGGGTGGGACAGGGCGGCACAAGGGGGCGGCAGCTTTGCCAACCGGTCAGAACGCGATTTCGGCCCGCGCAGTGCGGCACCGCGCGAGGCACGAGTCAGCGCCGTCGCGCTCAGCCCCAGCCCGTCATTCCGCAAGGGCGCACGCGTGTTTCACGCCAAGTTCGGCGAAGGCACCGTGTTCCACGTTGACGGCAACAAGCTGGAAATCGATTTCCCGGCCGCAGGGCGCAAACGCGTGCTCGACAGTTTCGTATCGCTCAAAGAGGCTTGATGTTCTTGCCCGTCAGGGCGCTCATCACCTCGCCGAAGATGCGCGGCGTGAGGAACAACAGCCCCACTGCGGTCAGCGCCAGGCACTGCGGCATTGGCCAGTGCAGATATTCCTGCGCCAGAAAGAAGGTGCCCACCAGGATATAGCCGTTGAAGCGCGCCACCAGCGACAGGATGATCGCCACCAGCCCCCATTGCCAGCCCAGCCCAAGGGTCCAGCCGGTCCAGGCCAGCACCATCTGGATCATGCCGACGCCGCACAGGACGACCGCCATCACATAGCCAGGCAATTGACGAAAACTGGGCATTGCTTCGCACGTAACCTTGGCGGGTCTATCGGCGAATCCGAAACCCCCTGATTCGCCTGATAGCACGACTTTCTGAATGCAGCATTGCCGTCAGCGCAGGCGCTTTCTATGGAAGAAATGTGCCGTCCATTCCCGCCCCGCTGCTGATCCGCGATTATCGTGCCTTCTGGGTCGCGCGCTTTTTCGCCACCGTCGCAGGCATGATGATGGTCGTCGTCATCGGCTGGCAGGTGTACGATATCGCCCGCGAGAGCATGAGCCGGGACGATGCGGCCTTCCTGCTCGGCATGATCGGGCTGGCGCAGTTCCTGCCCTTGTTCTGCCTGGCGCTTGTGGTCGGCGTGATCGCCGATCGGGTGGACCGGCGTTATATCGCCCGCGCCGCCGTGGCGCTGGAAGTGGGCTGTGCCGGCGTCCTCGGCTGGTTGGCGCTCGCCGGTGACATGCCGATGCTGGCGTTGTTCGTGGTCGCCGCCCTGCTTGGCGTGGGCCGCGCCTTCCAGGGGCCGTCGATGGCCGCACTCGCCCCCAACCTGGTGCCGCGCGAACTGCTGCCGCAGGCGATCGCGCTCAACAGCATCAGTTGGCAGACCGGCGCCGTGCTGGGCCCGCCGCTGGGCGCCTTTCTCTATGCGGTGTCGCCGGCCACGCCCTATGTGGTGGCCGCCATATTGTTCGCGCTCACCTTCATCTGCCTGATGATCATTCGGCCAGTGCCGCGCCCGGCACCGTCAGTCCTGACACCGTGGCGGTCGCTGGTGGAAGGCGTCGCCTATGTCCGCCACAACAAGGTGCTGCTGGGCGCGATCAGCCTTGATCTGTTTGCCGTTCTGCTGGGCGGGGCGACCGCGATGCTGCCGGTCTATGCCCGCGACGTGCTGCATGTCGGTGTCGAAGGGCTGGGGCCATTGCGTGCCGCGCCGTCGGCAGGCGCGGTGGTGATGGCGGTGCTGCTGGCCAGCCGGCCGCTCAGGCGCCATGTTGGCCCGGTGATGTTCGGTTCGGTGGCGCTTTTCGGGCTGGCCACAATCGTCTTCGGCCTGTCCACCTCCTACCCGCTCAGCCTCGCCGCGCTGGCGGTGCTGGGCGCGGCCGATGCGATCAGCGTCTTCGTGCGCGGCAGCCTGATCCAGCTGCACACGCCCGACGACATGCGCGGGCGTGTATCGAGCGTATCCGGCCTGTTCATTTCGGCCAGCAACGAACTGGGCGAACTCGAATCAGGCCTGGCCGCCCGCTATGTCGGCGCAGTGCCGGGCGTGGTGATTGGCGGCGTGGGCGCCATCATCGTTACCGTGCTGTGGGCCTGGCGCTTCCCGCAATTGCGCAACGCCGATCGCTTCGACCAGCAAAAGCCGGCCTGAACGCACCCCAAGATTTTCCGCCGTTGGCGCGCAGCGTTTGCAGGTCTAAAACACACGCAAACAACCGGAAGGTGCCGTGATGAAGGCCAACAACATCCTCGAAACCATTGGCCGCACGCCGCATGTGCGGATGGGCAAATTGTTCCCGAACGCCGAAGTTTGGATCAAGTCCGAACGCACCAACCCCGGCGGATCGATCAAGGATCGCATCGCGCTGGCCATGATCGAGGCCGCCGAAGCCGATGGCACGCTGAAACCCGGCGGCATCATCGTCGAGCCGACCAGTGGCAACACCGGCATTGGTCTGGCCATGGTGGCGGCCGTGAAGGGCTACAAGCTGATCCTGGTCATGCCGGAAAGCATGTCGATCGAGCGGCGGCGGCTGATGCTGGCCTATGGCGCCAGTTTTGATCTGACGCCGCGCGAAAAGGGCATGAACGGCGCCATTGCCCGCGCGCTGGAGATCGTGAGCACGACGCCGAACAGCTGGATGCCGCAGCAGTTCGAAAACCCGGCCAACATCGATGTGCATGTGCGGACGACATCGGAAGAAATCCACGCCGATTTCGCCGACAGCCCGCCCGATGCGATCATCACCGGCGTTGGCACCGGCGGGCACATCACTGGCGTTGCGCAGGTGCTGAAGGCCCGCTGGCCCAAGCTTAAGGTGTTTGCGGTGGAACCGGCGGCCTCTCCGGTGATTTCCGGTGGCTCGCCCAGCCCGCACCCGATCCAGGGCATCGGTGCCGGCTTCATCCCGAAGAATCTCGATGTGTCGCTGCTCGATGGCGTGATCCAGGTCGATGCTGGCGACGCCAAGGCCTGGGCGCTGCGCTCGGCCGCCGAGGAAGGCATGCTGGTGGGCATCTCTTCGGGTGCAACGCTGGCCGCCATTGCGCTGAAGCTGAAGGAAATGCCCGGCGCGCGCATCGTGGGCTTCAATTACGACACTGGTGAGCGTTATCTGTCGGTGCCGGAATTTCTTCCCGGCGGCTGAAGCTCCATCACCACGATCTCGCCATGTGTGCCCAAGCGAACGGGCACAATGGAGGTGCCGACGCCGGCAGACACGATCATCTGCTGGCCGGCGGCATTGCGGAACAAGCCGCGGATATATTTTGCGTCAAGTTTTTCAAATCGCGGCCAGCCAAAGACCTGGATCTGGCCGCCATGCGTGTGCCCGGCCAGCAGCAGGTCCACGTTGGCGGGCAGCATCGTCCACAAGCGCGGTTCATGCACCAGCGCAATCAGCGGCTTGCCAGGCCGAGCACGGGCAGCGGCGGCCCACAGGCCCTGCACCGGCCGCCGGCCCAGGATCAGATCATCGCTGCCAACGATCTGGATCGGGCCAACATCAACCAGATCGCCCGCCAGCAGCTTGAGGCCGAAGCGGCGCATCACCCAGCGGATCCAGTAAGGATCGTCGTGATTGCCCGGCACGCTCCACACGCCGAGCGGGGCTTTCAGCCGGGTGAGCGGCCGCACCGCATCGTCCATCCGCATCGGCGGGTCCCAGATCTTGCTGGCGTGGAAATCGCCGGTGACCACCACCAGATCGGGGTGCAGCGCATTCACCTGATCCATGATGCGGTTCAGCCGCACCTGCGGCATATCCCAATTGCTGCCGTGCAGATCGGAAAGATGCACCATCCGCAAAGGCCGTTGCAGTCCGGCCAGTTCGACGCGATAGCGCACCACCACCGGATCGCGGATCGCGCCGAGCCAGCCGGCCCATCCAAGGGCAAGCACCAGGCCGGCAACAAGGAACGCGAGCCGTTTCAAAGCCGGGCCTTGTTTTCCTTGTCTTCGGCAAGAAAGGCCTTGAACGGGTTGAGCTTTTCGGCGGTGCCGCCGGCCGCCACACGGCGCAGTTGCTGATAATACCAGGCCTGCGCGGCAAAGCCATTCATGGTCCGCACCAGCTTGAACGGCGATTTCGGGCTGAGCCACCAGGGGCCGATCGCCAGCCGTTCCTCGTCGCGCGGCAGCTCCTCGATATGGCCTTCGAGCAGTTCGGCAACACAGGTGGGATCGGCGCACAGCGGCCGTCCGACGCCAACAAAGGCGATGCCGCTGGCCAGCGCATCGTCCATCGCCGTCAGGCTGCGGAACCCGCCGGTGACCATCAGCGGCGGCGTCTTGGCCGCCATCAGGGCCTTGGCCAGCTGCACGAAATAGGCTTCGCGCTGGCGGGTGGATTGCTGCTTCGGCTCTTCGCGCGGGGCGAGGCCATCCATGTCCATCATCGCCGGCTGTTCGTAGGTGCCGCCCGACAATTCCAGGCAATCGACGCCCAGATCGGCCAGCCAGCCCGCGACAGTAAGGCATTCATCGAAGGCAAAGCCGCCCTTTTGGAAATCGGCACTGTTCAGCTTCACCGACACGGTGAAATCATTGCCCACCGCCGCGCGCACGGCCTTCACCGTCTCAGTGAGCAGACGCGCCCGGTTTTCGAGGCTGCCGCCCCATTCATCGCGGCGCAGGTTGGCGAGTGGGGAGAGGAACTGGCTGATCAGATAACCGTGCGCGGCATGGATCTGCACGCCGGTGAAGCCGGCTTCACGCGAGACAATTGCGGCGTTGGCCCAGCGCGCGATCAGATCCTGGATTTCAATGCCGGTAAGCGGATGCGGCATGCCGAACTGCCCGCCCGGCAGCGCCAGCGGCACCGCCGAGGGAGCGCGGGGATGCGGATTGACGTTCTTCTGCGTCTGGCGGCCGGCGTGGCTGATCTGCACCCAGGCCTGGGTGTTGCCAGCAGTGGCCGCCGCAGCCCAGCGCGCCCAGGCCACCTTACCTTCGGCAGAAAGCGGGCCATCAACAATTACATTGCCCGGCCGTTCCAGATGGCCGCGATCAATCTGCACATTGCCCGTGATCAGCAGCCCGCAACCGCCATCGGCCCAGCGCCGATACAGCGTTTCATGGGCCGCGTTGGGCAGGCCATCACGAAACGCCAGCCCTTCCGTCATCGCCGCCTTCGCGATGCGGTTGCGGAAATGCTGGCCGTTCGGCAGGCTGAAAGCGTCGTTCACGTCTGGCATTGCGGCACCCCTGATTTCGATTCAGCCTGCCGCGCCAGCGGAGCGGGCGCAAGCCCGTCCGCCCACCTCCCTGCGACGAGAGAGGGGAGCAGGAGTTTCAGGCCGCCTTCTTCGCCGCCATGGCGTAGAAGCTGTCACCGCGCGCCGCCATGTCGCGCAGAAGCTGCGGCGGCGCGAAGCGTTCACCATGGGCTTGCGCCAGCCGGTCCAGCGTGGCGACGACGTTGGCAATGCCGACGGTATCCATGTGGCTGAACGGACCGCCAGTGAAGGGTGCAAAGCCCCAGCCGAAGATGGCGCCCAGGTCGCCGTCCTGCGGGGTTTCCAGCACGCCTTCAGCAAAGCAGCGCGCGCATTCGACAAGCTGGCGATAGAGCAGCCGTTCCTTCACGTCAGCAGCGGTGGGCTGATCCGCCGCGAGGCCGCCAGCCACGGTTTCCACCAGTTCCGGCCACAGATATTTCTTGCCGCCTTCCGGATACACATAGAATCCCTTGGCATTCTTGCGGCCCTGGCGGCCAAGTTCGTGCATCTTAGTGATGACGCCATCGGCCGGGCCCGGCTTGTAGGCATCGCCCAGATCGGCCTTGGTCTGCTGACCGACCTTGTAGCTGAGATCGAGGCCGACTTCGTCGTTTACCGCCAGCGGTCCGACCGGCATGCCCATCTGCTTGCCGATATTCTCGATCAGTGCCGGGGTGGTGCCTTCGCCCAACAGGGACAGGCCTTCCTGCACATAGGTGCCGAAGCAGCGCGAGGTGTAGAAACCGCGGCTGTCGTTCACCACGATCGGTGTCTTGCGGATCGCGGCGACATAATCCAGCGCCTTGGCGATGGCTTCCGGGCCGGTTTCCTTGCCAACGATGATTTCGACCAGCGGCATTTTTTCGACCGGCGAGAAGAAGTGGATGCCGATGAAATTGGCCGGCTTGCTCCACGCCTTGGCGAGGCCGGTGATCGGCAGCGTGGATGTGTTGGAGCCGAAGATCACATCGTGGCCGACTACGGCTTCGGTGGCCTTGGTGACATCGGCCTTGATCTCGCGGGTTTCGAACACCGCTTCAATGATCAGGTCGCAGCCGGCCAGATCGGCGTAATCCGAAGTCGGCTTGATCCGGTCGAGGATGATCTGTGCCTTGGCGGGGTCCATGCGCTTCTTGGCGAGGCGGTCGGCGGTGTATTGCTTGCCCTTTTCCGCCGCCGCCAAGTCGCGATCGAGCAGCACCACTTCGATGCCGGCCTGCGCCGTCACCATGGCAACGCCCGCGCCCATCAGGCCGGCGCCGAGCATGCCGATCTTCTTCGTCGGCATGGGCGCAATGCCCTTGGGACGACGCGCGCCCTTTTCGGCGGCCTGCTTGGAAACAAACAGGCTGCGGATCATGTTGCCGGCCTGCGGGTCGGCGACGACCTTGGCGAAATATTTGGATTCAATGCGGATGGCAGAGTCCATCGGCACCTGGGTGCCTTCATAAACAGCGCTCAGGATCGCCTTGGGCGCGTTCATGTTGTCGCCGGCATTCACGTGCGTCATGGCGGTGCCGCCGACGAAGATCTGCGCGAAATTGGGGTTGAGCGCGGTGGCCGGACCACCGGGCATCTTGAAATTCTTGGTATCCCACGGCTGCACGCCGCCATTGGGGTTGGCCTTCACCCACGCCTTGGCAGTGGCGATGATCTGATCGGCGGGCACCACGGCCTGCGCCACGCCAAAGCCCAGCGCTTCCTGCGGGCTCATGTTCTTGCCCTGCAGCAGGTACATCAGCGCCGGCTGGATGCCCATCAGGCGCGGCAGGCGCTGGGTGCCACCGGCGCCGGGGAACAGGCCGACCATGATTTCCGGCAGGCCGAGCGTGATCTTGGGATTGTCGGCGATCACCCGGTAGTGGCAGGCGAGGATGAATTCGAGACCGCCGCCCAGCGCCAGGCCATTCACGGCCGCCGCCACCGGCTTGCCGCAGGTTTCCAGATCGCGCAGCAGCTTGTTGAGGCCGAACACGCCGTCGAACAGTGCGGCCATCTTGGATTTGCCTTCGGGAGTTCCGCCGCCGCCGAACAGCGCGCCCATGCCCTTTAGGTCTGCCCCGGCCATGAAGCCGCTGGCCTTGCCGCTGGTGAGCACGGCGCCCTTCACGGCGTCGTCGGTCTTCAGTCGCACAATCGCGGCGGCCAGATCAGCCTGCACTTCCGGCGTGATGACGTTCATCGACTGGCCGGGCACGTCGATGGTGAGGAGGAGGATGCCGTCGGCATCGAGTTCGGTGTGGATGGCGGTGGTCATATCGTTATTTCCTTTTCTCATCGTCATCCCGGCGAAAGCTGGGATCCATCTCCCCAAAGTCGCGCTGGTGCAGCGTTCGGGCGATGGGCCCCGGCGTTCGCCGGGGTGACGTGTGCGCTCAGATCCGTTCGATGATGGTCCCGGTGCCCATGCCGGCGCCGACGCACAGGTTGACCAGCGCGGTGCCCTTGCCGGTGCGCTCCAGCTCGTCCAGAACGGTGCCCAGGATCATCGCGCCGGTGGCGCCGAGCGGGTGGCCCATGGCGATGGCGCCGCCGTTCACGTTGATCTTGTCGTGCGGGATGTTCAGCGCCTGCATGAAGCGCAGCACGACGGACGCAAACGCCTCGTTCAGTTCGAACAGGTCGATATCGTCTTTGGTCATGCCGGCACGTTGCAGCACCTTGTTGGCCACAAACTCAGGCCCGGTGAGCATGATCATCGGTTCCGAACCGATCGAGGCCATGGCGCGGATGCGGGCGCGCGGCTTCAGGCCATATTTCTCACCCATCGCCTTGTTGCCAACCAGAATGGCCGAGGCGCCGTCAACGATGCCGGACGAGTTGCCACCGTGGTGTACGTGGTCGATCTTCTCGATTTCCGGGTAGCGCATCAGGGCGATCGCATCGAAGCCCGGCATCTGCTCGCCCATCGCCTGGAAGGCGGGGGCGAGGCTGCCCAGCGACTGCATGTCGGTCTGCGGTCGCATATGCTCATCATGGGCAAGCACGATCTCGCCGATCACGTCGCGCACCGGCACGATGCTGTTCTTGAAGCGGCCTTCGCTCCAGGCTTGGGCGGCGCGGCGCTGCGATTCCATCGCATAGGCATCCACATCATGGCGGCTGAAGCCATATTTGGTGGCGATCAGATCGGCGCCAATGCCCTGCGGGGCGAAATAGGTCTTGTAGGCCACGGCCGGGTCCATCGCCCAGGCGGCGCCGTCGCTGCCCATCGGCACGCGGCTCATGCTTTCCACGCCGCCACCGATGGCGAACATGGCTTCGCCGGACATCACCTTGGCGGCCGCCATGTTGGTGGCTTCCAGGCCGGAAGCGCAGAACCGGTTGATCTGCACGCCGGCCGTGGTTTCGGCATAATCGGCGTTGAGCACGGCGACGCGCGCAATGTCGCTGCCCTGCTCACCAACCGGGGAGACGCAGCCCAGCACCACATCGTCCACATCGGCGGTGTTGATGCCGGTGCGATCGCGCACGGCCTGCAGCACCTGTGTGGCCAGCTGGATCGGCGTGATCTCGTGCAGCTTGCCGTCCTTGCGGCCCTTGCCGCGCGGGGTGCGAACGGCGTCGTAGATATAGGCTTCGGTCATCGTCATTCCTCTCAGAACATCTCGGCGGGCAGCGCCATCACGGTATCGGCGCCGGCTTCCAATTGGGCTTTCAGACTCGCGGTTTCGGGCAGCACGCGGGCCGCAAAGAAACGAGCGGTGGTGAGTTTGGCGTTGAAGAAATCGGGATCGGCGGTGCCGCCATCCAGCGCCGCCAGCGACGCGCCGGCCATCTTCAGCCACATATGGCCGAGCGCGACATGGCCCATCATCCGCATGAACGCGGTGGCGCCTGCCCCGGCGTTGTCGGGATTGGCCATACCGTTCTGCAGCAGCCAAATCACCCCGGCCTGCACATCGCCAAGCGCGCGGGCCAGCGGCTGCGCGATGAAGGACAGCCGTTCGTCGCTCGCTGCCGCGATATCACCGGCCACGAGACCCAGCCACGCCTGCGTGCCGCGCCCGCCCTTGGAACCCAGCTTGCGGCCGACCAGATCGAGCGCCTGGATGCCGTTGGTGCCTTCATAGATCATGGCAATCCGCGCATCGCGCACGAACTGATCCATGCCCCATTCGGCGATATAGCCGTGGCCGCCCAGCACCTGCTGGCAATTGGTGGCGACTTCATAGCCGCGATCGGTGCCATAACCCTTGATCACCGGCGTGAGCAGGCTGATCAGATCGTCGGCCATCTCGCGTTCGGCGGCGTCGGTGGCCTTGCGCGACAGATCAACCCGGATGGCGCCCCACAGCATCAGCGCCCGCATGCCTTCGGTATAGCTGCGCGCGTCCATCAACATGCGGCGCACATCGGGGTGGACGATGATCGGATCGGCCTTGCCTTCGGGGTTCTTCGCACCGGTCAGGCTGCGGCCCTGCAGGCGGCCCTTGGCGTAATCCACTGCGTTCTGATAGGCGGCATCGGCCTGCGCCAGACCCTGGATGCCCACGCCCAGCCGCGCCGCGTTCATCATGATGAACATGGCAGCCAGGCCCTTCATCTCCTCGCCTAGCATGTACCCGGTGGCGCCATCATAATTCATCACGCAGGTGGCGTTGGCGTGGATACCCATCTTGTGTTCGATGGAACCGCAAGTGA
>NZ_JAUMBI010000097.1:13002-20365 GCF_032115815.1 Sandarakinorhabdus sp.
AGCGAGCCATCGTCGTTCACGATGAATTTGGGCACGATGAACAGGCTGATGCCCTTCACACTGTCCGGCGCGCCCGGCGTCTTGGCCAGCACGAGGTGGATGATGTTGTCCGACAGGTCATGCTCGCCGGCCGAAATGAAGATCTTGGTGCCGGTGATCGACCAGCTGCCATCGGCATTGGGTTCGGCGCGGGTGCGGATAAGGCCCAGATCAGTCCCGCACTGCGGCTCGGTCAGGTTCATGGTGCCGGTCCAGCGGCCCTGCACCATGTTGGGCAGCCACTTGGCCTTCTGCTCGGGCGAGCCCACCACCTCGATCGCCGCCTGCGCGCCTTCCGACAGGCCGGGATACATGCCGAACGCCATGTTGGACGCGGCGATGAATTCCTGCATCACCGCGCCGATGGTATAGGGCAGGCCCTGGCCGCCATGATGTTCGTCGGCAATCAGGCCGCCCCAGCCGCCGTCGCAGAACTGCTTGTAGGCCGCGCGAAAGCCATCCGGCGCGGTCACGCTGCCATCGGGATGGCGAGTGCAGCCCTGGCGGTCACCCGGAAGATTGAGCGGCGCCAGCACTTCGCCGCAGAATTTGCCGCCCTCGTTCAGCACGGCCTCGATCAGATCCGGCGAAACCGCCTCGAAGCCGGGCACATGGGACTGGTTGTAGAGGCCGGCCACGGCCTCCAGCACGAACAGCGTGTCTTTCACCGGGGCGCGATAGGTGGGCATGGAATCAGGCTTTCATCGATTGTTCGACGATGTCGCAAAATTGTTGCAGCTCGGAGATGGTGGCGTCGATATCGGCGCGCTGCTCTTCCAGCAGGGCGACACGCGCGCGGCACTTTTCCAGCGTTACTCGCTTCTGCGTCAGCCGGTGATCGCCCACGTCATACAGGTCGATCATCTCGCGGATTTCGGCGAGGCTGAAGCCGACATTCTTGGCGCGCAGGATCCACGCCAGCCGGGCACGGTCGCGGCGGCTGTAGATGCGGTTCTGGCCCTGCCGTTCCGGCGTGATCAGGCCCTGATCTTCATAAAAACGGATGGCGCGCGGCGTGATGTTGAAGGCCAGCGCCAATTCGGTGATCGAAAAATGGCTGGCATCACCGGCGGCCGGCGGCGCGGGCGCGGTGGCAAAGGCATGCAGCAGGGCTGCTGCCGACTCATCAGTGCGGGGCGCCTCAGCCGGATTGCTCATGCCAAGAGGGGGTAGTTTACGTTTACGTTAAGGTCAAGCTGGCGATGGCCCTACTCGGGCGGATGAGCGTCTCTGCTCTTGGGCCGCCAGAGCCACAAGCTGCAGGCGGTTGCAGCCCCAGCGATAAAGCCAAGAACGGCTAGTCCCAGCCCCGTCCACGTTTCCCCACCGAGGGCAAGCGTAGCCACCAATGGGATGATGCCGCCGGCGGCGGCGCCAATGACAAGATAATTGCCCAGCGTCTCGGCATTTCGCCTCCTCAAGATTGTTGCAACTGGCAAGCCGATGAGCACGCTGGCTGGGAGGACAACAACGGCGGAAAGCGCAAGTGAGACAGCAGCGATATAAAAAGCCGTTCTAAGATCCGACGCCGACGCCGTAAGCACACCTGAGAATGCGGCCATTAGCGCGATCGACAATGGGCTGAGGGCACCGGCCAGCGTACCGACCAACACAGATTTCGTGAACCGCCGCATGGCCGAATGTTCAACGAACACGCATCAGGCTGCAAGCTCATCATGGTGTCGCAATTGGTCGCGGTATGGCGGAAGCAGGCGTTACAAAGATCTCGCCAAGCTGCTGAGGCTGCGATTTGTGTGCCGGAAGACTCCTGGCTCGCTCTGGTTGGCCAACGCCAGGATAGCCTTGGCAACCGCCTCTGCGGGCAGGCTGCCCATGGCGCGCGGCAGGGCGAGGTCCATCACCGGAGCGGCCCATTGCAGGAAGCGCTCCACCGGCCGACGTTCGGCGCGCGGACCGATAAGGAGGCCGGGCTGGAGGATGTCGAGGCGGGTGAAACCCATCCCGGCCAGCGCTGCCTCCACTTCGCCCTTGGTGCGCGGGTAGAGCAGGCTGGCCTTGGAGTTGGCGCCGACGCTGCTGACCAGAATGAAGTGCGTCACCCCCGCCGCTTTCGCGGCGCGGGCGAAGGCCAGTACGGCGTCATGATCGACGGCCCGGAAGGCGGCAGCGCTGCCTGCCTTGGCCCGCGTGGTGCCGAGCGCGCAGACGGCGACCTGCGCTTCCGGCAGCGGTGGCAGATCGTCGAAATCGGCGACCACGCCGGGCCGGCCGATGGGGCGGCGGGTGATGGGGATGGCGTCGGGGCACAGGCCCAGCACAAGGCCACCGACGAGGCCGGACGCGCCGGCCAGCAACATCCTCACGGGCGAACCCAGAGTTGCTGCACACCGTTGAACGCCGCCGAGATGTTGCGCTCGATGGGATCGCCGGTGAGCGCCAGGCCGGGGAAGCGGGCGAACAGGCGGGTCAGCGCGATTTCGGCTTCGGCGCGGGCGAGGGGCGCGCCGAGGCAGAAGTGCACACCGCCGCCAAAGGCGAAGTGCGTCTTGTCGGCCCGGTCGATGTCGAACGTGAGCGGGTCGGCGTGCAGCGCCGGGTCCTGCCCGGCGGCCATCAGGAACGTCGTCACCGCTTCGCCCGCGCGCACCGGGCAGCCGCCAATCTCGCGCGGGGCCAAGGGAATGCGCAAGCTCTGCACCACTGGCGGGTCGAGCCGCAGCGTTTCCTCGATGGCGTCGGCGATGCGCGCCGGGTTGGCCTGCACCTTGGCCAGTTGATCGGGATGGCGCAGCAGGGCGAGCACGCAATTGCCGATGAGGTCGGTGGTGGTGAGGTTCCCGGCCAGCAGCAGCAGGTTGCACATGGTGACGATTTCTTCGGTGGTCAGCCGGTCGCCGCCCTCCTCCACCGCCACCAGCGCGCTGATCAGATCATCACGCGGGGCAGCGCGCCGTTCGGCGATGGCGCGTTCGAAATAGGCCGACAGTTCATCGGCATTGGCCTTCAGCGCCGCGAGGAACTCCGGAGAACGAATGGGCGAGAACACATTTGCCAGCGCCTTTGACCAGCGCTGGAAATCGCCCACGTCCGCCGCGTCCACGCCCAACATGGTGGCGATGACGATGATGGGCAGCGGCGAGGAAAACTCCTCGATGATGTCGAACCTGTCCTTGCCGGCCACCGCGTCGAGCAGGGCGTCGGCCACCTCCACCACCTTCGGCTTCACCGCTTCGATGGCGCGGGCGTTGAAGGCGTGGGTGACCAGCCGGCGCAGGCGGGCATGATCGGGATCGTCGAGGACCAGCATCGATCGCGGGGCCTCGCGATCCTGCATCGTGGCGAGCCGCTGCACGATCGTATCGGGCGCAGCGTTGCGCTGATCGACCGACAAGCTGCGATCCTTCAGCACGGCGGCCACATCGGCCGCGCGGGTTAGCAGCACGCGGCCCAGCACCTTGTCGTCATGCACCGGATCGGCGGCGCGCAGCGCGTCGAAGCGTTCGTGCGGGCGGTTGCGGAACACCTCGTCGAACACGGTCATCTCAAGGCCGGTTGGCAGCGTCATTCACCGTCTCCGATCATCACCAGCCGGCCACCATCGAGCCGGCGGTAGAAGCAATCCTGGCGGCCGGTGTGGCAGGCCGGGCCGGCCGGCTCAACCCGCAACAGCAGGCAATCCTGGTCGCAATCCACCCTTATTTCCACCACGCGCTGGATGGCCCCCGACGTGGCCCCCTTGTGCCACAATTCCCGCCGGCTGCGACTCCAGTAATGCGCCTCGCCGGTGGCCAGCGTCGCCGCCAGCGCATCGGCATTCATGTGCGCCACCATCAGTACCGCGCCGCTGGCCGCATCCACCGCCACAGCGGTGAGCAGGTCATCGGCGCCCCACTTGGGCCGGAACTCCAGCGTTTCATCCACGGCTTGGCTCATATGTGACACTTTCATCACAAGACAGGTGCAGACAAAGCGGACTGCCCACCCTATATGGCCCGGCATCTGCCGAATGACAAAGGCCACCACATGGACAAGATGCTCACCACCGATCCGTGGGAAGACGATCATCTCCACGAGGAATGCGGCGTGTTTGCGGTTTATGGCGCCGAGGGCGCTGCCGCGCTGGTGGCACTTGGCCTGCATGCCCTGCAGCACCGCGGCCAGGAAGCCGCTGGCATCACCACGTTCGATGGCAAGGAATTCCACACCCACCGCGCCATGGGGCATGTGGCGGGCAATTTCGACAATGATTCGGTGATCAACAAGCTGAAGGGCGAGATCGCCATCGGCCACAATCGCTATTCCACCACGGGCGAAACCGCGCTCAGGAACGTGCAGCCGCTGTTTGCCGAGCTGGCCTCGGGCGGCTTTGCGGTGGCGCACAACGGCAATATCTCCAACGCCACCACCTTGCGCCGCGAACTGGTGCGGCGCGGATCGATCTTCCAATCGACCAGCGATACCGAGGTGATCATCCACCTCGTCGCCACGTCGTCGTACCGGACGCTGCTCGATCGCTTCATCGATGCGCTGAAGCGGGTGGAAGGGGCCTACAGCCTGATCTGCCTCACCGCCGAAGGCATGCTCGCCTGCCGCGATCCCTTGGGCATCAGGCCGCTGGTGCTGGGCCGGCTGGGCGATAGCTACATCCTCGCCTCCGAAACCGTTGGCCTCGACATGGTGGGCGCGACCTTCCTGCGCTCGGTGGAGCCGGGCGAACTGATCATCATCACCGGGCGCGGCCTGCGTTCGCTGCGGCCGTTCGCGCCGGTGCGGGCACGGCCGTGCATCTTTGAACATGTCTATTTCAGCCGCCCCGATTCGATGGCGGATGGCAGCAGCGTCTATGAAGTGCGCAAGCGCATCGGCGCCGAACTCGCCCGCGAGAATCCGGTGGATGCCGACATGGTGGTGCCGGTGCCAGACAGCGGCGTGCCGGGCGCCATCGGTTACGCGCAGGAAAGCGGCATCCCGTTCGAACTGGGCATCATCCGCAGCCATTATATCGGCCGGACGTTCATTCAGCCCGGTGACCAGATCCGCAACCTGGGCGTCAAGCTGAAGCACAATGCCAATCGCGCGCTGATCGCCGGCAAGCGCATCGTGCTGATCGACGATTCGATCGTGCGCGGCACCACGTCGGTCAAGATCGTGCAGATGCTACGCGAAGCCGGCGCGGAGGAAGTGCATATGCGCATTGCCAGCCCGCCGACGCGGCACAGCTGTTTCTATGGCGTCGACACGCCGGAACGATCCAAGCTGCTGGCAGCGCAAATGGATGTCGAGCGGATGCGCGATTACATCAAGGTGGACAGCCTGTCGTTCCTCTCCATCGACGGCCTCTATCGCGCCGTGGGCGAACCCGCCCGCGACGAGCACGCGCCGCAATATTGCGATGCCTGCTTTACCGGCGATTATCCGACCCGCCTGACCGACCAGGAAGAAGTTGAAGTGCCGGACCAGCTGAGCCTGCTGGCTGAACGGGTGATTTGACCCCTACGCCCCACCCGCCTAAGGCCGCCGCATGACCGACATCACGACCAAGAAACTCGCCCTCGTGACGGGTGCCAGCCGCGGCATTGGCGCGGCCACCGCCGAAATGCTGGCCCGCGAAGGCTGGCACGTGATCATCACCGGCCGCACCGAAGCCGGGCTGGCCGAGCTGGACGACCGCATCCACAAGGCTGGCGGCACCGCCACGATCGCGCCGTTTGACCTGACCGACAGCGACGCCATCGACCGGCTGGGCAATGCCATCGGCGCGCGCTGGGGCCGGCTGGATGCGCTGATCCTCAATGCCGCGCAACTGGGCACGCTGGCGCCGGTGCCGCATCTTGATCTGAAGGAATGGGACAAGCTGATCGCGCTCAACCTCACCGCCAACATGCGGCTGATCCGGGCGCTTGATCCCTGGCTGCGCCAATCGGCGGCCGGCCATGTCGTGGCGGTCACTTCGTCGGTGGCCGCCAGCCCACGCGCCTATTGGGGCGGCTATGCCGCGACCAAGGCGGCGCTGGAGAATCTGGTGAGCACCTATGGGGAAGAGGTGAAGAATGTTTCCCCGATCCGCACGCACATCGTGGATCCCGGCGCCACCCGCACGGTGATGCGCGCGCGCGCCTATCCGGGGGAAGACCCTGCCAAGCTGAAACCGCCAGAAGATGCGGCGCGGCTGATTCTCGACCGGCTGGGCTGAACGGTCAGGCCGCCCGGCCGCTCCGGCGCAGCTTTTCAAGCTTCTTCAGCAGCATGTCGCGCTTCAGCTTGCTGAGGTGATCGATGAACAGCACGCCGTTCAGATGGTCCATCTCGTGCTGCAGGCAGGTGGCGAGCAGGCCGTCCAGCTTCTCGTCGTGGGCCTTGCCCTGCTCGTCGAGCCATTTGACCTGGATTTCGGCCGGGCGCTGCACATCGGCATACATTTCCGGCACCGACAGGCAGCCTTCCTGGTAGACCGACAGCTCGTCGGATTCCCAAATGATCTCCGGGTTGATGAACACGCGCGGTTCCTTCACCCGCACGATCTTGTCGGGATCGGCGTCTTCCGGCGTGTCATCGGCTTCGCGCTGCAGATCGATCACCAGGATGCGTTCGGCCACGCCCACCTGGATGGCGGCCAGGCCGATGCCGGGCGCATCATACATGGTCTCGAACATGTCGGCGATCAGCGTGCGGTGCGCGTCGGTGACGGTTTCCACGGGAGCGCTGATCTGCTTCAGCCGCGCGTCGGGCGTTTCGATGATGGGGAGGATGGCCATGGCCGGGAGGTATGGTGCCGGCGGCAGGGCGTCAAGGGCTGCGGCAATTCACGGGCACACCCATGAGTCACAGCTTTTCAGCCGGGCTGGTCACGGGCAAGGTGGTGCTGACCACGAAAACCAAGGGGAAGACGACATGAACCGAATGGCAGGCAAGGTGGCACTGATCACTGGCGCAGCGCAGGGCCTGGGCGAGGCGATGGCGCGGCGCATGGTGGAAGAAGGCGCCCGCGTGGTGCTGACCGACATCAACGAAGCCGGCGTGAAGGCCGTGGCGGCCAGCATCGGTGATGCCGCGGTGGCCTGCCGCCATGATGTGACCAGCCCGGATGACTGGGCCGCTGCTGTTGCCTTTGCCGAGGAAAAGTTCGGCGGATTCCACGTGCTGGTCAACAATGCCGGCATCGCGGGCGGATCGACGGTAGAGGCCACCGATTTCGACACCTGGAAGCGTGTGCACAGCATCGATCTGGACAGCGTGTTTCTGGGCTGCAAGCTGTCGCTGCCCACCATGGCCCGGACCGTGCGCGAAACCAATGTGCGCGGCAGCATCATCAATCTTTCCAGCATCGCCGGCGTGATCGCGGCCCACAACAGCGCCGCCTACA
>NZ_JAUMBI010000098.1:0-4624 GCF_032115815.1 Sandarakinorhabdus sp.
CGGCGCATAAAGCCGCGCCGCCTTGTCGGCGATGCGGACATAGCGCGAGCGGCCTTGTGCTGCATCCTGCATCAGCCGGGCGATGTCGGCGATGCTTGTATCGGCACCAGCAGCGGTAACGGCGACTTCTACCGCATCACCCGTGTTGAGCGTGCCGGCCAGCACGGTGCCGCCCGGGCCGATGGCGACCGGCATGGCTTCACCGGTGATCAGCGATTGATCGAAATGGCTGCGGCCATTCAGGATCACGCCATCGGCGGCGAGGCGCTCACCACTGGCGACCAGCATCTTCATGGCCGGCCTTATGTCGGCGGCCTTCAGCCATTGGCTCTGGCCATCGTCGCCTACGATCAGCGCGCCGGCGGCCATGTGCTTCAACAGCGCGCTCACGCCGTCGCGGGCGCGATCGCGCATCACGGCATCGAGCCAGCGGCCAGCGAGCAGGAAGAACAGCAGCATCACCGCGCTGTCAAAATAAGCGTGGGCGCCGTGGGTGATGGTTTCAAACAGCGACAGCGCGGTGGCCAGCGTGACGCCAATGGAGATCGGCACATCCATGTTGGTGTGGCGGGCCTTCAGCGCGCTCCAGGCCGAACGGAAGAAGGGCTGGCCGGCATAGGCGACCGTGGGCAGCGCGATGAGGGCAGACAGCCAGTGGAACAGATCGCGCGTCAACCCGCCGGCGCCGGACCAGACCGAGACCGACAACAGCATGATGTTCATGGCGGCAAAGCCGGCGACCGCGAGCGCCTTCACCAACTGCCGGGCTTCGCCATCGGGGCCAGCCAGCGCGTCGCCGAGCGGGCTGGCTTCGAAGCCGAGGCCGGCAAGGGCCTTGAGTAGCCTTGGCGTGTCCAGCGCCGGATCATGGCTGATCTGCACCTGCTTGGCGGTGAAATTCACCCGGGCCGCTGCAATGCCGGGCACGGCGGAAAGCCCGTTTTCCAGCTTGGAAATGCAGCCGGCGCAGCGCATCCCCGGCACCGCAAAACGCGAAACGGCCAATGCTTCGCCACCGTGCAGAGGCGCGGGCTTGTTCATGCCAGCACCTCGAGCAGCCGTTTCACATCACGGCCGCTGCGAACGTCGAGGCGCACTTGCCAGCGTCCGGCCGGCAGCGGAGTGGTCGAAACCAGCCGGCCCTGTGCGTCGGCAGCGAAGGCCAGCGGCACATTGTCGGCGCGGCCCAGCGGGTGATGGGCTGTGCCGGTGGCCGCAAAGGCGGCGCCCGGCACGGTGATCACCACCCGGCGCGCGCCGTCGAGGCTGACCGTGGTGGCCCAGCCCAGTTGATCCTGGGCCCGCGCCTTGGCCAGCCAGCCATTATACTTCTGGCTGGCGACATAACTGTTGTCGACCACGGTGCCGCCGAAGGTGCCGCTGGCCAGCCGCGCCATGGTGATGTTGACCGCCACCACCACGCCGAAGAAGGCGACCATGATGGCCAGAAACATGCGGCCGGTGAAGGCGGGCTTGCTGCGTGCGGTGCCATTCATGAGCCTGATCCCTATTGCCGGATGAACTTGATGTCGCGCGCGGCTTCGCGGCCATCGTTGGTGCCGGGTGTGGCATCCAGCGGGCGGGCAATCAGTGCAAACGGGGTTTCGCCCGCCGGACCGGCCGGTGCCGCCACATAAAGGTGCAGGCGGGTGGTGGCATCGGCGGCCAGATTGAGCCGCACGCTGCGCGCGGCACCTTTGCGGTCCATTGCATCGGTCCACATCCGGCCCTGGGGCAGGCCGGCCATGGTCAGCTCCACTTGGCGCGGGCGGCCTTCCATGTTGCGCATCTTGATCGTCCAGCCGTTGCGCACCTGCCCGTCAGACATGGTGACGACCACCGGGTTGCGATCCTGGGCGCTGTCGATGGTCAGCCGCGCGCGCTCGCCCAGCGTGAACAACATGGCGAGGCCGATGCTGCACCAGATGGCGAAATAGATCAGGGTGCGCGGGCGCAGCAGCGTCTTCAGGATCGGCCGGGCAGCACCGCCAGCGCGCTCGTGCTTTTCATCATCAAGGTTGAGATAGTCGATCAGCCCGCGCGGGCGGTTCAATTTGCCCATCACCTCGTCGCAGGCATCGATGCACAGCGCGCAGTTGATGCAGCCCAGTTGCGGCCCTTGGCGGATGTCCACGCCGGTGGGGCAAACCGAGACGCAGGCGTTGCAATCGATGCAGTCGCCCACCTTCTCGCCCGCGGCGGCGGCCTTCTTCACACCCTGCGTGCGCGGTTCCCCGCGCCAATCGCGATAGGTGACGATCAGCGATTTTTCGTCAAGCATCGCCGTCTGGATGCGCGGCCACGGGCACATGTAGATGCACACCTGTTCACGCATGAAGCCACCAAAGATGAACGTCGTGGCGGTGAGCACGCCGACGGTGGCATAGGCGACGAACGCCGCATCGCCAGCGACGAACTGGCTGGCCAGCGTCGGTGCATCGGCAAAATAGAAGATCCACGCCCCGCCGGTCGCCATGGCGATGACGAGCCAGATGCTCCATTTGGTTAGGCGGCGGCCGAGCTTGGCGGCTGTCCACGGCGCATTGTTCAATTTCAGCTGTGCATTGCGATCGCCATCAATCCAGCGTTCGACATGCTGGAACAGATCGGTCCACACCGTCTGCGGGCAGGCATAACCGCACCAGGCGCGGCCAACGGCAGAGGTAACGAGGAACAGGCCGATGCCGGCCATGATGAGCAGGCCGGCGACATAGTAGAATTCCTGCGGCCAGATCTCGATATCGAACATGAAGAAGCGGCGGTTGGCCAGATCGACCAGCACCGCCTGATCGGGGGCATAGGCGCCGCGATCCCAGCGGATCCATGGCGTGATGTAGTAGACCGCCAGGCAGAAGATCATCACCGCCCATTTCAGCTGGCGGAACCGGCCCTTCACCACACGGGGAAAGACCGGCTCACGCTTGCGATAGAGCCCGCTGGTGGGGTTGATGAGGTCAAACGCCGACATGTTATCCCGTGGGAGCCTCGCCGGTTGTGGCGCTGGCCGTGACCGGGGCCGGATTGGCCTCGCCGCCGCCCAGTGAATGGACATAGGCGGCCAGCATCTTGACGGTGGCATCATCGAGCCGGCCGGCCCAGTGCGGCATCACCCCGTAACGGGCCTTGGCGATGGTCTGGGTCAGGCTGGCGCGATCGCCGCCATAGAGCCAGATCCCATCCGTCAGGTTCGGCGCGCCCTGTTCGCGCATGCCCTTGCCATCCGGTCCGTGGCAGCTGGCACAATTTACGGCGAACAATTGGGCACCGGCGGCGCTGGGCTTGCCCTGGCCGGAAATGGTCCGGACGTGGGAGACAAGCGCGCTGATCTGGCCTTTCGACAAGATGTCGGCAAAGGCCGGCATCTGGCTGAAACGGGAGTCGTCCACGCCGGGGCTACGGATGCCGTGCTGCAGGGTCGTGTAGATCGACGCGATGTCGCCGCCCCACAGCCAGTCATCGTCATTCAGATTGGGATAGCCTTTCGACCCGGCCGCACCCGAACCATGGCACTGCACGCAGTTCACCTTGAAGGCGGCGCGGCCGCCCTCGATGGCGCTGCGCATCAGCCCTGGATTGGCAGTCAGTTGTTCGATTGGGGTGGCGGCGATGGCGGTGACCACCGGCGCGCGGGCCGCGGTCTGGGCCTGCAGCGCTTCGTCCAGCTGGCCGCGGCTGGACCAGCCGGTGCCGCCTGCCACATCGGGGAAGGACGGATAGGCCACCACATAACCGGCGGCAAACACCACGGTGGCGGCAAAGATATAGACCCACCAACGCGGCAGCGGCGTGTCCAGTTCCTCGATGCCATCCCATTCATGGCCAACCAGGTTGGTGCCGGTGGCTTCGTCAACGCGTTTGTTGTGATCAGTCATCACTGTCACTCCGGAAGATCAATTTTGCAGCTTCGTCATGGTGACGGCGGGCGCCGGGCCGGAAGGTCCAGCCGACAAAGCCCAGGAAAAGCAGGCACATGCCCAGTAGTGCCCAGCTGTCCGCGAACTGGCGCAGCAGTTCATAGCGGCTCATTTGGGCTGCTCCTGCGCTTCGCCCGCCTTGAAATCGACCAGCGTGCCCAGCATCTGCAGATAGGCGACCAGCGCATCCATTTCGGTCACCACGGCCGGGTTGCCGTCATAATCGCGGCCCATCGACTTGGGGTAACGCTTCTGCAGATCCTCGATATCGGCATCAGGCGTGGCCTGTGCGGTGAGATCGGCGTTGGCCTGCTCGATGTCCTTGTCGGTATAGGGCACGCCCACCGCGCGAAGGGCGGCCAGATGCTTGCCCATGTCGCCGGCCTTCAGCGGCTTTTCGGCCAGGAAGGCATAGGGCGGCATGATCGATTCCGGCACCGCTTCACGCGGGTTCTTCAGGTGGCCCACATGCCATTCATCGGAATAGCGGCCGCCAACACGCGCCAGATCAGGCCCGGTGCGTTTCGAACCCCACTGGAAGGGGTGATCATACATGCTCTCGGCAGCCAGGCTGTAGTGGCCGTAACGTTCCACCTCATCGCGGAACGGGCGCACCATCTGGCTGTGGCACAGGTAGCAGCCTTCGCGCATGTAGATGTTGCGCCCGGCCAGTTCGAGCGGGGTGTAGGGACGCACGCCCTCCACCTTCT
>NZ_JAUMBI010000099.1:0-5511 GCF_032115815.1 Sandarakinorhabdus sp.
ACGAGTTCCTGACCGCGCGCAACCATTGGGGGCGCCGCCGCTCAACCTGCTGTTTGCCAGCCGCGCCGGGGATATCGGCTGGGCGCCAGGCGGATTCGTGCCGGTGCGTGCGGCCGGTGATGGCCTGCTGCCAGTGCCGGCCGGCAAGGCGCATGGCTGGAAAGGGCTTCTCGATGCCCGGCTGATGCCGGTGGTGTACAACCCCACCCAAGGTTGGTTTGCCACCGCCAATGAAAACAACGTCCCCGCGGGCTATCCGCACCTGCTGGGCCTGGAATGGAATGACCGCAGCCGCATCACCCGCATTTCCGAAGTGATTGCCGCCAAACCGAAATTCAGCCTCACCGACGCGATGGCGCTGCAGAACGACGCCACATCACCCATGGCGCGCCGCGCAGTGGCGCTGTTGCAGGGCCTTTCTGGCCGCGACGATAATGAGCGTGGCGCCCTGGCATTGCTCAGCGGCTGGGACGGCCATGAAGGCCCGGATTCGGCTGCGGCGGCGCTCTACGAAATCTGGGCCAGCCGCCACCTGCCAGTGAGCGCGGTGAAGGCCATCGTGCCGGAAGACAAACGCCGCAATTTCGGCCGCACCAGCATCGGCAACGTGCTGCCCGTACTGGAGGAGGCCAGGCTGCTGACGGCAGAGCAACGCACCGCCATCCTGCTCGGATCATTGGGCACAGCCT
Organism: Sandarakinorhabdus sp.; assembly: GCF_032115815.1. Lineage (GTDB taxonomy): Bacteria > Pseudomonadota > Alphaproteobacteria > Sphingomonadales > Sphingomonadaceae > Sandarakinorhabdus. Next base: position 690 of record NZ_JAUMBI010000099.1, read on the forward strand.
TTGCCGAAGGCCGGAAACTGTTCGGCCCCGATCCAGCGCTGTGGCGCTGGGGCGCGCTGCACGTGGCCGATTTCAAGCCGGCGTTGGGTATCGCCGGCCGCAGCGCCGAGCGCCGGGTGGGCCCGCTGCCCATCGGCGGCAGCGGCTCCACCCCGATGGCGATGGGCAGCGGCCCTGATTTCCACCTCGTCTCCGGCGCATCGGTGCGCGTGGTGCTCGATGTGGGGGCGTGGGACAACAGCATGGCGATCAACACGCCAGGCCAGTCCGGCGATCCATCGAGCCCACATTACCGCGATCTGTTCGCGCGCTGGGCCACGGGCAATTATGTCCCCTTCGTCTGGAGCCGCCCGCGCGTGCTGCAGGAGGCAGAGCGCATCATCAGGGTGAAACCGGCGGGTTGAGGGCCTGCCAGATGGCAATGGCCGCCAGCGCCGCTGTATCGGCCCGCAGGATGCGCGGACCGAGGCTGATCGGCACTGCGGCAGGGTGGGCACGGATGGCCTCGCGCTCCTGAACGGTGAAGCCGCCTTCCGGGCCAATCAGGATGGCGGCCGGTGCCGGCACCTTTGCCTCTGCAAGTGGCGTGCCGCCGGATTCATCCGCAAAGATCAGGAAGCGGCCTCCGGGCCAGTTCTTGAGCAAATGTTCAAGTGGCATTGGCGCGGGCAATTCAGGCACCGCCGTGCGGCCCGATTGTTCGGCAGCTTCCACGAGATGCGCGCCCAGCCGCTCAAGATTGGGCTTGTCCACCACCGTGCGTTGCGTGGTCACCAGTTGCAGCCGCGCCACGCCCAGCTCGCAGGCCTTTTCCACCAGCCAATCGATGCGGCCTTTCTTCAGCGGCGCGGCGCACAGCCACAGATCGGGCACCTGCTCCTGCGGCGCGCTCTGCCGTTCGGCCACCAACGTCACCGCCTTCTTGGCCACGACCGAAACCCGCGCCGCCCATTCGCCGTCGCGGCCGTTGAACAGGCGCACAAGGTCACCGGGCTGCCGGCGCATGACGCTGCCCAAATAGTGGGATTGCGGCTGATCCAGCGTGATGGACGCGCCCGCAGCCAATGCATCACGCACATGCAGGCGCGGCGTGGTTGACAAGCTGCGGTCTAATTCGCTCATGGGCCACGTGGTTACGCCGCCTGCCCCCACCAACGCAACGCCAGACGCTGTAAAGAGCTGGATCGACCTGCTGCCGGCGGGCGCGCAAGCCTATGCGCGCCTCGCCCGGCTCGACCGGCCAGCCGGCACCTGGCTGCTGTTCTGGCCGTGCATCGCCGGGCTGGCGCTGGCCGGCGGACTCCAGCGCGCGCCTTGGCTGGTGCTGTGGTTCGGCCTGGGCAGCATCGCCATGCGCGGCGCCGGCTGCGTGTGGAACGACATTGTCGATCGCGATCTCGATGCCCAGGTCGAACGCACGCGTGATCGTCCGGTCGCCTCGCGCCGCATATCGGTGAAGGCGGCGCTGGCCTTTGCGGTGGCGCTGTCGCTGATCGGCCTTGTCGTGCTGCTGCAACTGCGTGGGCTGGCCCAGATCGTGGCGCTGGCCAGCCTGATTCCCGTCGCCGCCTATCCTTTCATGAAGCGCATCACCTGGTGGCCCCAGGCCTGGCTTGGCCTCACCTTCAACTGGGGCGCACTGGTCGGCTGGACGGCGGTGGCGCCCGTCGAGGCACCGGCCATGTGGCTGTTGTGGGCCGGCGGCCTCGCTTGGACGCTGGGATACGACACCATCTACGCCCTGCAGGATATCGAGGATGATGCGCTGGCCGGCATCAAGTCCTCCGCCCGCGCGCTCGGGCCGAAAGCGCGCGCTGGCGTGGCGGGCTTCTATGCGCTGGCGCTGGCCCTGTGGGCAGCCGCCCTGTGGATCGTCGCCGATCAGGCGCTGGCCGTGCTGGCGCTGCTGCCGCTGGCGGTGCAACTGGGCTGGCAGGTGGTGAAGCTGGCCGACACCACGCCGGCCACCGCATTGCGGCTGTTCCGCTCCAACCGGCTGGCCGGGGCGCTGTGGGCAGCGGCCTGCGCGTCTGTTGGGCTTGCCTGATCCAGAACGCAGCTGCGAGCCTGTCCCGCGTTGGAACAGGCCCGCGCGCCCGGTTACTTGCCGACATCAGGGCTGGCCCACCCATCACCCGTGCCGAACAGGTGCCTGTGTCTCATGCCGAACTGCGACCTCATTGCATGAATTCGACAAAGCGGCGCAGTGATTGGGCCGTGACACATGGGGCCAGCCACCCTACATCTGGGCCATGCTGTCTTCAGATGATGCCCTCACCCGCCTTGATGCCGCCCTTGCTGCCGCCCGCGCCGCCGGGGCCGATGCCGCCGATGCGCTGTATGTCGGCGATGGCGCCACCTCCATTTCGGTCCGCCTTGGCAAGCTGGAGGATATCGGCCGCGCCGAGGGCGAGGAGATCGGCATCCGCGTGTTCGTTGGCCAGCGCTCGGCCAGCGTCTCCTCTTCCGATCTCACGCCTGCTGCCCTGCGCGAAGCGGCGGAGCGCGCCGTCGCGATGGCGCGGTTGGCCCCCGAAGATCCCTATGCCGGCCTCGCGCCCGAAGATCGGCTGGCGCGCGGGCCATTTGCGGAACTTGATGTTGATGATCCCACCGAGATCAGTGCGGCGGCCCTGAAGTTACGCGCGCTAGAATGCGAGGACGCCGCCCGGGCGATTCCCGGCATCACCAACAGCGAAGGCGCCGGCGCCGCTGCCGGCACGGTGGTGATGGCGCTGGCGACATCGACGGGCTTTCGTGGCGGCAAGAAATCGACCAGCCACAGCCTTTCGGCCAGTGTCGTCGCCGGCACGGGCAGCGACATGCAGCGCGATTACGCCTGGCACGCCGCCCGCTATCTGGCCGATGTCGAATCCGCCGCGGATATCGGCACCCGCGCCGGCCAGCGCGCCATCAACCGCCTGCACCCGATCAAGCTGGCCAGCGGGCAGATGCCGATCCTGTTCGATCCGCGCGTTTCGTCAACGCTGCTCGGGCATCTCGTGGGCGCCATCACCGGCAGCGCCATCGCGCGCGGCACCAGCTTCCTGAAAGACAAGCTTGGCCAGGCCATCCTGCCCGCCGGCCTGTCGATCATCGATGATCCGCTGCGCCGCCGCGGCCTGCGCAGCCGCGCCTTCGACGGCGAAGGCTTGGCCGCACAGCGCACGGCCATCATCGAACACGGCGTGCTGACCGGCTGGCTGATGGATGTGGCCAGCGCCCGGCAACTGGGCCTGGCCCCCACCGGCCATGCCAGCCGCGGCACCTCCGGACCGCCCGGCGCCGGAACCACCAACCTGCACCTGGAAGGCGGCACCGCCACGCCGGCCGAACTGATGGCCGATATCAAGCAGGGCATTCTCGTCACCGAACTGATCGGCATGGGCGTCAACGGCCTCACCGGTGATTACAGCCGGGGGGCGAGCGGTTACCTGATCGAAAATGGCGAAATCACCCGGCCAGTGGCGGAAATCACCATCGCCGGCAATCTGATCGACATGTACGCCCGGATGATCGCCGCCAATGATCTTGCCTTCCGCCATGCCAGCAACGCGCCAACACTGCGCATCGATGGCATGATGGTGGCGGGCAGTTGACCCCGCACAGCCCGTCGGCGCGCGACGCCGATCTGGCGCTGGCCGCCGAAATCGCCGGCAATGCCGGGCGCATCGCCATGGCGCATTTCGGCCGGTCGCCGGCCAGGTGGGACAAGGCTGATGGCAGCCCGGTGTGTGCGGCCGACATGGCGGTGAATGATTATCTAAAGGGCGTGATCACTGCGGCCCGCCCGGATGATGGCTGGTTGTCGGAAGAAAGCGCCGACAGCGCGGCCCGGCTGGAACGCCGCCGGGTGTGGGTGATCGACCCTATCGACGGCACCCGCGATTTCCTGCGCGGCCGAACGGGATGGGCTGTATCGGTGGCGCTGGTCGAAGCTGGCACCGTGGTTGCCGCCGTGCTCAACGCGCCGGCACAGGATCGGCTCTATGCCGCCGGCGTCGGGCGCGGCGCGACCTTGAATGGCAAGCGCCTCGCGGTGTCGGGCCTCGCCACGCTGGAAGGCGTGCGCCTGCCCATCGATCAGCCCAATCTGAACGCGGCCTTCTGGCCATCACCCTGGCCCGGCACGGCCGTAGCCAAGCCCAACAGCCTGGCGCTGCGCATGGCGATGCTGGCGGCTGACGAGGCTGACGCCTGGGTGGAAGGGCGCAGCATCGCCGAATGGGATGTGGCGGCCGCCAGCCTGATCCTGGCCGAAGCCGGCGGCATGTTGACCGATCGCCACGGTGCCGCGCTGGCCTTCAATCAGCCGCAACCGGTGATCCACGGCCTTGCCGCCGCCACGCCGGCGCTGCACGACGAAGTGCTGGCGCGGCTTGATCATGCGCTCAAGGCGTTTGCCGCCCGCCGTCGGGGGCTTGCCGCCTGAATTCGACAGGCTTGCGCCGCTCTGCCCAGCACCCCACAGTGACAGTCGAGCCCGGGGAGGGGTATGGACAGCGCATCCCGATCAGTACCGTTGAATCGCCGGACGCTCGCCGCCTTTGCCGCGCCGTGCCTGCCACTCACCGGCGTCGGGCTGCCGATGGTGATCTATCTGCCGCCCTATTATGCCAGCACGCTGGGTCTTGATCTGGCCATCACCGGCATCCTGTTCTCGGCCGTGCGCTGGATCGATCTGCCGCTGGATATCGCGTTCGGGCACGGCATTGACCGCACCAACACGCGCTTTGGCCGGTTTCGGCCGTGGATGGTGGCGGGCGGCCTGATCATGCTGTTGGGCCTGTATCTCAGCTTCTTTGCCGAGCCCGGCCTGTCA
>NZ_JAUMBI010000100.1:0-23140 GCF_032115815.1 Sandarakinorhabdus sp.
TGAGGTGATGCGAAGTGACCCCGCACCACGACGCCAGCGTCGAGCGGTCGAGATCAATGCCGGACCGGGCGAAGATCTGGCTTTGCCGGTAGAGCGGCAAGTGATCGCAAAATTTGGCGACAGCGACATGGGCCATGAGCGCCTCGGTCGGCAGACCGCCCTCGACCAGATGGGGCGGCGCCGGCGCCTGGAGGATACCGGCATCACAGCGGCTGCAGGCATAACGCGGGCGAACGGTGACGATGACCCGGAACTGGGCCGGAATGACATCGAGCCGTTCGCTGCGGTCTTCGCCGATGGCCACCAGCTTGGTGCAACCACAGGCGCAGATCTTGTTATCAGGCTCGATGACCTGTTCGATGCGCGGCAGGTTGGCTGGCAGGTTGCCGCGGTTGCGCTTGGCGCGCTTGCGCCGGGGCTTGCCGTCCGGTGTTGGCAGCTGGTCGATGGCTTCCTGGGTCTCAGCCGCGGCGATCTCCAGGTCTTCGAACGCCAGTTGCCGTTCGTCTTCGCTGAGCTTCTCAGACTTTTTACCAAAGCGCGCGTGGCGCAACTCGGCGATCAGATGCTCTTGCCGAGCGGTCAGATGCTTCAGCTCTGCGATTATCACGTCTTGTGCGGCAGTGAGCTCGGTCAGGTGCGCAACTTGCGCCTGCAGGCTCGCGATCACCTGCCGCGCTTCAGGCGACAAGGCGTCCAGATCGACCGGCAAGGCGCTGTCTGCGGACATGGCCGTTCATAGCGCAAATCGTTGATAAATGACAGCAATATCGGTCCACGAGAGTCACTCTGCCACACGCGGCAGGCATGTGGTTGGCACTGCGATCCGGCGCCAGTCGAGGCCGGCAAACAGGGCCTGGAACTGCAACTTCGTGAGCCCCATCACGGCATCGCCCGGCCTGGGCCAGATGAAGCTGCCTGCTTCCAGGCGCTTGTAGCTCATCACGATGCCGTTGCTGTCCCAGTAGAGGATCTTGAGCCGGTCACTGCGACGGGCACGAAAGACCAGCACGAGACCCTGCGTTGGGGCAAAGCCCAGCGCCATCTGGGCATAGGCGGCAAGGCCGTCGTGGCCGCGACGGAAATCCACCGGCCGGGTAGCAACCATGATCCGCAGCCCGGAGTCTTCCAGCGGGGTCACAGCGCGGAACGCAGCGCTGCAACAAGGGCGGCAGCCTGATGCGCTGGAAAGCCTTCTGGCACATGCAGGGTCAGATCGCTGACGCAGAGACGCAACTCTGCTGCCGCGCTGCGCTGGCTCTGATCGTTTACCGCTGCGTCGGACTGCACCGAGATCGGCACGAAGGCCGGCAGGTCCCGATCGGCAAGAGCCAGCTGGCCTCTGCGGGCAAGCGAACGCCAAGCCGATATATGGTTGGGCAGCAATCCATGGCGCGCTGCCACCTCGATCACCTTGGCGCCAGGCAGCAGCGTCTCGGCAACAATCCGCGCCTTCAGATCGTCAGGCCAGCGCCTGCGACCCGTGGGACCAGGCACAACCTCAATCGGCCGCGCCCGGTTCGTAGAATACATCGATAGCTCCGGTTGTAGCTTCATACATCGCGCCCTGCGTCACATCACAAAGCGTGAGTGCCACAATCAGCAAAACCCAGAAACCGCGGTGCCCAGCCATCGCTTACGCAGATCAGACTGGCACAAATGGCCATGGACAGATTTATGTCGTCCCTGAGGACAAGGTCGGTGACCTACCGGCCCTCATGAGGGAGCACGGCGTGAACGACAAGCTGGCTGATGTTATTTTTCTGGAGCTGCAGGCCTATCTTGAAGGGGTGCTGCGCATGTTGAGGGCAGAGCTTCACCAGGCAGGGTTCTTCGAAAGTTAACCCAGCTTCTGAACAACTACCCTCGGCCGTGTACTTACCGAGATAGATTTCATCGCCTAGCCCGCCATCACTCTGAATTCGTTTACAAATTTCACTAAACCTTTTTGTTTCAGATCCTTGTTATCACCGATCAACTCCACAAGCTCATCCAGCCAAACCCTATCCCGCGTACGATCCAAGAACCCAATCGCCGCCGATATCTCGCCGTCAGTAGGTTGGTAGCTCGCCCTCACCAAATCCGGTCTTACAGCCCGCTGATAGTCCCACGGAACGTCTCTCATGTCCTTGAGTGCCCATGACTGCCATATCCCGGCTTTCTGCGCAGCCTCGACGAACAGGTCGGGCCAGCCCCACAGCAGCCATGCGACCATTGCAAAATGGTCGTGCCGCGCTGACGGCGTCAGATATTCGATGCCCCCCGCCGGCTCGATGGGCCCACCCGGCATCCGATGCGCCCATCGATGCTCGCCGATCGCACGCAGGAACCGCGTCCTGCGCGGCCCATGTGAAACCAGCGACAGCAACTGACGCACGAGCAAGAAGTAGCGCGGCGCGAAATGCACCACGCCTTGACCAAGCACGGCCCAGCCATTCTTGATGGCGAGCTCGAACCCAGCCTGCAGGCGCAGCACTTCCGGGTCTGCGACTCGCGTGACAGCATCACGCAACGCACATTCGCATTTCCAGCACCGATCCAGCCTCGGTGAACGGTGTGCAGCTACGCTTTCACCGCAGTCAGGGCAGCGGTCAGCCAACACCACCTCATGCCGCACGCACACCGATGACGTGGCAATCCGCCAAGCCCGCCGGAAGTAGGGCCGCTCATCCTCCGCAAGGCATTTTGGGCAGAATTGTTGGCCAAACGACTGGCGGCTTCGGTGCCGAACCCCGACCGGCATGATCCAGGGCGCAAACCCCTGCGCGTTCATTTCGCCGAACAGGCTGCCGGCATATCCGCCAAGCGTCGTCTGATATGCCCGCGCAAGCGGTATGCCGGTCCCTTCCGCCATGCCGGTGATAATGTTGGCCGGCGCCATCCGATCGATGTCCCGCGTCAGCGCCGGCGGCTTGGAGCGCCAGTAGGTGTGCGTGAAGTCGTAGGGCTTCATCAGCATCCCGGCGGCGGTTCGGAGCATCCAGGATGACAGCAGTTCGTCCGGGAGCGGCTCAGGGCGGAACGCAAAGGGCGCAATCGTCGCCATCACCTATGCGTGCCACCGCCTGAGGCGGCGCTGCTGGCTCTTTGCAAAATCAAGGCTTTGGAGAGTTTCCTGCGTAATCTGCTCTTCGCCGGTTTCTACGGCTTTCACAGCTGCGCTGCTCAACAGTATCGACACGTCACCAATCAAACCCCGCGTGAGATTGAAGATAACAGTGCAAAGTGGGGCGTCAGCCAGGTTTGAGGCCTTCCGCAGCGGGATCCTTGTTTCAAAGTTGTAGAGCATGTCCTGGAAATCGCCGTTTGCTGAAGCGAAACGGTTCATTTCAATGTGAGTGAAGCGTGTGCTGAGCTCGGGATCCTTGTCGATGATTTTGACGGCCTTTTCGGTTCCCGCCAACACCATCGGCCGCTGGATCGTGGCACCGACGTCTTTGAGCGTGGCGCCGAAGGTGCGAATGCCGACTTCTTCAGGGTCACTGCTGTGAAACTCATCAAAGATGGGCAGCCGCACGCCGCATCGCCGCATCATCTCGACGGCATCATGGGACAAGCGATGCAATGACCGTTCCCTGCGGTCTTTCCGGCCCAGAGCTTCCAGGATACGCACATAGAATGTCGCTTCATCAGTGACCGGCGTTCTGATGCGAAATGACGGGATGTTGGCATATTCTGACGATAGCCGGGGCTTTGTTGCGCGTGCCTCCCGCATAACGTCGTTCACGTAGTGCTGAAGCGTCTTCGACTTTCCAACAGAAGACTCCCCGCTGATCAGCAGGTTGTTCTGCCGCTCCTTATCTGGCTGGCTGGCCATGTGTTTCAAGGCCTGGAACACCGGCTCAAGGATATCCAGGTTGATGAAGATGTCCTCCCAGCGTGCGAGGATACGTTCCTCTGCGGGGAGGCCCAGCAGGTCGTGGAGGTCTTCATCAAGGTTTTCGTTCAAAATAGCACCGTGCGCTTCTTGAACCGCTGCGATGCCGGCGGCAGTGCGGGCTTCTCAGGCGTTTTCGTTGTTTCATCCCCCGGGCTGTCATCGACGGCCAGCGGATCTGAAGACGGCTTGCCACTGACAACGCGGACCAGATCCTCATCCGCGGACTTCATCTTCAGGCCATGCTTCAGGCGTTCCTTGCCCTTTCTCGCGCTTTTGGTTGCATCGATCGCGTTGGCCTGGATCTCATTGAGTCGAATCCGGTAACGGTTGATCGTCTCTTCCGAGCGTTCGCCTTTGGGCACTTTTTCCTTGGACTGGCGCCACTTCCAGAGTGGGATAGCTTCGCTGTGTCGTTCAGCGCATTGCAGCTTGCTGTAATTGCCGGTGATCGGATTGAGCATGTAGATGGTGGTGATGTCACGTGGGTCGCGCCGCACTTCCAGCTTGACGCTGTTTTTGGTGATATCGAGCTCCTTCTTGAGGCTTGATAGCTCGGCATTGTCATACATCATGTAATCCCAGACCACACCGTCGCGCCCAAGCGCGACATCCTTGAACGGCAAACACTCCACCAGTAGCCGCTCGGGGTTCACCGGTATCTGTTTGAGCTCGTTGATCTGCTGGCCATTCCGGTCGAAGAAGTAGGATTTCCAGACATCCATGGGACTTCGGTCGCCCAGCGAAGGGCTCGCCGTGAGGGCATGTGCCAGAAGAATGGTAACGATGATCTCTTCAAATTCTTCGATCGTGTATGTCGGCTCAACGGCCTTGGCATGGGGCCGGTTCATCGGATTGAAACCCGTCGAACCGGGGATATGGTAGAGCTTGGTTGCCAGCATCTTGAACCGGCTCTCGATGCTTCCGCCAAAGTGCGGCTCCCGGACCGGCCGATGGATGATCTCGAATTTGTTGTCGCGTATTGCCAGATTCTCCAACACCGTGCCGCGAAATTCGAGGGCGTTGTCGAGGTGCAGGATCGAAGGAAAACCCCACACTGGCCATTCGCCGTCGATCTTCAGCCGCTTGAGGATCTCGTCTTTGGGCAGGGCGCCGCGCATAATGGCAAGCGCGGCGGTGCTGGCGCTGGGCGGATCAAACGACAGATAATACCCATATGGCATTCGGGTGGTCGTGCAGCTGGCAAGGGCAAGATAGGGTCGACCGATTGGTTGTCGTGTTGCCGAGTCGACAAGCAAGACGTGTGCTTCCCAGAAGTCCATCTGAACGCAGTGCAGAGGTCCGGTGCTGAGTGGATTGGACCCCATATATTGGCCGAAGTGACGGCGAACATACTTGGACCCCTTGCGTCCCTTGGCAATGATATCGGCTCTCATCCGCCGGATCCGCCGGGTGAAAACGTCATAGCTCGGCACTTCGCAGTCGTAGGCACGGCAAAATTCTGGGAGGTTTTGCTCGTAAACGTGCCGCGCCGTCGGCTCGCTCCTGACGGCGTACTTGTTGAGGATGCAATCCGACATGGCCTTCTCGACCTGTTCGGAACCAAGCCGACTTTTGTTCTTGCCACCTGATGGGATGCGCGGAGCAAGTGAAGACAGTTCAGGGTAGGCTCTCCAATTATGAATGAGCCTGTATGCAGTGGCGGCACTGAGCCGGGCACTGGGAGGAGCAGCCTTGATCGCGGCGCGCATTTCGTTGCCGTATTGTCCGGATTTCAAAAACGGCTTCAGCACATCGAAGCGCTGTTGTGCCACCTGCAGCTGCCAGGGCTTCAGCGCTGCTACTGCTGGCGGCGCTGGAATGGCCGGCTTTTCGCCTTCGAGCTCACTTACTGGAACCGAGACAGGTTCGCCTGCTCCGTCAGCCAGGAAACCGACCTGAGAGAAACCGACCACCGTCGTGATCGTGCCGGGCTTGCCTTTCCACCAAGCCTTTTTTCCAGAACGGATTTCCGTCAGCATTCGATATTGTCCCTTATTGAGGTCAAGCTTGTCCACCATTGGAGGGGGGTGTCATCGCAAATCGTCAGCGGGTCCGCGGCCTGAAGGCAGCCACACCCAATCCAGAACCAGATCGCGTTGTCGCGCTGCCGGGGCCATTCGAAGGCCGGGGTCAACGCGTCTTTGAGTGCTTTGAGCGTGATCGTGCCGCCAGCGTCGGAGATCGCCTTTCGCACAGCAAGGCCTGCGTCCCTCGAAGGTTCGCCGGCACGAAGACCTTCAACCACCAGCTTGGCCGGTTCCAACAGAGGCCCGCGGATGTAGCGGTCGGTCACGACCTTGAAGGCGATGCCTTCCTCTTCGAAGTAGGCCCGCGCAGCCCGCAGCTTGGGAGCAAGCTCGTCAAATTTGGCCCGCAGAACCTCGAACGGCTTCACCTCGAAAATCGCACGCGAAACCCCAAACGGAAGATCAACGCCCTCGCGCCACTCGACCTCCACGTCGGGCGTGTACGGCCGCTTTTTTCCATTGACCTTCAGCTGGACGGTCCGGGGCTGCGTCTTGACCGCCCTCAAGTGCCCATTGGCTTCCAGCAAATACAGGAAGTCGCGTTCGAGCAGCGATTCAAACGCCACCTTTCCGGGAAGGTGACGCGACGCCATCTTCCCGCTGAGGGATTGCCTTGTAGGCGGTATCTTTCGCATGGCAGATTTTCTCATTCACTCTTCATATACGCAGGATTGTCTCATCCACTTTGCTTCAAAACACCTCTCAGACTGGTCGAAATGGGCCCGTTTGGCCACCTATTGTCTCATACACTATCATTTCCGGCATTGGTGGGCGGCGGTGCCAAGGCGCGTCCCGGCGAGGTCAGCCTCGCCCATCTTGGTGTCCTCTTCCTCGACGAACTTCCCGAATATCAACGCGGCGTGCTCGATTCGCTGCGCCAACCGCTGGAAACCGGCCAGGTGCAGGTGGCGCGCGCCGCCGCGCACGTCACCTATCCGGCGCGCGTGCAACTGATCGCCGCGACGAACCCGTGCCGCTGCGGCCATCTGGCTGATCCCGGCCTAGCCTGCGCCCGCGCCCCGCGCTGCGCCGCCGATTATCAGAGCAAATTGTCCGGGCCATTGCTCGATCGCATCGATCTGCATGTTGAGGTGCCGGCGCTTTCGGCCGCCGATCTCACACTGCCGCCACCGGCTGAAAGCAGCGCACAGGTCGCTGCCCGTGTCGCCGCCGCGCGGGCCCGGCAGACAGCGCGCTATGCCGGCACTGCCACCCGCATGAATGCAGAGGCTGACGGCGAAAATCTTACCGCCCATTCAACTCCCGATGCCGAAGGCCAGCGTCTGCTCACCCAGGCTGCCGACACGTTGCGCCTGTCGGCGCGCGGCTTTGCCCGGGTGCTGCGCGTTTCCCGCACCATCGCCGATCTGGCCGGCAGCGAGGGCGTGGCGCGCATCCATGTTGCCGAGGCGCTGTCCTACCGCCGCCGGCCGCCGGTGAATTGATGGAACAATCGCCGCTCCACTGGATGCTGACGCCGCTGCGGCGCGGCCTCGATTTCCGGGGCCGCTCGCGCCGGGCCGAATTTTGGTGGTTCACCCTGTTCTGGGCGGTGGTGGCCGGCGTGGCAGCAACGATCGACGTGATGCTGCTCGGCGCCGATCTGCTGGCCGACATCTTCAATGGCAAGCTGCTGCTGGCCGCGATGCTGCTGTTTTTCGTGCCGCATCTCGCCGTCAGCGTGCGCCGACTGCACGATCAGGGCATGAGCGGCTGGTGGTATCTGGTGACCCTGCTGCCCACCATCGGCACGCTGATCAACATCTGGTGGATGACCCGTCCCGGCACCCCCGGTGACAACCGCTTCGGCACCGACCCGCTGCCGGCGCCGGAAAACCCGACGCTCTATTTCTGAACCGCCGCATCCGGCTGGTCGGTGCCGGCATCCCATTTGGCGATCACGGCGGTGGCCACTGCATTGCCGATCACGTTGGTGGCGCTGCGACCCATGTCGAGGAAATGGTCGACCGCCAGGATCAGCAACAGGCCGGCTTCGGGAATGTTGAAATAGGGCAGCGTCGCCGCGATCACCACGAGGCTGGCGCGCGGCACGCCGGCAATGCCTTTGCTGGTGATCATCAACAGGCCGAGCATGGCGATTTCCTGGCCCAGCGACAGATCAATGCCATAGGCCTGCGCGATGAAGATGCTGGCGAAGGCGCAGTACATCATCGAACCGTCAAGATTGAAGCTGTAGCCCAAAGGCAGCACGAAGCTGGCGATGCGCGACGGCACGCCAAAGCGCTCCAGCGCGTCGAGCAGTTTGGGATAGGCAGCTTCGGAGGAGGCGGTGGCGAACGTAATCAGGAACGGTTCGCGAATGGTCGGGATCAGCCGCTTCACCTCGCCAAAGCCCAGCACGAACGCGCCGGCGCCCAACAGGAACGCCCACAACACCGCCAGCGCCAGGTAAAATCCGCCGACGAACTTGCCGAAGGTGACCAATATGCCCAGCCCCTCCACCGCGATGGAACTGGCGATGGCGGCAAACACCGCGAACGGCGCCACCTTCATCACATAGCCGGTGATCACCAGCATCATGTGCATGATGGCATCCAGGCCCTTGTTGATGGGTTCTGCGCGTTCACCCATCTGGATCAGCGCCACGCCGGCAAACAGGCTGAAGATCACGATCTGCAGCACTTCGTTGGTGGCCATCGCCTCGATGATGGATTTCGGGAAGATGTGCCCGATGAATTCCTTCAGGTTGAAAGCCTTGTTGGCAACCCCCGATGCCGCATCGATCGCCGGCAGCGGCAAGCCAACCCCCACGCCGGGCGCCAGCAGATTGACCATCAATATGCCCAACCCGAGGCTGAACACGGATGCCGCAATGAACCAGGCAAGGGTGCGCACGAAGGTGCGGCCCACCGCCCCGCCCGAACCCATGTGGGCGATACCAACGGTGAGCGTTGCCAGCACCAGCGGCGCGATGATCATCTTGATCAGCCGCAGGAACACATCGGTGATGATCGACAGATAGCCGGCGATCTCCTTGGCCTGCTCCGCCGACACGCTGGCATTGATCGCCCAGCCGACGCCAAGCCCGGCCACAAGGCCGATCAGGATCCAGCGGGTGAGCGAGTTGGTGGGCTTCATGGTTGCCTGACTTCGGGCAGCGCCTTGGCGCCGTCAAGCCGGAAACCGAGCGCAAAGGCTTGCAGCCGGCGCGCGTGCGGCGCAGTCTTGGGTCATGATCCGCACACTCGCCGCCATCCTCGCCCTGTCCTGCACTGCCTTTCCCGCGCATGCCGCCCCCGGCGACGCCGGGGAGGCCAAGCGACTGTTGATGGACAGTGTTGGCATCGCCAGCGTCAAGGGCCGCGGCCAGACCCCTGCGCTGGCCCGCTTCTATCGCGATGCGCTGGTGCAGGCCGGCTTCAACGCCGCCGATATCCAGATCGACGAACTGGCCAGCACCGCCAATTTCCATTTCGTCTGGCGCGCTGCCGGCAAGGCGAAGGCCAAGCCCATGGCGCTGACCGGCCATCTGGACGTGGTGGAAGCCAATCCAGCCGATTGGGAACGGCCGCCGTTCACCGCTGTGGCCGAAAACGGCTATATCTTCGGCCGCGGCGTGCAGGACAACAAGTTCGATGTCGCCGTGATGATCGCCACGCTGGTGCAGTTGAAGGCCAGCGGTTTCAAGCCGGCGCGCGATATCCACCTGTTCCTTTCGGGCGACGAGGAGACCGACGGCATCGCCAGCGCCGTGCAGGCCAAACAGGCCGCCGCGCTGGGCATCGAATTCATGCTGAACAGCGATGGCGGCGGTGGCGGGTTGGACGCCCAGGGCAAACCTTTCTTCTACAAGTTGCAGGCGGCCGAAAAATCCTATGCCGATTTCCAGCTGACCATCACCGATCCCGGCGGCCACAGTTCCACTCCCACCGCCAGCAATGCCATTGCCCGCATCGGATTGGTGGCAGCGCGCATCGCCGGGCACCGCTGGCCGGTACAAATCAACGACATCACCCGGGCATCGCTGGCCGAGGCCGGCCGGCAGCGCACCGATGCGCTGGGCGAAGCGGTGCGCCGCTTTGCCGCCAATCCGGATGATGCAGGGGCCGTTGCTGCCCTGCGCGCCAATCCCGGCACCATCGGCCAGATCGCCACCACCTGCGTGCCCACCATGATCACCGGCGGCCACGCCCCCAACGCGCTGCCGCAGCGCGTCACGCTCACGGTCAACTGCCGCATCTTCCCGGGCACCAGCATCGCATCGGTGCAGGCCGAACTGGCGCGCATCGCCGAAGATCCGAGCGTGACCTTCGCCACCGGCACCGATTGGCCGGTCACGCCGGCGTCACCACTGCGGCCCGACGTGACGGCCGCCGTGCAGGCCGCCGTTTCAACACGGGCGCCCGGCCTTGCCGCCACCCCCGGCATGGACGCCGGCGCCACCGACAGCGTGTTCTGGCGGGCGCTGGGTATCCCGTCGTACGGCGTATCCAGCCTGTTCATGCGCCAGGAAGACAGTTTCGCCCACGGCCTGAACGAACGCGTGCCGGAAACTGCCATCGCACCGGCCCTGCGCCATTGGGACATCATCCTGCGCCGCCTGGCCGGATAGGCCCTGCCCTCACAACCGGACTGCCCAACCAGCCACAAGGCTGGTGTGCCGCCATGCGTGTGGATGAGCCAAGAATCGCGAATCTAAAACCCACCGGCAACAGAGTCGATGATTCCAGCAACAAAGACTATTTTCAGTAAACAATGGTAAATAATCATTGAATAAATAAGTCGGTTACGAATCGGAGGAATAGTGATAAAAATACAGAGCGCAATTACTTATTAAAAAGGAAGGTTAAGTTTTGATGTTCAGCCGTAGGGGGCTGGGCCTGGCCAAGGATCAGGCCGGCAGTTTGACAACAGTGACGGCATTGCTTATGCCGGCGCTGATGGCTGCTGCCGGTCTTGCCAGCGACACGCTGCACTGGACGCTGCAGCAACGGATCATGCAGCGCCAGGCGGAATTCGCGGCGCTGGCCGGTGCCGAAGCCCTGTCGCAAAATCGCGCTGTCGTCGAAACGGTGCACGCCCAGTTGGCCAGCGAGGGACAGTCGGCGCTGAACCTCACTCCGATTATCGAACAGGGGCCATCATCCGGGCCGTTCGCGGGCGATCCGCTTGTGGTGCGCGTGCGGCTTTACCGCATCGCCCACCTGCCCTTTGCCGGCCTGTTCTCGTCGGCCGGCGTGCCGATCAGCGTCGAAGCCACGGCCGGCCTGGTGGAAGAGCGCATGGCCGGCGCGATCCACTGCGACGGCTGCACTGCAACGTACGAGGTTGGAGCCGGCCCGACGGCGTGAGAGTCGGCAAAATCCTTACCAGTAAATTACGATTGTTAACAGTTCTGTTTACCATTTTTCGAATCAAGCGGCACCGCAACGCGGCCAGATCTGTGACGAGTGCGCCAAACTGCACATTTTCATCAACAAATCATAGGCAATCAGACACTGAAATTGCCGCTTTCTCCATGATGATTGGCAGTGCAATCGGGAAAAATGCAGCGATTAACCCAAAATTGACTCATGATCGGGTAATGAGACCAGTCGTAGGAGCCAGTTTCGTGGCGTAACAACAGGGCGTGAATGTAATGGGCGGCTTTTGGGTGCGCCGGCTGCAGACAAGCCGGCGGGGAAATATCGCAACGTTGACGGCATTGATGATGCCGGTGCTGATCGGTTCGGCTGGTCTGGCCAGCGACACGATCCAATGGACGTTGACCAAGCGCATGATGCAACGCGCCGCCGATTCGGGCGCCATCGCCGGCGCATATCAGCTCAGCCAGACGACGGGCCTTGGCAGTCAGGCCGTGCAAGCGGCCGCATTGGGCGACATCACCCGCAATGGCGGCTTCTCCATGTCCATCACGCCGGTGATCAACAGTCCGGCCACGTCCGGCAGTTTCCGCGACGCCTCTGCGGCGGTGGAGGTGATCCTGGCCACCGACATGAACCTGCCGTTCACCGGCATGGTGATGCGCGGCCCGATGCGCATCAGCGCTCGCGCCGTGGCCGAAATCGTGGGCAATGGCGATTATTGCGTGTTGGCCCTCGAAAACACCAATACCCCCGGCATTCCGATCGGCGGCAGTGCCACGGTGAACCTGGGCTGTGGCATGATGAGCAATGCGCCCAGCACGACCAGCATCATCGCAAACGGCGCCAGTTTCGTCACGGCCAGCCCGGTGGCGGCAGTGGGCAATGTGCCGCCCGGCAATTATGCCACCGGCACCGTTCGCCAGGAATATGCGCTGCCCCTGCGCGATCCCTATCGCAATCTGCCCGATCCGCCCAACATCGCCAGCAGCAACAACGATGCGAGGGTGCAGCCAAACCGCTCCAACACGTTTGGCGCGGGCACCTACCGGAATATCGACGTCAGCGGCACCGCAACCTTCAACCCCGGCGTCTATTATGTGACGGGCAGTGTGAATTTCGGCAGCCAGGCAAACGTGACAGCCAACGGCGCGGTGTTCATCCTCACCGCCACCAACGCCGCCAGCAACACCAGCAACGTGGCCACGGTCAGCATGCAAGGCGGTGCGCGTCTCAACATGACGGCGCCCAGCACGGGCACCTATGCCGGCATCCTGTTCTATCAGGATCGCCGCGCCAGCAACATGGCCACCAACATCATCAACGGCAACAGCACCAGTCTGCTGCAAGGCGCGCTCTATTTCCCGCGCCAGGAACTGCAGATGAACGGCACCAGCGGCATGAACACCCGCTGCATCCAGATCGTGGCGCGTCGCGTCGATTGGCGCGGCAACACCAATATCCAGAATGTCTGCCCGGCCAACAGCGGTGCCAGCTCGTTCAGCGGCACACAGATCAAACTGGTGGCATGATGCAGGCCCGGCGTCTCCTTACCCGCTTGCGTGGCTGCAGCGCCGGCGCTGCCGGTGCCGAAATGGCGCTGATTGCCCCAGTGCTGGCCGGGCTGCTGTTCGTTGGCATGGATGTGGGCCTGGCCTTCTGGGAAAAGCATCAACTGGAACAGGCGGCCCAGCGCGGGATCGAACTGGCCGTGGCGCCTGGCACCATCGGCACGGGTTCGTTCAGCTACCTCGGTCCGGAAGTACGCGCGGCCTATGGGAAGCCGGTGCAATCCCTGACGGTGGACAACTGGCTGGAATGCAACGGCGTGCGCCAGAGCAACTGGAACAGCTTCTGCCCGGCCGGGCAGACCTTTGCCCGCTTTGTTTCAGTGCGGGTGCAGGCCGAATATGTGCCGAATTATTCGTTTGGCGGCCTCTTGCACGGCGATGGCCAGAACGGCGGCTTTATGCTGACCGGTGATGCTGCGGTGCGGCTGCAATGATCCGCACGCTCCGCTCTGTCGCCCGCAACCGCAGCGGCGCCACCGCCGCCGAATTCGCGATGACGCTGCCCTTGTTCCTGGCGTTCGTGTTCGTGTTCTTCGGCATCGGCGCCGTGTTCTGGGCCAATGCCGGCCTGCGCCATAGCGTTGGTGAAGGCGCCCGCATGGCGACCCTGTTTCCGCTCCGCAGCAACACTGCCATCGCCAACACGATCCTTGACAACAGTTTTGGCCTGGGCGGTGTGATGACACAGCCCACGATCACCCCCGGCACTGCCAATGGCCAGAATTTCGTGGACATCACCGTTACGGTGAACCCGCGGTTCAATCTGTTCTTCATCGAGGTGGAGCCGATCACGATGACCGAAACGCGCCGGGTTTACCGCCCCGCCTGATCGCGGCTACTCCGCGCGGGGGTGCGCGGCCGCCCACGCATCCAGCAACTGCGCCGCATCAACCTTGGTATAGATCTGCGTTGACGACAGGCTGGCATGGCCGAGCAGTTCCTGCAGCTGCCGCAGATCAGCGCCCCTCGCCAGCAAGTGGGTCGCAAAACTGTGCCGCAACGCGTGCGGGGTCGCGCTTGCGGCCAGGCCCATGGCGGCGCGGGCTGCCTGCACCGCCCGGCGAACCGTGCCGGGATCGAGCGCGCCGCCCTTCACCCCGCGAAACAGTGGGCCATCTCCCACCAGTTCGAACGGGCATTTTTCCACATAATCCATGATGGCGATTCGCACCTGCGGCAGCAGCGGCACTTGCCTTGTTTTCGCGCGCTTGCCCGTCACGGCGATCACGTCGCCCAGGGGCAGCGCAGCAGCGGTGAGCGACAGCGCCTCGCCAATGCGCAGACCCGCCCCATAGAGCAGCAGCAGCACCGCCGCGTCGCGCGCCGCCAGCCAAGGCTGAGCCGCCGCGTCGCTCACCACATCCACCAGTTGGCGCACATCGGCCGGCGTGACCGCGCGCGGCAGGCGGCGCGGCTGTTTCGGGGCTTTCAGCGCGGCAATGGCATCGCAGGCCAGGCCTTCGTTGCGCCGCGCCCAGGCGAAGAAGCCCTTCAAGGCCGAAACGTCGCGCGCCAGTGACGGTGCCGCCAGGCCTTCACCGCGCCGCAAGGCCAGGAAGGCGCGCAGATCGGCGGCGGTCAGTGTTGCCAGCCGGCCGCCGGTCACCAGCCCGCCAAGGTGGGTGGACAGGAAATCGTCAAACCGATCCAGCGTCAGGCCATAGGCCCGGAGCGTGTGGACAGACAGGCGGCGCTGGTCGCCGGAATAGGCGAGAAAACGGCCGATCAGGCCGGCCAGAGGCTCGGCCGCAGCGCTCAGAGGATTGCCATCACAGAATCGATTGCCCGGTCTTGGCCCAATCGGCATCGAACGCGGCCAGCCCCTTATCGGTGAGGGCGTGGGCGGCGAGCGCGCGGATCACCGCCGGCGGCATGGTGGCGACATCGGCGCCGATGCGCGCCGCCGCCAGTACATGGACAGGGCTGCGCACGCTGGCGACGAGGATTTCCGTCTTGAAATCATAATTGTCGTAGATGGTGCGGATATCCTGGATCAGCTCCATCCCGTCGTGGCCGATGTCATCCAGCCGGCCAACGAACGGCGAAATATACGTCGCGCCAGCCTTGGCCGCGAGCAGCGCCTGGTTGGCCGAGAAGCACAGGGTGACATTGGTCTTCACGCCTTCGGCGGTCAGCGCCTTGCAGGTCTTGAGGCCATCAAGCGTGAGCGGCAGCTTGATGCAGATATTGGGCGCCAGCGCGCGCAGTACGGCGGCTTCGCGCAGCATCGTGGCATGATCGGGCGCGACCACTTCGGCCGACACCGGGCCATCGACCAGCCCGCAGATTTCCTTCACCACTTCCAGGAAGTTGCGGCCCGATTTGGCGATCAGGCTGGGGTTGGTGGTGACGCCATCGAGCAGGCCGGTGGCCGCCAGATCGGCGATTTCGGCAACATCGGCGGTATCGGCAAAGAATTTCATGGCGGCAGCCCAGCATTTGAAGGGAGGATTCGGGGCTGCTTTAACCGATGCCGGCGGGCTTTCCTACCATCGCTTTTGGTCCCGCAGACAACGGCTGTCCTACACGGCGTCGCCATGGTAAATTTTCCCCAAGGGTCGAAGGCAACTTCCATCGGGGGATTTCCGATATGACGACGCTTGAACTCCAGAAAGCCTTGAAAGCCAAGGGCTTTGACCCCGGCGCCATCGACGGCGTCATGGGCCGCGACACGATTGCCGCCATCCGTGCCTTCCAGGCCGCCAACGGCCTGGAGGTCGACGGCATTGCTGGCAAAGACACGCGGGCCAAGCTTGCCGCCACCGAAGTGCAAACCGCGGCAGACCCGATCCACAGCCTGTCGATGCCCTGGTTCATCGAAGCCCAGCGCGCCATCGGCGTGAAGGAAGACACCGGCCCTGGCTCCAACCCGCTGATCATCGGCTGGGCGCGGCGGCTGCGCATCGATTATGCCAAGGATGAAATCGCCTGGTGCGGCCTGTTTGTCGCCCATTGCATCGGCCTCACCCTGCCCGGCGAAGTGCTGACCTCCAACCCGCTGGGCGCCCGCACCTGGACCAAGTTCGGCGTGCCTTGCCCAGTGCCACAGCCCGGCGCAGTGATGACCTTCTGGCGCGGCAGCCGCGATAGCTGGCAGGGCCATGTTGGCTTCTATGTCGGCGAGGATGCCTCGGCCTACCATATTCTGGGCGGCAACCAGGCCGACGCAGTCAACGTGAAGCGCTTCGCCCGCGACCGCTTTCTCACCGCACGCTGGCCAAAAACCGCACCGGCCCCCACCGGCGGCCCGCGCATTTTGCGGGCAGACGGCAGCTTCTCCAACAACGAGCAATAAGGCCGGATGGCCGGAGAACTCAGCCTCCGGCCACCAGCTTCTTGAGCTCGGTCTTCAATATCTTGCCATTCGCGTTGCGCGGCAGCGGTTCGTGGCTGAAATTGATGGCGACCGGCACCTTGAAGGCGGCCTGCCGCGCTGCCACGAAGGCACGCAATTCCTCCTCCGTCGCCGCGCTGCCGGGTTTCAGCGTCACGAAGGCCACCGGCTCTTCGCCCAAACTCTTGTGCGGGCGGCCGACAAGGGCGGCATCCATCACGGCCGGATGCTCGTACATGGCGTTCTCGACCTCCACGCAGTAGATATTCTCGCCGCCACGGATAAGCATGTCCTTGGCGCGGTCGATGATGAAGCAGAAGCCTTCCTCGTCGATGCGGGCCAGATCGCCGGTGCGCACCCAGCCGTCGATGAAGGTCGCCGCCGTCGCTTCAGGCTTGTTCCAGTACAGCTTCACCACGTTGGGGCCATAGCCATAGAGCTCGCCCACCTCGTTGGGCCCCAGCACCTTGCCGTCAGGGTCGCGCACCTGCAGGTCGCACACCGGCACCGGCGGGCCGCAGCTGTCGGGCCGGTGCTCGTAATCCTCGGCCATGTGGTGGGTGAAGGTGGCGCTGGTCTCGGTCATGCCCCAGCCGTTGCCGGGCTTGGCCTTGAACTGGCTGGCGATCTGTCGAACCAGCTCGGGGGCCGAAGGCGCACCGCCATAGCTCACCGATTCCAGGCTCGACAGGTCATATTTGGCGCGGTCGGGATGTTCCAGGATCTGCCAGGCGATGGTGGGCACGCCGCCGGCCGAACTGATCTTTTCGCGCTCGATCAGCTTCATGGCTTCCACCACGTCCCACTTCTTCATCAGCACCAGCTTCACGCCGGCCACCAGCGCCGGGTTGAGCACGGCGTGGCAGCCGGTGGCATGGAAAAACGGGACACTGAGAAGCGTCGCCTTCTGCGGCGCATTCGGATCGGCCGCCGGCGGCTGTTCGCCCCGGCGCAGGAAGCTGCGCACCTGCGATGAGGCGCTGGCCATGATGTTGGAACAGATGTTGCGGTGGGTGCCGAGCGCGCCCTTGGGCTTGCCGGTGGTGCCGCTGGTATAGAAAATCGTTGCGTCGTCTTCAGGCTGAAGCGCCAAGGCATCAGCCGGGATGGCACGGTCCTTCAGCGAGGCCCAGTCCATCGGCCAGCCGATCACCTCTTCCAACCGGCGCGCGCGCGGATCACCAATTTCCAGTTCGCTGGCGCGGGTGACGTAGATGGTTTCCAGATCAGGGCAATTGGGCAGATGTTCGGCGATGCGGTTGTAGCGCTCGGCGTCGATCAGCAGCACCTTGGTGCCGCTGTCGGTCAGGCCATATTCCAGTTCGCCGCCGGTCCACCAGGCGTTGAGCGGCGTCACGATCGCCCCGCACAGGCTGGCGGCATAGAAGGCCACCGGCCATTCCGGCAGGTTGCGCATCACCACCGCCACGCGGTCGCCCTTCACCAGGCCATCGGCCTTTAACCGCTCCGCCAGCGCCAGCGTGGCGCGGGCAAAGGCTTCGAACGTCACCCGTTCCTCGTCCAGCACCATGAAGATCTTGTCGCCATGGGCGCGGCCGGCGGCGAAACAATGCGCCAGGCTGGGCGGCGCATTCTTCCAGACCCTTGTGGGCCGGCCCTGGATGGCAACCGTTTCCATCTCCAGCGGCTGCCCAGGCGCGGTGAGCAGCGCGTGGGCTTCGGCAATCGACATGGCGGGCCAGTTGCTCATTAATCAGTTCCCCAAGGCGTTTTTATTGCGGCCACGATGCCGCAAAGCGCAGCGCCCCGCCAGTCTGTCAGAACGGCGCAGTTCCCCTTCAATGTGGGCGGCTTGGCGGCAGCGGATAACCCGCCTAGGCTGCGCCCAAACAAACAAGGGAGATGAGCCATGGCCACGATCGCCAAAACCGCTGAATGGGATGCCCGCGATGCCGCCAGCATGCGGGGCGTGCTTGATGCGCAGCGCGCCAGTTTCACCGCCGAACTGCCGGTGACGGCCGCCACCCGTCGCGACCGGTTGAACCGCGCGCTTGATGTGGTGCTGGCCAACAAGGATCGCTTTGCCGCCGCGATGAGCGAGGATTTCGGCCACCGCTCGACCGAACTCAGCCTGGTCACCGACATCATGGCGTCGATCAAGCCGCTCAAGCATGCGCTGAAGCATCTTGATGCCTGGATGAAGCCCGAAAAGCGCAAGCTGGATTTCCCCATGGGCCTGCTTGGTGCGAAAGCGCGGGTGGAATGGCAGCCCAAGGGCGTCGTCGGGATCCTGTCCCCGTGGAATTTCCCGGTGAACCTCACCTTCGCGCCGCTGGCTGGTGTGCTGGCTGCCGGCAACCGCGCGATGATCAAGCCATCGGAATATACGCCGGTCACTTCGGCGCTGATGAAGGAAGTGCTGGAAGCGGCGTTTGACCAGACCGAAATGGCGGTGATCACCGGCGGGCCGGAAGTGGGCAAGGCGTTCACCGAACTGCCGTTCGATCACATCATCTTCACCGGCGCCACCAGCGTGGCCCGCCACGTAATGGCCGCCGCCGCCAAGAATCTGGTGCCGCTGACATTGGAACTGGGCGGCAAGTCGCCCACCATCATTTCGCGCTCCGCCGATGTGGCGTCGGCCACCGAGCGCGTGGCGATGGGCAAGTTGATGAACGCCGGCCAGATCTGCCTGGCGCCGGATTATTTGCTGGTGCCCGAAGAGAAGGAAGGTGAGATCGTCGAGGGGCTGAAGGCGGCCACAGCCAGGATGTACCCCACCATGCTGGCCAACCCGGATTACACCAGCGTGCTGGGCGCCCGTCACCGCGAGCGGCTGGAAGCGCATGTGGAAGACGCCCGCGCCAAGGGCGCAGACGTTGTGGTGGTGAACCCGGCGAACGAGGATTTCAGCAAGCAGAACACCAACAAGATGCCGCTGCACATCATCCGCGGCGCCACCGACGAGATGACGGTGATGCAGGAGGAAATCTTCGGGCCCTTGCTGCCGGTGCGCACCTACAAGGCGGTGGACGGCGCCATCGATGAGATCAACCGCCGCGACCGGCCGCTGGGCCTGTATTGGTTCGGGCAGGATGAACTGGAACAGCGCCGCGTGCTCGACCGCACGATTTCGGGCGGCGTGACGGTGAACGACGTGATCTTCCACGTTTCGGCTGAAGATCTGCCGTTCGGCGGCATCGGCCCGGCCGGCATGGGCAATTATCACGGCCATGATGGCTTCAAGGAATTCAGCCATCCCAAGGCCATCTACAGCCAGCCCAAGATCGATCTGGCGGGCCTGGCCGGTTTCAAGCCGCCTTATGGCGCGAAAACCGCCAAGGCACTGGCGCGCGAACTGAAGAAATGATCGACCGGCTGGCATGGGCGGCGCTCGCGCTGATCCATGCCTTGCCGGCGCTCGCCCTGTTCAACCCGGCGTTGATCAGCCGGCTTTATGGCGTGGCGCCTGGGGATGGCAGTTTCCTGCTGCTCCACCACCGCGCTGCCCTGTTCGCGTGCATTGTCATCCTGTGCCTGTGGGCGGCCGCCGTTCCCGGCGTGCGCCGGGCGGCGAGCGTCATCACCGCGGTGTCGATGCTGTCATTCCTGATCCTGTGGCAAGGCGCCGGGCGGCCAGCTGCGCTGAGAAGCATCGCGGTGGCTGATCTGGTCGGCCTGGTCCCGCTGGGGCTGGCCTTGTGGAGAGCGTGGCGATGATGACCCTTGCTGGCCATTGCCTGTGCGGCGCGGTGCAGGTGCGGCTGGCCCGCGAACCGCAAGCCGTCAACATGTGCCATTGCGCCGATTGCCAGCGCCGCAGCGGTTCGCCGTTCGGCATGGCGCTGTGGCTGTTGGAGGGCGATGTGGCGATCAGCGGCGAAACCCGCGCCTTCACGCATGGCAGCGACAAGGGCCGTGCGTTGGTCAACCGCTTCTGCCCCAATTGCGGCAGTACCATCTGCTTCACCGCCGCCATCAACCCCGGCCTGATTGCCATCCCGGCTGGCCTCTTTGCGGATCCAAGCACCCCGCCGCCGCTGCGCAGCGTGTACGAGGAACGGCGGCATCCCTGGGTCGCCGTGCCCGATGGCGCAGTACGCCTGCCGCGCGGGCGCGACGGTTAGGCCGGCGGCTGCGTCGCCTTAAAGGCCGGGGTGGCCAGCAGCCCGTCGGTCAGGTCTGCCAACGCCGCGTTGTGCTCGCGCCAGTGCAGATCGGTGAAACGGAAGCTGAGATAATCGCAGGCGACCGCGATGCAGATGTCGCCGAAGCCGCTGCCGCCAACGCGGGTGTTCATCACGCTCAGCGCACGTTCGATGGCGCGATATTGCCGGTCCACCCACGGGCCACTGGTGATACCCTGCGCCATGTTGAACCTGAGGATGATCGCGGCATCGAGCACGCCATCGGCCAGCGCCTCGGTGGTGCGGGCCTGCCAATGATCATGGCCACTCTGTGCCATCAGCTTCTGCCCCGGCACGCTGGCCAGCAGGAAGGCGGCGATCACCGGAGAATCGATGATGGCGCTGCCATCGTCCAGCACCAGCGCCGGCACCTTGCCGAGCGGATTGGCGCTGAGCAGTGACGCCGGATCGGTCATCGGCGCAGTGTCTTCCACTGGCAGTGCGAGGCCCAGTTCATGGGCAATCACCCGCAGCTTGCGGGCATAGGGCGAAGTTGGGGAGGCGAGGAGTTTCACTTTTCCACCTTCAGTTGTTCGACCAGAAAGGCTTCGACCTGGCTCCACACAGGGCTGCCCGGCGCAATCACCTCGAAATGGCCGGTGCCGCCGAGGATGAGAGCGCTGGATTTGTCCTTGCCTTTCCGTGCTTCGGAGACCCACTTTGCCGTGGCTGTGGGCGACAGGAACAGGCTGGCGGATACGAGACCCGATTTCACCCCCAGCGGCAATTGCGCCTGCGGGCTGCCTTCGGCCCAGCGTTTGGACTGATCGGCGGGACGACCGCCAAACATCGCCGTGCCAGCGGGCACGCCGCAGCCCTTCTCGAACGTCTCGATCTCACTGGCCGGATCGCCCGGCCCGTCGATGGCCACAACCGCCCCGATCTTCAGCGGATCGGGTGAGGCGATGTCGCTGTCCTTCGGCAATTTGTGCCGGCTCGCCACCCACAGCGCGGCATGCGCCCCAGCACTGTGACCGGTCACTGCCACGCGGCTGAGGTCGAGCGGGTGGCGTTTGGCGAGGTCGCGCAAGTGATCGGTGGCGGCGGCCCAGTCCTTGAAGGTGCCAGGCCAGCCGGCACCGGGATCGCCGCTGTACTTGCCATCCGGTCCCGTCTCGCCGGCCTGGCGATATTCGATGTTCCAGGTGGCAAAGCCCAACTCCGTCAGCCGGCTGGCCAGCGCCGCGGTGTTCTGGCGGGTGGCAAAGCCCTTCCACCAGCAGCCGCCGTGGATGACGATCACCACCGGGTGCGGGCCGGGACCCGTCGGCAGGCGCAGATCGCCGACCTGAGCTGGTTCCTTGCCATAGGCCTCGGTCAGCGCCGGGGTGGACGACGGCAATTTATCGACATCCGCCGGCCGCATCCGCTGTGCCAGCGCCGGCGTGGCGGCCAGCAAGGCCAGAACAAGGGCAGCGCGCTTCACTTCAGCAGTCCCGCCGCCTCATTCAAGCGGTCTGCATAATCACCCAGCGCCTTGGCCGCGATCCCGGCTTCGCGGGTGGCATCGTCAAAGCGCCGCTCTTCCACCGCTTCGCGCAGGCCCGGCAGCGTCTTGGAGCCATAGCCGGTGAAGCGGCCGGGGGCGTAGAGGATGTTGCGGAACCACGGCCGGAACGGCAGGCCTGATGGGCTGAGCAGCGTCTGCTCGATATCGCGCAACTTGCCGTTGAGCGCGGCGGTTTGCGCCGGCGTCAGACTGCCCTCCTTGGCCGAAATCGCGGCATCAAAGGCCTTGGCGGCGCCGTCCAGCCGGGTGATCGCTGCATCGAGCACGGCCAGATCCAGCGCCGGGGTCGGCGTTTTCGGCAGCGGCGGGCCCAGCGGATCGCGCGGATCGCTGCCCAACCGGTAGATGTCGGCGCTCAGCCCGGCGCGCTTGTCGTCCTCCTTGCGGCGATTTTCGATCAGCGTCTTGATCTCACCGAAATAGCTGCGGGCCGCGCCGGCCACCGGGCCAAAACGCACCGGCAGCGCATCGGCATCGGCCAGCCGCATCACCATCCGGCCCGCCACCTTGGACAGCACCGCGCCATAGACGAGGCCCGGATCATCCCAGCGCACGAAATGATCATAGCTGTCGTAGATCGAGTGATAGGAACCGGCGCTTTCGCCTTCGCCGCCAAAACCGATGTTGATCGATGACACGCCGGCATGGTGGATGAAGGCGGTGTAATCGCTGCCTGAACCCAGCGCGTCCATCGGCTGATCGGCGGCCAATTCAGCGGCGGCCAGTGCTGCGGGGTTGCCGCGCAGGCCGTCGAACGCCTTGGCGCGCACGCCCGCCCGCCAGCGGTCAGCCACGCTGGCGCCGGTCTGCGGATCCTTCACGTCGGCAGCGGCCTTGCCGATCAACGCGGTGAACTGCCCGCTGCCATCGACGCCCAGGAAACCGCGGCCATTGCTGTCGCTGTTGATGTACACCACCGCCTTCTGGCGCAGTTCGGCGATATGCTCCTCCACCCACTCGGTGGAGCCCAAAAGGCCCGGCTCCTCGCCGTCCCAGCTGGCGTAAACGATGCTGCGCTTTGGCCGCCAGCCGGATTTCCACAGTGCGCCCAGCGCCTTGGCTTCGCTCATCATCGCGACTTCGCCCGACAGCGGATCAGAGGCGCCGAACACCCAGCCATCATAATGGTTGCCGCGCACGATCCATTCGTCCTTCTTCGACGATCCGGGCAGCGTGGCGATCACGTTGGAAATGGTCTTCAGCGACCATTCCGATTGCACCTTCAGATGCACCTGCACGCTGTCGTCACCGCCAAACCGGTAATGGAACGGCAGGCCGCCGCGCCAGTCGTTGGGCACGGGCGCGCCCTTCAGGCGGGAGAGGATCTCGGTCGCATCGGCATAGGA
>NZ_JAUMBI010000100.1:23150-25744 GCF_032115815.1 Sandarakinorhabdus sp.
GCGTCGGGATTTTCAGCACCGTCGGCGCCGTCTCACGGGTCAGGCGCTTGGCATCCTTGGTGGCACCCACACCGGGGGTGAACGGATCGCCGGGATAGGTGATCATATCCAGCACGCTGCCGCGCTGCACCCCGGCCGGCGGACGGCCACCGCCGTTCGGATAGGAGTCGGCCGAGCCATAGCCATCCTGCTGCGGATCGGAATAGATCAGGCAGCCGATGGCGCCCTGTTCCTGCGCCAGCTTCGGCTTCAGGCCGCGCCAGCCGGCGCCATACCGCGCGATGACGATCTTGCCCTTCACCGAAATGCCGCGCCGCGCCAGCGCCTCGTAATCGGCGGGCAGGCCATAGTTCACATACACAACCGGCGCCGTGACATCGCCATCACCCTGAAAGGCCACATAGGGCGGCAACGCGCCGGCGAGACTGTTGGAGGTTTCATCCTGCGGGATGCCCGGCTCCTGCCCGCCCAGCGTTTTCGCCACCGGGCCGACGA
Source organism: Sandarakinorhabdus sp. (assembly GCF_032115815.1). Classification (GTDB taxonomy): domain Bacteria; phylum Pseudomonadota; class Alphaproteobacteria; order Sphingomonadales; family Sphingomonadaceae; genus Sandarakinorhabdus. The sequence continues at coordinate 23,646 of NZ_JAUMBI010000100.1, forward strand.
GGGCCAGCGACGTGGAAATCGGCGTGGGATAGAGCACTTGATAATCGGCGCGCTTCACCTGCCAGCCCCATTCGCGGAACATCTTTTCAATGAGCGCGGCATTGGCCTGGTTGTGCGGGCTGCCCAGATGATTGGGGCCGGCCGCCATGGTCTTCAGCCACGCCATCTGATCGGCACTGCTGATCTGGGCATCAAAGGCCGCTTCGCGATTGGCGGCCGGTTGCGCGGCGGCCGCGGTACCCAGCAGAAGCGCCGCCAGAATCAGTGATCGCATCATCATTCCCCTCTTGTGTCGCTTATGGTCTATCCAGCCGGCGGGGCGGTGACGAGGGGGAAAAACATCGCTACACCCGTGGCCATGCCCGGTCCCCTCTCCGATCTCACCGTCATCGATCTGTCGCGCGTGCTCGCCGGCCCCTATGCCACCATGGTGCTGGCCGATCTCGGCGCCCGCGTCATCAAGGTGGAACGGCCCGATGGCGGCGATGATGCCCGCCACTATGGCCCGTTCATCAAGGGCCACAGCGCCTATTTCGCCAGTATCAACCGCGGCAAGCAATCGATCGCGCTCGATCTGAAGTCGCCGCAAGATCGCCTCATCTTCGAGGCGCTGCTGGAAAAGGCCGATGTGCTGATCGAAAATTATCGCCCCGGCGTGATGGCACGGCTGGGTTATGGCTGGGAGGTGCTGGCCGCCCGTTACCCGCGCTTGATCCATGCCGCGACCAGTGGCTTTGGCCAGACCGGGCCGGACAGTCAGAAAGCCGCCTACGACATGGTGGTGCAGGCCATGGGCGGCATCATGAGTGTCACCGGCCACCCCGGCGGCCCGCCGACGCGGGTGGGCACCAGTGTGGGTGACATCACCGCCGGGCTGTTCACCGTGATCGGCATCATGACCGCCCTGCATGACCGGGACCGGACCGGGAAGGGCCAGTTCGTCGATGTCGCCATGCTTGATGGCCAGATCGCCATCCTCGAAAACGCCATCGCGCGCTATGCCGCCACCGGCCAGTCACCCGGCCCGCTGGGCGCGCGTCATCCATCGATCACGCCCTTTGCGGCCTATCAATGCGCCGATGCGCCCATGGTGATTGCCGCCGGCAACGATCAGCTGTTCGAGGCGCTGCGTAAGGCGCTGGGCCTGCCCACTGATCCGCGCTTTGCCAGCAACGATGCCCGCACCACCCATGCCGAAGAACTGTCGACGGCGCTGGAAGCCGTGCTGCAAACCCAGCCCGTGGGCCACTGGCTGCCAAAGCTGGAGGCAGCCGGCGTGCCCTGCGGCCCGCTCAACAACATCGGCCAGGCGCTGGCCAACCCGCAGGTGAAGGCGCGCAACATGGTGGTGCACACCGCCCTGCCCGACGGCACGCCACTGATCGCCGCCGGCAATCCGATCAAGCTTTCGGCTCATGCCGATCCCGCCACCCGCGCCCCAGCCCCCGATCTGGATGCAGATCGCGCTGCTATCCTGAAGGAGCTCGGCCTGTGACGATCAGCGATCTCGCCCTTGCCGAAATGCTCGCCGAAGCGGCCGGCCAGGCCATCCGCCCATGGTTCCGACGACCTTTCCTGGTCGAGACCAAGGAAGATTTCTCCCCCGTCACTGCCGCCGACAAGGAAGCCGAAGCCGCCATCCGCCGCCTGCTGGCGCAGTATCGCCCCGATGATGGGGTGATTGGCGAGGAATATGGCGAAGACCGCCCCGATGCCGAGCGCGTGTGGGTGCTTGATCCCATCGACGGCACCCGCGCCTTTGTCGCCGGCCGGCCCCTGTTCGGCACGCTGATCGGCCTGATGGAGCAGGGCACGCCGGTGCTGGGCATCATCGATCAATGCATCATCCGCGATCGCTGGATGGCGGCACCCGGCCAGCACACCACGCTGAACGGCGCGCGGGTGCATGTGCGGCACTGCACCGATCTTGCCCAGGCGCGCATCGGCACCACCAGCCCGCAGGCTTTTGAGTCGGAAGATTTCACCTGTTTCGAACGCGTGCGCACCGCCGCGCGCGACACGCTGTATGGCGGCGATTGTCACAATTATGGCCTGGTCGCTGCCGGGCATCTCGATGCCGTCGTCGAATCGGGGTTGAA
>NZ_JAUMBI010000101.1:0-4860 GCF_032115815.1 Sandarakinorhabdus sp.
GCATGGGCCGGCCTTCGCAATGGCTGCAATCAAACCTGGCGGTGATCGACTGGTACAACCGCTATCTGAAGAAATGAGGCCCTTGATGAAGCCTGCCCTGTTCGCGCTGCTGCTGGCCACTGCCGCACCCACTCTGGCCGACGAAGTGCTGTGGGACAGTTACGGCGTGCCCCATATCTATGCCGATACCGAAGCCGGCGCCTTCAAGGGCTTCGGCTGGGCGCAGGCAGCGAGCCACGGCAATATCCTGCTCAAGATGTACGGCGAAAGCCGGGCGCGAGCGGCGGAATACTGGGGAGCCGAATACGCCCCGCTCGATCGCTACCTGATCGCCCATGATGCGCCGGAGCGCAGCAAAGCTTGGTACAAGGCGCAAACGCCCCAGATGCGCGCCAATCTCGATGGCTTTGCCGCCGGCATCAACGCCTATCTCGCCGCCCATCCGGATCATGTGCCGGCCGAACTCAAACGCGTGCTGCCGATCACCGGCGTCGATGTGATGGCCCATGCCCACCGGCTGATGCAGTTCCTCTATGTTGCCCCGATGGCCCGCATGCTCACACCGCCGGCGGACTTCAAGCCAACCGGGATCGGTGATGGCGGCGATGGCGACGCCGGCGGTTCCAACGGCTGGGCCGTCGCGCCGCAGCGCACGAGCGATGGCGCGGCGATGCTGCTGGCCAATCCACACCTGCCGTGGGCGCCGTCGCTGCTCACCTATTACGAGGCGCAGATCACCGCGCCGGGCTACAGCGTTTATGGTGCGACGCAGGTTGGCCTGCCGGTACTGCGCTTTGCCTTCAACAACAATCTGGGCTTTACCAATACGGTCAACAACATGCTGGGTGCGACGCGCTTTGCGCTGGAGGAAGCGCCCGGCGGCTATCTGCTTGACGGCAAGGCGATGGCGTATCGGCGGGTGGCTAAGTCCCTGCTCATCCGTCAACCCGATGGTTCACTGAAGCGCGAAAGCTTCATCCAGCGCCACAGCGTGCACGGCCCGGTGTTCGATGTGGACGGCAAGCCGATCGCCGTCCGCATCGCCGGGCTCGATCGGCCCGGCGTGCTGCAAGCCTATCTCGACATGGGCAAGGCGCAGGATTTTGCCGGCTTTGAATCGGCCCTGAAACGGGTGCAGATTCCCAGCTTCAACATCGTCTACGCTGATCGCGCCGGCCATGTGTTTCACATTTCGAACGGCATCCTGCCCCGCCACAAGACCGGCGGGACGCACGCCTTCTGGGCCGGCATCGTCCCCGGCAACCGCAGCGAGCTGATCTCCACCGAGATCGAACCCTATGAAAGCCTGCCCAAGGCGCTCGATCCACCCGGCGGCTTCGTCCAGAACGCCAACGACACGCCATGGGTCAACAGCCTGCCGCGCGTGATCGATCCCAGGGACTATCCCGCGTACGTCGCACCGCCCCAGCCGACCAGCCTGCGTGCGCAGATGTCAGCCCGGCTGCTGGCTGGTACAGACAAATTGTCCTTCGCCGAATTCCAGCGCCGCAAGCTCACCACCACCAGCCTGATGGCGGAACGCATGAAACCCGCCCTGCTCGCCGCCGCCGCCAGCAGCGCTGATCCGGAAATTGCCGCCGCTCGCGACCTGCTGACGGGCTGGGATAATCGGTTTGAACCCGACAGCCGCGCCGCCATCCTGTTTGAGGAATGGGCCACCCGCTTCGCCGGGCCCAATTTGAACGATCAGGCCAACTACGACCGCCGCTGGACCCTGGACGATCCGGTAAACACACCATCCGGCATCAAGGACAATGCTGTCGCCACCGCCATGCTGAAAGCTGCCGTACAGGCCGTGACAGCCCGCCACGGCCGCCTTGATCCCCGCTATGGCGACGTTTCGCGTTTCAGCGCGGGGGAAAGCATCAGCTTCCCCGGCAATGGCGGCGAAGGCGGCCTTGGCCTGTTCCGCACCATCAGCTGGAAACCGTGGCAAACCGGCACACGGTTGCCGGAAGCGGGCGAAACCTGGGTCAACCTCATCCAGTTCACCACGCCGATGAAGGCCATCGCCACCATGAGCTATGGCAACAGCAGCCAGGCCGGCACGGCGCACCGCAGCGATCAATTGAACCTGCTCAGCGAAAAGCGGTTCCGGTCACTGTGGCTGACGCGGGCAGACGTGGAACGGAATCTGGAGAAGCAGGAGGGGTATTGAGGCACCCGCCCGGCGGCAGAGCAGCCGAGTGCGTTTCTGCAGCGAAAAGAAGAAGAAAGAAGAGCTTGGCGGAGCCACAATGCCTGCCCCGGACTTGATCCGGGGTCGGACGACACAAAGAAAGGGCGGCCTGTTGGGGCCGCCCTTTTTTGGTCGCCGTCCGAGCTTGTCGGAGTCCGTGGCTATCGCGATGCGATAGCCACGCGCCCGACTGCGCTTAGAACTTCACGCGGGCACCGAAGCGGACGGCCCAGAGCGAACCGTTCAGGTTCACGCCTTCGGTCGGCGCCGTCACCGTGCTGCCGGTGCGGTTGGCGAACTGGTACTGCGTGCAGGCCGCCGTGGCGCAGGTCACGTTCACCAGCGTGCCGTAGTACGGGAAGGCCACCTGGCGGATCGTGCCCCAATCCTTGTTCACCATGTTGAGCACGTTCTCGATGTCGGCGCTCAGCTCGATCTTGCCACCGAACACGAACGGCACTTCCTGGCGAACCGCCAGATCGATGCGGTTGTAGCGCGGCGTGCGGCCAATGTTCTTCGGCGCGACGCCACCCTGATACTTGTTCAGTTCCGAATTCTGCACGAGCTGCTGGAAGCCGGCAAAATCGAAGCCAGGGGCATACACCACACGCGAATCAGCCGTGGCCGAGCTGACGTTCGGCACATACATCAGGTAGCGGTTGTTGGTACCGACCACACCGAACACGTTGGAACGGTTGTTGCCCGATGCCTGGTCCGCCATCGTGTAGCTGAAACGCTGGCCCGACTGGCTGTTGAAGAACAGCTCGAACCTTGTGTTGTTGTCACCGAACAGGTTGGTGTCATAGCCAGCAACCAGGCGGAACGCATTGTCACGCTGGTAGTTGGAGATGCCATAGGCCGAGCTGTTCGGATCGATGCCGGCTGCCGAGTTGGTGTAGTTGGAGAACGCCACCGACGAGGTGCCCGGGTTGAAGTCCCGCGCGCGCTGGAAGGTGTAGCTGCCCTGCAGGCGCAGGCCGTTGTCCCAACGCTTGTTGAAGCGGGTCACGATGTTCCAGCTGTGGCCCTTGTCCACATTGTACAGCAGGATATCGGTGTTGGTGGTCGTGCCCTGGCCCGGCAGCACCTGATAACGGGTGCGGCCATCCGGCAGCGTGCCGCTGGCCACCGAGCGCAGATCGGTCCAGTCCAACGCGTCCTTGGCGCGGCTCCAGATCATATCGACGCCCAGGCGCCAATCATCACCCAGCGGGCCGAGGTTGGCGTTGTAATCGAGCGAGCCCGACACACGCCACTGCGACGGCACGTTGAAGTTGGGATCCAGCGCGTTGGTCGGCGAAGCGGCCGTGCCGGTGGTGCGGATCGCATCGATCAGCGCCTGCGGCACGCCGGTACCACCCGAAACATTGTTCAGCGTGGCAGCACCCAGCGTCTGCACCTGCGCAGCGCTCAGGCCGGAAAGGCCGGAGATGGTGAAGGTGCCGTTGTCGGCACGGCGCACCTGGATGCGGCCGAGCGTCGGGCCCGGGTTCGAATAGCTGTTCGAAATCCACACGTTGGGGCTGCCGCCGCCGAACAGGCCGGCCGAACCGCGCAGCTGCAGGCGATCCGAAACCTTCCAGTTGAAGCCCAGACGCGGCTGGAACAGGCCAATGCCGTTCAGGCTGTTGTTGTTCGGGAAGTTGAAGCGATCAAGGAAGGCCTGGTTGAAGAACGGCTGATCCGGGGTGTCGAACAGGTCGTAACGGAAGCCGGCGATCAGGGTGAAATTGTCACCCAGATCGATGGTGTCCTGCAGGCCGAAGGTCCAGCTGTTGTTCTGGAACTGGGCGGTCACGGTGTCGATGCCGCCGCGCAGCGGCACGGCGATATCGAGTTCGTTGGCCTGACGGCCCTGCAGATCGGCGATCGAATCGAAGTACCAGGCGCCCGACACGCGCTGCGCGAACAGGTTGCGGACATCCTGGGTGCGACGCTCCACCACCGCCTTCAGCGTGTGGTTGTTCATCTTCAGCGTCGCGTTGAATTCGATGTTCAGCGACTGCGTTTCGAGCTCGTTGGCCTGGCGGCTGATGTCCGGACCAAAGGTCAACTGGCGCGTGCCAGCCGGGCAGGTATTGTTGGGGGTGGTGGTGGCGGCCGCAAGGCAGGTGCGGAATTCACCAAGGCTGGTGTTGCCGCCCACCGGCTGCTGCAAACGGGTGTAGTCCGCGTAGGACACGCGCACCTGGGTGGAGAAATTGTCCGTCCACTGGTCGTTCAGTTCGAAGATACCGAAGTGGTTGGTGGCACCCTGGTTGTAGTTGTTGGACAGCAGCTGGAAGTTCGGGTTGGTGGCGTTCAGCGCCCCCACACCGGTCTGGCCGGCAACCACAAGGCCTTCGTTGTAGACATAGGTGAAGGCGGCACGGTGACCATCGGCGATGTTCAGATCGAACTTCGCGATGAGCTTGTCGTCCTTCTCGATGATGTCGCTGGCAACACCCAGCGTATCAAAGCCATAGACGCTCTGCGCAATCTGGCCGATCTGGGTGATCTGGCCATCAGTGATGTTCAGCTGGCTCGGCGCCAGGGCGGCCGGCACGGTATCGCGGGTGCGTTCATAGGTGACGGCGAAGAACAGGCGATCCTTGATGATCGGGCCGGTGATCTGCGCGGTGTAGATCTGCGATTCAAACGCCCCGATGCGCAGCACGCCG
>NZ_JAUMBI010000102.1:0-4093 GCF_032115815.1 Sandarakinorhabdus sp.
GACCGCCAGCCTTGCCCGCCAGATCGCCGCGATGGCGGTGCCGGCGCTGCCCATCCGCAAGGGCGGCTGCGTGGTGGCGGCCGATGGCAATATCATCGAAGCGGTGGGCGTACACGGCGCCATCGGCAACCGTGTCGCGTTGGGTGCGGCCGGATTGGCGGGTGAAATCATCGGGTTCCGTGATGGTCGGGCGCTGTTGATGGGCCTGTCGCCGCTGGCCGGCATCGCGCCGGGCGCGCTGGTGCTGCCGGAAGCGACCGGCGGTGACGTGGCGGTGGGTGATGCGCTGCTGGGCCGGGTAATCGATGGCCTGGGCCAGCCGCTCGATGGGCGGGGGGCGATCATGACGGCGGCGCATGTGCCGGCCGCGCCGCCGCCCTTGCTGCCACAGGCGCGGGCGCGGGTGACACAGCCACTGGCCACCGGCGTGCGGGCCATTGATGCGCTGCTCAGCTTTGGTGTTGGCCAGCGCATCGGGATCATGGCCGGCACTGGCGTCGGCAAATCGGTGCTGCTCGGCCAGATCACGCGCTGGGCGCAGGCTGATGTGGTGGTGATGGCGCTGATCGGCGAACGCAGCCGTGAAATCAGTGACTTCATTGATACCGAACTGGCCGGCCCGGCGCGAGCGCGCACCGTTACCGTGGCGGTGCCAGCGTCAGACGCGATGCTGTGCCGGGTGCGCGGTGCCCAGCGCGCCTTTGCCATTGCCGAATGGTTCCGCGCACAAGGGCGACAGGTGCTGCTGATCCTCGACAGCCTGTCGCGCGTCGTCCACGGCGCGCGCGAAGTGGCCATGGCGCGGGGAGAGCCAAGCGGATCAAGGGGTTATCCGCCCTCCGCCCTGCAACTGATCGCCGATCTGGCCGAACGCGCCGGCGGCGACAGGCTAACGGGCGGCAGTATCACACTGGTCGCCACCGTGCTGGCCGAAAGCGATGACCGGGCCGATCCGGTGGTGGATGCGGCGCGCGGCGTGATGGATGGCCATGTGCTGCTGTCTCGCCGGTTGGCCGGGCGCGGGCAGTTTCCGGCCATCGATCTGGTCAGTTCGGCCAGCCGGGTGATGATCGACGTGGTGAGCGAGGCCCACAACCGGGCGGCGCAGCGCTTCCGGCGGATGGTGGCGCTGATCGAGGAGAATCGTGATCTGGTGCTGATGGGCGCCTATGCCGCCGGCTAGGATGCGGAGCTGGATCTGGCGCTGGCCCTGCAGCCGGTGCTGGCGGCTTTCATGGCGCAGGATCGCGACCAAGCCACTGATTGGGAAGACAATATTTCCACATTGCTTGAGATGGTGCCCGAGCCATGAGTGCGCTTGATCGCCTGATCCGTGTGCGCCGCATCCGCGAGCGGCTGGCACTGGCTGATCTGGCCCGCGCACAGGGCCAGGCGGCGGCCGACGCCGCGCTGCTGGAACGGGTGCGATCGCTGGTGGGCGGGCAGGGCGAAGGCGTGGCCAGCGCCGCCGTGCGTTCGGCCCGCGCCCGCATCGATGCGCAAGTACACGATATTGCTGTGGAAATCGCCCAGCGCCGCGACCGGTCTGCCACCACCCGTGATGAGGCCAGCCGCAAGCTGGCTGCCGCCCGCGCCGCTGTCGACGCCGCGCTGGCCCGCCGAGCCGAACAGGAGGATCCATGCTGAACCTGCCCAGCCCGCAAGCCGTGCTGCCGCTTGATCTGGCGGTGCCGGCAGAACCGCCGGAACTGCTGCCGGCTGCTGGCTCAGCGCTGCCGGCCTTTGCCGGCATGCTGGCGGCAAGTGGCCCACTGCTGCCGGCGGCTGGCGGCACGGTGGAACCCGTGTCCGGCGAGATTGAAACCGCGCAATCGCCGGCGATCGAGCAGGCTTGGGCGTTGGTGCTGGTACCGGAACTGGCCAATCTGCCGGCCGAATTTATTCCACCCGCCGCCTTGCCGGAGCCAGCGCCCGAGCCGGCACCTGGATCCGGGGCTGCTGCCGGCAACATGCTGGGTCGCGGTGTGGCCGCCTTGAACTTCGGGCTCGCTGGCCCATGGCCCCTGCGCGCTGTCTCCAGCCCGCGACTGGCCGGATTGGCGCCGGCCTCCGATCCGGGTCGGGTGCGGGGCTGGCAGAATGGCTTGCCCTCGCCCCCCGCGCTTCCCAGCCCTCCGATCACCGCGGCTGCGCCGTCGCCGGCCCCTCAGCCCGCTGCCCCGCCGCCAGCCGATTTCATCCTGCGCAATGTCACCGGCCAGCCGATCCCGTTTCCCACGGATGATCAGCCGCCCTGGTATGATCCGCACGTCGCCCCGCCCTGGTTTGATCCTGCCAATCCGCCGCCGCCGTGGAGCGATCCTACCCGGCCGCCGCCCGCGTGGTATGATCCCACCAAGGTGCCGCCGGCCTGGCTTGATCCGGCGCGCATTCCGGCGTCCTGGTTCGATATCCCGCGCCCGCCGGCCGTGACGATCAGCGCCCTGACCGAGGCGCGGCCCGAACCGGCACCGACGCTGGCCGTGTCCCCACCAACATCCACGCCGTTGCCGCCAGCCGCCGGCCCCGATCTGTCGCCGGCTGTTCCGGTCAATGCCCCCATCACCGATAAGGCCACCGCGCCAGTCCCCGATCCGGTCACGACCCCCATCTCGACCCCGGTCTCGATCCCGATCGGGGCCACAGCCCGGGCAGACGTGTCGCCGCCCTCAGCGCGGCGCGGGCCGTTGGCGCAGCCGCCGATCAGGGCTGAACGGGCGCGGCGCGCGGGTTTCGATGAACAGCCCGTGCTGGCCGAACGGCCGCAGCCGGCGATTTCCATGCCAACATTCACCCTTGCCGTGCCGCCATCTTTGGCCACGCCGGCAACGGCACACGCTTCGGCCGCCGTACCCCCCAATCCCTCTCCCGCGCCCCCTCTTGCGTCGCCCGAGACCAATCCTGCCCTCACCGTTTCCAGCGACCGGCTGGGGGATGTCGCCGTCCGCCTGAGCGGTGGGCCGGATCAATTGCAGGTGGTGATGCAGGCCCAGCCCGCCGCCGCCGTGCTGATCGGCGCCGATGCGCCGCGCCTCAGCCAGGATCTGGCGGCGGCCGGGGTCGCGCTGGCGGGCCTTTCGGTCAATGGCCAGCGCGCTGATCTGGGTGGCGGCGGGCGCGACCGCCAGCGCCAATCCTCCCGTCGCGATGATGATTCGCCGATTGCGGCAACCCGCCGGCTGGCAGCCCGTCCTGCCCAGAATCCTTTGGGCCTGAACCGACCCGCCACCATTGACCGTTTTGCCTGAGGATCCCGCCATGGCCGAAGCCGATGCCAAAGTGAAAGATGCGCCCAAGAAGAAAAAGGGCCTGCCGGCGCTGCTGGTGCCGCTGCTGGCCTGTGTGTTGGGGGCCGGCGCCGGCGGTGCCGGCGCGGCGATTGCGCTGATCAAGTTCGCGCCCGCCTTGCTGGGTGGCGGCGGTGCGGCCCACGCTCCGGCGGCGGCACCGCATGATCCGGTGCCGGAAGGGCCGCTGGAATATGTGGAGGTCGATAACGCCTTCACGTCGAACCTGGCCGATAGCGGCCGCTATTTGCAGATCAAGATTTCGCTCTCCACCTTTGGCGGGCCGGAAGCGGTGGAATCGATCGAAAAGCACAAGCCGGCCATCGTTTCGGCGGTGCTGGCGGCGCTGGGCGAAGTGCGCGAGCCTGACATCGAAAGCGCCAAGGCCAAGGATGATCTGCGCGAACGACTGAAGGGCGTGATCAACAGCGCGCTCAAATCCAAGGGTGAACCCGGCGGCGTGGAGGAGGTGTTCTTCACCTCGCTGGTTGTGCAATGAGTGATCTGCTGATCCGCACCGAAGCCCCGCCGGCGGCCAGTTTCGTAGACAGCTGGCGGCCCCGCCCGGCCGAAGCCGCGCCCGATGATGGCGATGATACGCCGTTCGAACCGCTGATCCTGGCGATCGAGGATGAACTGACCCGCACGCTGGGCGTGGAGGTGAGCGTGCATCCCGGGCGCGGTCTGGCGCCCGGCGCGCCCGATATCGCGCCGGAATTGGGGGCGCTGCTGGCGACCATCCGGTTGGGCGGCGATGTGGCCCGGCCGGTGGCGCAGATTTCCGGCGTTGTCACCGCACGCCATGC
>NZ_JAUMBI010000103.1:0-20159 GCF_032115815.1 Sandarakinorhabdus sp.
CGCAAGATCAGCTTCGGCGAAGGCGTGGAGCGCGTGTTCCCGCTGTACAGCCCGAGCATCGAAGCCATCGAAGTCGTCCGCCGCGGTGTCGTTCGCCGCGCCAAGCTTTATTATCTGCGTGGCCGCAGCGGCAAGTCCGCTCGCATCGTGGAAAAGCGTGAAGCGCGTCCCGCCAAGGACTAATCCCCATTCAGATTGCCGAAAGGGCGCCAGTGGCACTGCTGCTGGCGCCCTTTTTCATTGCGTGTTCGCCGCCCAAGCCCCTATCTGAAGCCATGTCCCCCCTTCCCCCATCCGGAGCGATCGACGGCGGCATCCACCGTCTGCCGGCACGCGTCTATTTCGAAGACACGGATACCGCCGGCATCATGTATCACGCCAAATATCTGCACTTCATGGAACGCGGCCGTACCGAATTCCTGCGTGTCGCCGGCATTGATCATGGCGCGGCGGTGAAGGGTGGTGAAGGCGCCTATGCGGTGACAGAAATGCAGATCAAATGGCTGCGCCCGGCGAAGCTGGACGATGTGTTGACCATCGAGACCCGCCTCATCAGCGTCCGCGCCGCCGCCTGCGCCATCGCCCAGCGCATCACCCGCGCCGGTGAGCCGCTGCTGGACGCTACGCTGGTCGCCGCTTTCCTCGATCCCGCCGGCCGCCCCCGCCGGCAACCGCGCGACTGGATGGCGCGGTTCCATGAACTTCTGGCACAGGAACCATGATGCAAGCCGATATCGCCATCAAGACCGCGGCCGAACTGTCGCCCTTCGCCCTGTTCATGCAGGCAGACATCGTCGTGAAAGCGGTGATGTTCGGGCTGCTGCTGGCCAGCGTGTGGAGCTGGGCGATCATTCTCGAACGCTCGCGCCGGCTGTCGCGCCTTAACGGTGAAGCCGCCAAGTTTGAAGACTGGTTCTGGAAGGCCAAGGATCTGGACAGCCTCTATGAACCCGCCTCCCGCGCCGATCACCCGTCCGCCCGCGCCTTCCTCGCCGGCATGAACGAATGGCGGCGCAGCCTTTCGGCCAAGACCGGCCGCAGCATCGATCGCGAAGGCCTGCGGGGGCGCCTGGCCAGCGCCATCAATGTCGCCATCGGCCGCGACATTGATGAACTGTCAGACCGGTTGAACGCGCTCGCCACCATTGGCTCAGTCGCGCCGTTCGTCGGCCTGTTCGGCACCGTGTGGGGCATCATGCGCAGCTTTGCCAGCATCGCCGCCAGCCAGAACACCTCGCTGGCTGTCGTCGCCCCCGGCATCGCGGAGGCGCTGTTTGCCACCGCCATCGGCCTGTTCGCGGCCATTCCCGCCGTGATCGGCTACAATCGGCTGCTGCACCGGGTGAACCGGCTCGAAGCCCGCCTGAATGCCTTCTCGGAGGAATATCTCAACCTCCTCTCCCGCCAGCTTGACGGCATGGACAGCCAATAATGGGCATGGGTGTTCCCCGACGCGGCAGAGGTCGCGGCCGCCAGCCCATGGCGGAAATCAACGTCACGCCGCTGGTGGACGTGATGCTGGTGCTGCTGATCATCTTCATGGTGACCGCGCCGCTGCTGGTGGCCGGCGTCCCGGTCGATCTGCCCGACGCCAAGGCGCAAAGCCTGCCGCAGGATCAGTCGCCAATCCAGATCAGCCTGAATGCCGCTGGCGAGCTGTTTGTTGATCGCATGGCCATTGCCCCTGCCGCCCTGCCCGCCAAGCTCGCCGCGCTGCGTGAAGCCCGCAGCGACGAAGCGCGCGTCTATGTGCGTGCCGATCGCGGGCTGGATTATGGCCGGGTGATGCAGGTCGTTGGCGACGTGAACGGCGCCGGCTTCAAGAAAGTGGCGCTGGTTACCGACGGGCAAGCCAAAAACCCGCAATGACGCGCGCCGAACGCCTCAGCATTGCCGGCGCTGCCACCGCACATCTGGTGCTGCTGGCCGCGCTCAGCCTTGCCTGGCAGAACAGCCAGAAGATGCTGGCTGCGCCCACCGACGCCGTGCCGGTGGAAATCGTCGACATATCCGACTTGGCCCGCACACCCGAACCGCCCAAGCCTTCAATGGAGGCCGCGCCGCAGGAAACCGCCGCCGCTGCCCCCGAAGCCGAAGCCGCGCCGGAACCGGAACCTCTGCGGCCTGACGCCGTGCCGCCGCCTGAACCCACCAAGCCCACCCCGCCCAAGCCCAAGGCCGCGACGCCCACCAAGGCCCCACCCTCTCCGCTGGACACCTCCACCCTCTCCAGCCTGATCGACAAGGCGCTTCCCAAGGCGACCAAGAAGCCGCTCGATACCTCGAAACTGGCCAAGGAACTCAACGCCAGCGCCCCTGCCCGCGCCACCGTCGATCCGCGCGCCGCCGCCACATTGGCCCAGGCTATCCGCGCCCAGGTCGCCCCGTGCTGGAACCCGCCCACCGGCGGCCGCGACGTGCGCCGCATGACGGTGATCGTGACCGTGAACTACAGCCGCGACGGCCGGGTGGTGGGCATGCCGGTCGCCGGCACCCCCACCGGCATGACCGCCGCCAATGCCGACTACGCCCGCGCCTTTGCCGAAACCGCCCGCCGCGCCGTGCTGCGTTGCCAGCCCCTGAAGCTGCCGGCGGAACTGTACGACCTGTGGGGGAGCGTGGAGATCAACTTCGACCCGGAAGAGATGACGTAAGCCTCAGGGAAGCGCGTCCCAAATGAACCGCCCTTCCTTCATCGTCCCCACCACCTTGATCCCGCGGATGCGCGCCGCCGGCGTCGTCAGCGGATTGGCGCTGAGCAGGGTGAAATCGGCGAGCTTGCCCACCTCGATACTGCCGCGCCGGCTTTCCTCGCGATAGGCCCAGGCCGGGTTGATGGTCAGCGCCTTCAGGCCGGCCCAGGCGTTGAGGCGCTCGGCCGGGCCGAGCAGGAACCCGCTGCGGGTGGTGCGGGCCATGCTGGTCCACAGGATGAACATCGGATCGAGCGGGGTGACGATGAAATCGCTGTGGTTGCTGGCCTTGATGCCCAGCGCCATCGCGCTCTTGATCGGGGAGATGCGGGCGGCGCGCTCTTCGCCGAAGTTGCTGCGATGCACGTCGCCCCAGAAATAGCTGTGGTTGGTGAAGTAACTCGGCGTGATGCCCAGGGCGGCGTAGCGCGGCAGTTGATCGGGCCGCTGCACCTGGCTGTGAATCACGATGGTGCGGTGATCATCAGGCAGCTTCAGCGTGTCTACCGCATTGATCACGTCGTCCATCGCGGCATCGCCGTTGGCGTGGATGAACAGCTGCAGCCCGGCGGCACTGGCGGCCTTGGCGGTGGCGAGGAAGGCGGGATAAGGCTGGATGCCCTGCGCGCGCCAATTTTCCTGCCCGTTCGGGCCGCCGTGCAGATAGGGCACGCTCATAAAGGCGGTGCGGCCCTGCGGGCTGCCATCCTGGGTGATCTTGATGCCCTGCAGTTTCAGCCGGCCCTGCCATTGCCCGATCGGATAGGCGGCATTGCCAGCCCAGCGCTTGAAATCGACGAATGACGGCAGCGCCACCACGTCGAGCACCAAACGCCCCTGTGTGGCGGCGGCTTGCAGCAGATCGAGATCGGCCAGGCTGGTGAAGCCATCATTGGCCAGGGTGTAGCCGTTCTTCGCATAAAGCTGCTGCACGGCAGCGAGATTTTGCAGGCGCAGTTCGCGCGGCGGCGGCTTCAGCGCCGGGCCGGCCAGCATCAACGCGCTTTCCCAGATCTGGCCGTTGGGCGTGCGCCCATCGGCTTCGCGGTTGATCAGGCCGCCTTCGGGCGCCTTCGTGTCGGGCGTCACACCAATTGCCGCCAGCCCGGCGCTGTTCAGCACGGCGCCATGGCCCGAAACATGCATCACCAGCACCGGCCGATCCGGGAAGCGCGCATCCAGATCGCGGCGGGTCAGGTCGCGCTTGTCGCTGAGCAGACTGGCATCATAACCCCAACCCACCAGCCATTCACTGGGCGCGATCTTCAGCGTCACCTCCTCTGCGGCCAGCTTGCCGACCAGATCGGCGATGCTGGCGACCGTGCCGACCGGCGCGCCCGACACATTCACCCGCCGCGCCAGATCGACCGCCATGGCGAGATGGCTATGCGCATCGATCAGGCCGGGCAGCAGCGTGCGGCCCTTCAGATCAAGCCGCCGCGTCCCCGGCCCAGCCATGCGCTGCGCCTGTGCCAACGGCCCGGCAAAAGTGATCCTGCCGCTTTCCACCACCACGGCCGTAACCGTATGTGGCTTGTCCCCCACCATGGTCAGGATCGGGCCGCCGTGGATCAGCAGATCGGCGGCGCTTGCGGGATTGGCGAGCATCAGCACGGCACACATGGTGAGTATCTTGTTCACGCCAGCGCCCCTGTGTATTGTTTATGCAACACACAATGGTCGCACAAAAAAAGGGGAAGGCGCAAGGCCTCCCCCTCTTTCGGATTAGTGCTCGAACTCAGGCCGCGACAGCGCGACGGCGGCGGGCAGCGGCGCCCACCAGGCCGAAGCCGGCGATCAGCATCGCCCAGCTGGCGGGTTCCGGCACCACGGCAGCGCCGGTGGTGAACGTGGTGTTGAGGCCCCAGCCGATGTTGCTGCTGCCAAAATTCTGGGCGCGGCTGGTCACCGTGCTGTCGCCACCGGCCGCCGCGAAAAATGGGCCGACGCCAGGCGAAAGATCGGTACCGCGCGCGCGCGACAGGTTGAACAGCAGATTACCGCCCACCGGATTATAGCTGAAAGGCGTGGCGAAATTGATGGTGAGCAGACCGCCGCTGAGCGCCGGCAGCACATCGTTGAACACCACCAGATTGTCAGCACCCAGATTGGCGTCGAAATTCACCGTATCGATACTGCCAACCCCGACGCTCGTGGTCGACAGCGAAATCGACACCGGGCCATCGATCAACTGGCTGCCACCACTGACCACCGTGAAGCTGAGCGCGGTGATGGTGACAGCGCCCGGAAAGGCCGCAGCGTCATAGACTTGCTGGTAGCGGGTCGAGGTCTGGCCCGACAGCTGGCAGCCGAACGGGAAGCAGTTGTCCGACGTGCCGGTGCCGATGGTGAAATCGACAGCAGCGGCGGGCGTTGCGGCCAGGGCGGCGATGGACAGGGCAAGCAGAGCAATTGTTTTCACAAGCGTTTCCTGGGTTTGGGGTGTGAATGGTAGCTTGCAAGCTTCGTGCCACGCTCCCCGTCCATTGAATCCAACGGCTTGCCGCAGCGCGCCGGGGAAAACTGTAAAGTCTGCCGACACTTGGATGACCGCGTTGCCGCACTTCTGCAATCGAAACGCGGCTATGGCTCCCGTTCAGGCTGCACCCCTGATAAGGTGCAGCCATGCGCATGATTCTGCTTCTTGCACTTGCTTCAATTGCCCCGGCACAGACTGCGGCCCAGACGCCGGGAACGGCAGGACCGCTGCGAGTGGATATCAACGCCGGCCTGATGCAGCCGATGCCGATCGCGGTGCCTGCCTTTGCCCCCGGCAATGGCGCCAGCACGGAAGCCGGCACCACAACGCAGCTGGGCGAACGTGCGGCACTGGTGATCGCCAATGATCTCAAGTCCTCCGGCCTGTTCAAGCCGATCGATCCGGCGGCTTACACGACCACGGTTGGCATTGACGATGTGCTGAAGCCCGATTTTCCGGCATGGCGCACCATCGCGGCGCAGGCGCTGGTAACGGGCACGGTGACATCCAATCCCGATGGCGGCATCACGCTGGCCTGTTATGCCTATGATGTGTTTGCCGGCGCCGAAATCGCGCGGCAGGGTTTTGTCACCACGGCGGCCGGCTGGCGGCGTGCGGCGCACAAATGCGCCGATCTCGTCTATTCGCGCCTGACGGGTGAGAGCGGCTATTTCGACAGCCGCATCGTTTATGTGAGCGAAACCGGTGCGCGCACCAAGCGCATCAAGCGGCTCGCCATAATGGATCAGGATGGCGCCGGCCATCGTTTCCTCACGTCGGGGCAGAACCTCGTGCTCACGCCGCGCTTTGCGCCGGGGCAGCAGACCATCACCTACATGAGTTTCGAGAACAACCGCCCGCGCGTGTGGCTCTACACGCTGGGCAGCGGCCGCCAGGAAGCGGTGGGCCAGTTTTCCACCATGACGTTTGCGCCGCGCTTCTCGCCCGATGGGCAGAACCTTGTCTTCTCGATGGCGGTGGGCGGCAACACCGATATCTATCGCTTCAACCTCGCCACCCGCGCCACCCAGCGCCTCACCAGCGGGCCGGGCATCGATACCTCGCCCAGCTATTCGCCGGATGGCACCAAGATCGTGTTTGAAAGCGATCGCGGCGGATCGCAGCAGCTGTATGTGATGAACGCCGATGGCAGCGGCCAGAGCCGGATCAGCTTTGGCGAAGGCCGCTCCGCCAGCCCGGTGTGGAGCCCGCGCGGCGATTACATCACCTTCACCCGCATGGGCGGCGGCCGTTTCGGCGTGGGCGTGATGCGCCCCGATGGCAGCGGCGAACGCTTGCTCACCAACGGTTTTCAGGATGAAAGCCCGGCCTGGTCCCCCAATGGCCGCGTAATCCTGTTTGCCCGCGGCGATCGATCAGGCCGTTCGGGCTTGTGGTCCGTTGATATTTCCGGTTTGAATGAACGCCGTATTGCCACCCCGCTGGATGCATCCGATCCGGCATGGTCACCCCTGTTGCCCTGACAGTTGGAAGAGGAGCCCCAATATGACCCGCCACCTGCACAAACTCCCGCTCATCGCCTTGGTGGTGCTGGCTGCCGCCTGCGCGCCCAAGCCGCCGGCCGCCCTGCAAGCGCCGCCCGTTACTGCTCGCCCGGAAACGGCTGCGCCGACACCGGCAGAACGGCCCGCCACCGTTGAAACCGGCGCAAGCAACATCGTGCCCGGCAGCCAGGACGATCTGCGCGCCCAGGCCGGCGGCGACACGGTGCTGTTTGCCTATGACAGCTATGAACTGGATGGCGAAGCCCGCGCCACCCTGCTGAAGCATGCAACCTGGCTGCGCGGCAACCCGAGCGTGCGCGTGACGCTGGAAGGCCATTGCGACGAGCGCGGCACCCGCGAATACAACCTCGCGCTGGGTGACCGCCGCGCCAATTCGGCGAAGAATTTCCTGGCATCGCAGGGCATCGACGTGGCCCGGCTCAACACCATTTCCTATGGCAAGGAAAAGCCGGCCGTGGATGGCGCCGATGAAGCGGCCTATGCGCAGAACCGCCGCGCCGTCACCATGGTGATGAGCCGCTAAGGCCCCTTCCCCCTTCACCATTTAATCGTTTACAGGCGTGCCCATGCGGATCATCCACATGGGCACGCCTTTTTTTGCGGTTCCGGCGCTTGATGCGCTGGCGGCGGCGGGGCACGAGATCATCGCCGTCTATACGCGCGCGCCCAAGCCGGCCGGGCGCGGCAAGCAATTGCAGATGAGCCCGGTGCATGCCCGCGCCGAAACGCTTGGCATCCCGGTGTTCACCCCGCGCACCTTCCGCGATCCGGCGGCGGTGGCCCAGTTCCTCGAAATCGCGCAAGGCTGCGATGTTGCCGTGGTCGCTGCCTATGGCCTGATCCTGCCGCGCGCCGTGCTCGATGCGCCGCGCCTGGGTTGCCTCAACATTCACGGTTCGCTGCTGCCACGCTGGCGCGGGGCGGCGCCGATCCAGCGGGCAGTGCTGGCCGGCGATGCCGTCACCGGCGTTACCATCATGCAGATGGAGGAAGGGCTTGATACCGGCCCGATGCTGGCCACGGTGGAGACGCCCATCGACGGCAAGACCAGCGGCGATCTGTTTGCCGAACTGGCGCAGTTGGGCGCCGATCTGCTGATTGACGTGCTGGCCAATCCGCGCGCGGCCGTGCCGCAGCCGGAAGACGGCGTCACACTCGCCCCGCGTATCGACAAGGCCGAAGCGCATCTTGATACGGCCCTGCCCGCCGTGCAGCTGGAACGGCAGGTGCGAGGCTTCAACCCGGCGCCGGGGGCCTGGCTCGATATCGCTGGTGAACGGGTGAAGATCCTTGCTGCCAGCGTGGAGCCCGGCCCGGCCGCGCCCGGCGTCACCGTCGATGATCGGCTTGGGCTGGGCACCGGCGATGGCGTGCTGCGCCCCACACTGGTCCAGCGTGCCGGCAAACCGGCCATGCCGGTCAAGGCGCTGCTCAACGGCCGGCGGGTGCCTGCTGGCACGCCGGTGCTATGACGCGCTTGCGCTTCACGGTGGAATATGATGGCCGGCCCTATATGGGTTGGCAGCGGCAGGATCATGGCCCATCGGTGCAGGCCGCCATCGAGCAGGCGATCTTGGAGGTGACGGACGAGACGGTGGAAGTCCATGCGTCGGGCCGTACCGATGCCGGCGTCCACGCCCGCGCCATGCCGGCCCACGCCGATATCGCAAAACCCCTCACGCCGTTTCGCCTGATGGAGGCGATCAATGCCCGGTTGAAGCCGCAGCCGGTGGCCATCCTCGATTGTGCGCAAGCCCCCGATTGGCACGCCCGCTTCGATTGCACCGGGCGGCGCTATCACTATCGCATCATCAACCGCCGCGCCCCGCTCACCTTCGATGCCGGGCTGGCCTGGCGGGTGCCGACGCCACTGGATGCGCAGGCCATGCACGCAGCGGCGCAACGCCTTGCAGGCCGGCATGATTTCACCACCTTTCGTTCTGCCAAGTGCCAGGCAAACTCACCGGTGCGCACGCTTGATCGACTGGAGGTGAAGCGCGTGGGCGAGGAAGTGCATGTTTTCGCCGCTGCCCGCAGTTTCCTGCATCACCAGGTGCGTTCGATGGTGGGCTGTCTGAAACTTGTGGGCGAAGGCAAGTGGAGCGCCGACGATCTTGCTGCCGCGCTCGCCGCCCGTGATCGCGATGCGCTGGGCCTGAATGCGCCGCCCGATGGCCTCTTTTTCATCGGCGCCACCTACCCCGAACTGTCGGTAGGCTTTACAACTGATTAAACGTCAGGGTTGGCCGGTCGAGCCTAATCAGTCACTTGCCGGCAATCCGAAATTTGGCACGTTAATTGCAAGTTCTTTTCGGGTCGCAACCGAAGAAGCTCGCCATGCCCCAAGGGCCGCATCTTGCACACAGCCAACCTGGCCAGCGCGTCAAGCGCCTCTGGCTCTGGTTGGGACTGTCACTCGGAACCGCCGGCGGATTGCTGGCCGGCTGGCTGATCGCTGGCTGAAATACCGTATGGCTGGCTCAACGCCAGCCGAGCGCTTCCGCCATGATGTGGAAGATCAGATTCTGCTCCATCACGCCGCGCACCAGATCGGCGCGCGGGCCTTCGGCAAACAGCGCCACATCCTCACCGCCATGGCTTTCGCTGCCGGTGCCATAGGTCTTGTTGGCAAGATAGTTGGGATCCGTGGGCGGCAGCGTGCGGGACAGGCCGCGGCTCACGAAAGGCCCGTTGGCATAGGAGAGCGTGGTCATCGGCTGGCCGCGATCATCCAGCGCAAAGCCTTCCGGGCTCAGCCCGCCATCGCCTTCGCCGCCCCCCTTGGGCGGCTTGATATAGCCCAGGATATCATTGCCGCGCTCCGGATAGCCGGCGATGGTCAGCACATGGCTGTGATCGGCCGTCACCAGCACCAAAGTCTCATCCAGGTTCACGCTTTTCAGCACCTCGGCCACGGTGGCGCTGAACATCTGCGCTTCCTTCAGCGCGCGATAGGGGTTGCTGGCGTGGTGGGCATGATCGATGCGGCCGCCTTCGATCATCAGATAATAGCCCTTGCCGCCGCGCGCCTTGGTGCCGGCTTCCAGCCTGGCCAGGGCAAATCGGGCCATTTCCGGCAGGCTGGGCTCGGCATCATCCTTGCGGTCATGCTCGAAGCTCAGATGATCGGGATGGAACAGGCCAAACACCGGGCCGGCATCGCGGGCATCCAGCGCGCGCAGACCCTTTGAATCGGCAACATATTTGCCTTGCGGCCAGGCCTGCTGCCAGGCTTCCACCAGATTGCGGCCATCATCGCGCTGGCCGCCCTTGCCCGCCGGCAGGAAGCGCGCGCGGCCGCCGCCCAGCACCACGTCCAGCCCGCCCTTGAAGCTGACCAACTGGGTCGCAAGATCGATGCAGCCCGATGCGCGTGCCTCGGCCGGATAGGCGCGATCCGCCCCTTCCCAATCGCGGAACGGCACATGGCCATACACAGCAGCCGGTGTCGCATGGGTGATGCGGGTGGTGGTGACAACACCCACGCCCATCCCCTGCCCCTTGGCGATTTCGGCCAGCGTGCGCGGCAGTTTGTCCGGCGTCTTGCAGGCTTCGGTGCCCTGATCGGCACCCATGTTGATCACGCCGATGCGCGTCTTCACGCCCGTGTTGAAGGCGCTGGCGGTGCCGGCGCTGTCGGGCACCTGGGCGTTGGTGTTGTAGGTCTTGACCAGCGCCGTGCTGGCCATCTTGTCCCACGCCAGGCTGTTTTCCTCGCCCGTGGACGGCGCCCGGCCATCAATCGGGTGCTGGCCATCAAAGATGCGCGCGGCGGTGAGCGTGGACACGCCCATGCCGTCACCCACCATCAGGATGACATTCTTCGCCTTCCGTGGCCGGTTCACCACCCTCAGCCGGGCATCAAGCGCGGCGCGGCCATCAGCCCACCAATTGTCTTTCAGCGGCGTGTCGAGCACCGGGGCCGCTGAAACGGAGGTGGCCAGCAAGCCGGCCAGAAGCATTGTGCGCATCATCATGTCGTGTCCCCTGCCCGCCTAATATTACAGCAGTTTGATATCGCGCAGCCGTTCCAGCAGATAATCGTTCGCGGTGATGGGCGGCTCTTCCACCGGCCCGCCCGGCAGCGCCGTGATCAGATAATCCGGGCGGAAATGCAGGAAGAAGGGCGTTGAATAACGCGCCACACCCATGCGTTCCGGCGCCGGATTGACGACGCGGTGCGTGGTCGATGGCAGGCGATGCCCGGTCAGCCGTTGCAGCATGTCGCCCACGTTGCACACCAGGCTGCCGGCCGGCGCATCGATGAAGCGCCATTCGCCATCCTTGCCGAGCAATTGCAGCCCGGCTTCCTCGGCCCCCAGCAGCAGGGTGATCACATTGATATCTTCGTGCGCGCCAGCACGGATGGCGCCCGCCGTCTCTGGCGGCACCGGCGGATAGTGCAGCAGGCGCAGGATCGAGTTTCCATCGCGCACCGGATCGGCGAAGAAATCGACATCCAGCCCCAGGTGCACGGCGATGGCGCGCAACAGCGTGGCACCCGTCTTGTCGAGCGCGTCGAACAATGCCCACACCGCTTCATGGAAGTCGGGGATTTCGCTCGGCCACAGATTGGCCGGCATCACGCTGGCATAAGCATGGCCGGGCGGCAGTTCGCGGCCGACGTGCCAGAATTCCTTCAGATCGGCCTTGGCATGGCCCTTGGCGGCCTCGACGCCAAACGGCGTCAGCCCGCGCTGGCCGCCACCGCCGGGCACGACATAACGGCGCTTCACGTCCTCCGGCAGCGCAAAGAACGCCTTGGTGGCGGCATTGGCGCGGTCGATCAGGCCCTGATCAATGCCGTGATCGGAAACGACCGCAAAACCGGTGCGGGCAAAGGCATCGCCAAAGCCGGCAGCGGCGGCCGCAAGATCGGTCTCGACCAGCGAAAGCGGAATTGGCTTGATGTCGGCAGCAAGAGTCATCTCCGCCCTTTGCCCCGGATTCTGGCGGTCTGCCAGTCCCCTTGAATTCGGATAGTCCCGGCTGGCCAATGGCCGCAAGGCCCACCCGGCGCGTGTTGCCAGAGTTGATGTGTGCGTGTCGCAGATCAACCTCGGCTGCGGCGAAAGCCCGGGAAGAGCGCTTGGCCAGTCGGGGTGCGCCGGGCGGATGGACTGCCACTGGCGAAGTGGGTGAACTCGGCGATGCTGGCTTCCACGGAAACCGTGAATAACTACAACGATCGGCGCAACAATATGCTTCTGTCGTTCTCGCAAACGTTGGCGCGGTCGAATGGCCGCCTTTCGGGCCGCGTTTCGTTCCAGATCAACAATGAAAAGAATCCGCAGCCGGGCTGCGAAAACACCGATACTGGTACATTCGTTACGCTGGTCAATATTTTCTGAACTGCAGTTGACCACCGGCTGCGGCATAGTCAAACTGTTGTTACCCATGGGGAGACCGCAACATGAAAAGCTTTCTGCCGCTGACTCTTGCTTTGCTGGCCACGCCGACCTTTGCCGAACCAATCCCGCCGGCGGTGGAAGCGATGATCGATGCAGCAGCCAGCCCTGAGGAACGGGCCGTGGTGGCCGGAGTCGCGAAGAAAACCAACCCGGCCAGCGCCGCCGAAATCGATGCCAAGCTGGCGGCGTTCAATGCCGCCGCTGCCAAGGCCCGCGAAGAAAAACTCGCTTCCCAGGGCTTTCTTGATGGCTGGAGCGGCCAGGGTGAGGCCGGCGGCTTCATTTCCACCGGCAACACCCGCAACCGCGGCGTGGCTATCGGCGTGGGCCTGACCAAGGAAAGCCGCAGCTGGAAACACAGTGTGCGCGGCATCGTCGATTATCAGGAAGACAATGGCGTGGCCTCGCGCGAGCGCTATTTCGCCGGCTATGAAGGCAATTGGAAGTTCAGCAGCCGCGCCTATGCCCTGCTCGCCTTGAGCTGGGAGCGGGATCGCTTCACCGGCTTTTCCAGCCGCTTCACGCAGGCCATCGGCCTTGGCTATCGCGTGGTGGACACGCCGAATCTGACCATCGCCGTGGATGGCGGCCCGGCGCTGCGGCAAACGCGGTTCATCAATGGCGTAACCGATAACAGCTTCGCCGCCCGCGCTGGCCTCAACGCCAAATGGCAGATCAACGACGTGCTGAACTTCAGCCAGGCTGCGACCTATTATTATGACAACAGCAACAACTCGCTGCTGGCGCTGTCGCAGCTGACCGCCAAGCTGAATGGCCGGCTTTCGGCGCGGTTTTCCTTCCAGTACAACAACGAAAGCAACCCGCCGCCGGGTCGCCTGAACAGCGATACCGTCACGCGCGCCACGCTGGTCTACAGTTTCTGAAACCCGGTTGACCCACAAGGATGCCGCCACTATAGCAGCGCCTCCCAAACGCCTGTGGCAGCGTAGCTCAGTTGGTGAGAGCGCCGGATTCATAACCCGGAGGTCGGCAGTTCAAATCTGCCCGCTGCTACCATCCCTCCCGGATCCGCGATGAACAATTCCCCCGCCTGGTCGTTGGTCGTCCATGGCGGGTGCGGGCAGCTATCACAGGATACATTGCCCGGCCCGGAAGCCGATTGCCGCGCCGGTCTGGCCGGTGCGCTGGCGGCCGGCAAGGCGGTGCTGAGCGCCGGCGGCAGCGCTGTCGATGCCGTGGTGGCCGCCGTGAGCGTGCTGGAAGATCACCCGCTGTTCAATGCCGGCCGCGGCGCCGTGTTCACCGCCGAAGGCCGCACCGAACTGGATGCCGCCGTGATGGACGGGGCATCGCGCAAGGCCGGCGCCGTGGCTGGCGTCACCCGCACCAAGAACCCGGTGCAACTGGCCCGTGCCGTGATGCGCAACAGCCCGCACGTGCTGCTCGCCCGCGACGGGGCTGATGTCTTTGCGCTGGAACAGGGGCTGGGACAGGTCGAGCCAAGCTGGTTCCGGGTCGAAAGCCGCTGGCAGGCGTTGCAGATGATGAAAGCGGCAGCGGCACGCGGCGAGGATGTGTTCGACGCTGATCTGAAATACGGCACTGTCGGCGCAGTCGCCCGCGATGCGCAGGGCCATCTGGCCGCCGCGACATCGACGGGCGGGCTGACTGGCAAGCGCTGGGGCCGCATCGGTGATTCGCCGCTGATCGGCGCCGGCACGCTGGCCGATGATCGCAGCGTCGCGCTGTCCTGCACCGGTTCCGGCGAGGCCTTCATCCGAGCCGGCGCGGGCCACGAGATGGGCGCGCTGGTGCGACTGGCCGGCCTGTCGGCGGCGCAGGCAGCGGAGCGCGCCTTGGCCGATGTGAACGCGCTGGGCGGCACCGGCGGCATCATCTTTATCGGCACCGATGGCGTGCCGGGCTGGGTGTTTTCGACGCCCGGCATGTTCCGCGGCTGCGCCACAGCCTGCGACGAGGATGAGGTGGCAATCTGGGGCAGCGAAGGCTAAGTCTGGTCCCCTGTCTTTGGGGAGAATATCCATGTCCATTCCTGCCGCCTTCGCTGGCCGCCTGTCGATCCCGGTGATCGGTTCGCCGCTGTTCATCATCTCCGGTCCGGAGCTGGTCATGGCGCAGTGCCGCGCCGGCATCATTGGCAGCTTTCCCAGCCTCAACGCCCGGCCGCTGGCGCAGTTTGAAGAATGGCTGCAGCGCCTGTCGACCGAACTCGGTCCCAACGACGCGCCCTATGCCGTCAATCTGATTGTCCACCGTTCCAACGATCGTTTGATGGACGATCTGGCGCTGTGCGTGAAATACAAGGTGCCGATGATCATCACCTCGCTGGGCGCGCGCGAAGACGTGAACGAGGCCATTCACAGCTATGGCGGCATCGTCATGCACGACATCATCAACAACAAGTTCGCCAAAAAGGCCGTGGAAAAAGGCGCCGATGGCCTGATCGCCGTTGCCGCCGGCGCCGGTGGCCACGCCGGCACCACCAGCCCGTTCGCGCTGATCCGTGAAATCCGCGAATGGTTCGATGGCCCGCTGGCGCTCTCAGGCTCGATCGCCACGGGCGAAGCCGTGCTCGCCGCCCAGGCGATGGGCGCCGATTTCGGCTATATCGGCAGCGCCTTCATCGCCACGCAGGAAGCCCGCGCGGTGCAGGATTACAAGGACATGATCACGCAGAGCGAATCGTCCGACATTGTCTATTCCAACCTGTTCACCGGCGTGCACGGCAATTATCTGCGCCCGTCGATCGTCAAGGCCGGCATGGATCCCGACAATCTGCCGACCAGCGATCCTTCGGCGATGAACTTCGGCAGCGGCGGCAACACTGATGCCAAGGCGTGGAAAGACATCTGGGGCTGCGGCCAGGGCATCGGCGCGGTAAAGTCCGTATTGTCGGCCGGTGAATATGTCGCCAAACTTGTTAGCGAATATGAAGCCGCCAAAGCCCGGATCGGTCTGGGTCCGGTTGCGGTTGCAGCGGAGTGAATGACATGCAGATGGAACTCAACACACGCACCCGCGCCCTCTGGCTTGCCGGCGCGCTGGTGATGGGGACCCTCAGCCAGTGGTGCATGGCCTTTGGCCCCTGCGGCGCGCCGATCTGAACGCAGCTGCCTGAAACAACAAGGGCCGGCGTTCCCGATGGGGAGCGCCGGCCCTTTTGTTTGTGCGGGCTCAGTCGATGCGTTCGGCGCCCTTGGCCCGCGCGTCTTCACTGCCGGCCGCGCGCTGTTTCACGCCCAGCGTGATCAGCAGTGAGGACGACACGAAGATCGACGAATAGGTGCCGACAACGATGCCCAGCACCATCGCCGCGGTGAAGCCGAAGATCACTTCCGGCCCGAGGAACAGCAGCGCCAACAGGGCGGCGAGCAGCGTTACCGAGGTCATCACCGTGCGTGGCAGCGTTTCGTTCACCGAAAGATCGATGATCTGCTTGATGTCCATCTGGCGGTACTTGCGCAGATTCTCGCGGATGCGATCGTCGATCACCACCTTGTCGTTCAGCGAATAGCCGATGATGGTGAGCACGGCAGCTACGATGTTGAGATCGAATTCCAGTTGGGTGAGCGCAAAGAAACCCAGCGTCACCACCACATCGTGCACCAGCGCCACCACCGTGGAAACGCCGAAATACCATTCGAAGCGGAACCAGGTGAACACGGCGACGAACAGCATGGAAAGGCCGACAGCCCACAGACCATCGGTGATCAGCTCCTCCGAAACTTTGCCCGACACGCTTTCGACGCGGGCAAATTTCACGCCCTTGTAATCCTGCTCCAGCGCGGTGCGCACCTTGCCAACCACGCGCTGCACGGCGCCTTCTTCGCCTTCCGGCAACGGCAGGCGGATCAGGATGGTTTGCGGATTGCCGAATTCCTGCAGGGCGGAATCGCCCACACCCACGCGGTCCACCCGGCCACGGAGCGTATCGAGTGCCGGCGCTTGCGCAAACTCCACCTGCATGGTGAGGCCGCCGACGAAATCGACGCCCAGGTTGAGGCCGCGCACCGCCAGCAGGGCACCCGCCCCGATGGTCAACGCCAACGTCAGCGCAAAGGCGATGAAGCGGAGTTTGACGAAGCCAATGTTGGTGTTGTCGGGAACAAGTTTCAGCGGCATCGATTTGTCCTCAGATGCTCAAGGTCGCGGGGCGCGCATTGGTCAGCCAGCGCGCCG
Organism: Sandarakinorhabdus sp.; assembly: GCF_032115815.1. GTDB lineage: Bacteria > Pseudomonadota > Alphaproteobacteria > Sphingomonadales > Sphingomonadaceae > Sandarakinorhabdus. The sequence goes on from NZ_JAUMBI010000103.1 coordinate 16,271, forward strand.
CCATCCAGCGCACGATGGTCACCGCTGTGAACACCGAGGTGGCGATCCCGATCGACAGCACCACGGCAAAGCCCTTGATCGGGCCAGAGCCGAACAGGAACATGATGATGGCGACGATGATGTTGAGGCTGTTGGCATCCCAGATGGTGCGGCTGGCTTCCTTGAAGCCGACCTCGACCGAGGCGATCACGCCCCTGCCCTTGCGCTGTTCCTCGCGGATACGTTCGTTGATCAGCACGTTGGCATCAACGGCGGCACCGATGGTCAGCACCATCCCGGCAATGCCGGGCAGCGTGAGGGTGAAGCCGGCGGCCGACATGATGCCTAGGATCATCAGCACGTTGATCACCAGCGCGATCACCGAATAGACGCCAAAACGGCCATAGGTCATGATCATCAACCCGGCCACGGCCAGCACCGACACGATCGAGGCGATGATACCGGCCTTGATCGAATCCGCCCCCAGATCGGGGCCCACCGTGCGTTCCTCCACCACCTTCAGTTCGACCGGCAACTTGCCGGAACGCAGCAGGATGGCGAGTTCGTTGGCGGTGGCAACGGTGTAATTGCCCATGATGATGCCGCTGCCGCCCAGGATCGGCTCGTTGATGTTGGGCGCGGAAATCACCATGCCATCGAGGATGATGGCGAACGGCTTGCCGACATTTTCGGTGGTGGCCTGCGCAAAGCGGCGACCGCCGGTGGAATCGAACCGGAACGACACGGCGGGCGCGCCGTTCTGATCGGTTGAAACCTGGCTGTCGACCAGCTGATCGCCGGTGATGATGGCGCGGCGCTTGACGACGACCTGGCCGCCTTCCTGCGCGGGCAAAATCTGGCTGCCGGGAGGGGCGCGGCCCTGCAGCACTTCTTCCGGATCTACAGCGGTATCGACCAGCTTGAACTCCAGCTTGGCGGTCTTGCCGAGCAGCGCCTTCAGCGCTTCGGGGTCCTGCAGGCCGGGTACCTGCACGACGATGCGGGTCTTGCCCTGGCGCACGATCGTGGGTTCACGGGTGCCCAATTCGTCGATGCGCTTGCGGATCACTTCCACGGCCTGCGCCATGGCGCCATCGATGGCGGCTGCAATGCCGGCCGCCGTTGGCGTCACCACCACCTGGCCGGGCACGCTGGCCCGGCTGATCTCCACTTCGCGGGAAGCGCCGACACCCAGCGGCGCGGTCGCCTTGTTGAGCAGGCTGATTGCCTGATCGAGCCGGGCCAGATCGCTGACATTGAATGTGAGGCGGCCACGGTTCAACGACAGATCGGTGATGGCGATGGCGCCACCTTCGGCGGCCCGCAGTTCGCCGCGCACCGTGTCTTCCAGCGCTTCCAGCTTGGCCTTTTCCACATCCTTCGCGGTGGCTTCCAGCATCAGGTGCGAGCCGCCGCGCAGATCAAGACCCAGCGGCAGTTGCGCCTTGGGCAGGCCATCGGGGATCATCGCCAGCTGCGACGGTTCCAGCGCGTTGGGCAGCGCCAGAAACAGGCACAGCAGCACCGTGGCCCACATCGACCAGGTTTTCCACTTGGGGAAATCCAGCATGGGCTCAGGCGCTCTTGTCGTTTGCCGCCGCCGGCACCCCGCGCGGCTTCACATCGGCCAGCGTGGATTTCAGTACGGTGAAACGCACGCCCGCGCCGGCTTCCACTTCCACTTCGGTATCGGTTACCCGCACCGCCTTGCCCAGGATGCCACCGCCGGTGATCAGATCATCACCCTTCTTCACGGCATCAACCATGGCGCGGTGCTGTTTCGCGCGCTGCTGCTGCGGGCGGATGATCAGGAAATAGAAGATGGCAAAGATCGCCAGATAGGGCAGGAAGCCGATCACGGCTGCCATGCCACCTGCTGCGGCCGCGCCGCCTGCTGCCTGCGCATAGGCCGGGGTTTCAAACATCGTGGTTTCCATCAAATTGGTCGGATTGGCGCAAGGCTCTAGCCGCTTGGGCCAGCCTGCGCAACCGATGCCAGAGTCACGACCTTGTTTCGCAGGCGCACACTTTTGGCTATCGCTGGCGGCATGAACTATCAGGAAGCTCTGCTCGCCCGCATTGCCGCCGCGCTCGACCGGTTGGCGCCGGCCCCAGCCCCACCCGCCGATCCCGCCGCCGGGCACTGGTTTGGCTGGGATGGGGGCGGCCTTGCCGCCCTGCCCCCGGCGCTACCCGTGCCACTGGCCCTGTATCGCGGCGTGGAGGCACAGGCCACGCAACTGTTGGAAAACAGCCGCCGCCATGCGCTGCGCCTGCCGGCGCATGATGTGCTGTTGTGGGGCTCGCGCGGCATGGGCAAATCCAGCCTGGCGCGCAGCGTGGTTGCCGATCTGGTTGCCGGCGGCCATGACATCGCACTGGTGCAGGTGATGCTGCCGGCGCTGGCCAGCCTGCCCGCGCTGTTCCGCACATTGGCCGGGGTGGAACGGCCGTTCCTGATCTTTCTGGATGATGTGTCGCTCGGTGCCGATGCCGACGAGGTGCATGCGCTGCGATCCTTGCTGGATGGCGGCGTGCAGGCGCGGCCGGATCACGTGCGCCTGATCGTCACCAGCAATCGCCGCCACCTGGTGCCCCGCGATATGAGCGACAATGACGCCATCAACCCGCGCGATGCCGCCGATGATCACCTGGCGCTGGCGGATCGCTTCGGCCTGCGGCTGGGCTTTCACCCCTGCGATCAGGAGACGTATCTGGCCATCTGCGCCGCCTATGCCGCGGCACACGGGCTGGCCTTCGATCCCGCGGCGGCCCTCACCTGGTCAGCCGGGCGCGGCGCGCGATCGGGCCGGGTGGCGTGGCAGTTCACGGTTGAACAGGCCGGCGCGCAGGGGAAGCAACTGTAAGATTTGGCCTGTTTTGACTGAACTTTGGCCAGTTCTGTCGCTTGACATCGGTAAAATCACTGGCACCATTCATCTGCAAGCCAATCGGTGCGCGGCAAGTTCACGCTGCCAGCACCGGTGGAAATCGGGTGAAACAAGGGGGAGAAGTGATCATGCGCCGCCTGCTGTTGTCTGCGCTGTCTATCAATGCACTGGGTGCCGGCCTCGCGCTTACTCTGCCCGCTGCACCTGCCGCCGCCCAGCAATGGCGCGAGATCACCTGTGAAAGCTGGAATTACCGCGAAGCTGTTTGCCCCGCCCCCGGCGCCGTGCGCGTACAACTGCTCCGCGTGCGCGGTGGCAGCTGCATCGAAGGCCAGACCTGGTATCACGACGATCGCGCCATCCGGGTGCGCAATGGTTGCCGCGCCACCTTCCGCATCGATGCCAACAATGGCTGGGGCGTCGGTGGCTGGGATCCCAATCAAGGCGTCGGGAATGGCATTGGTGGTGGCCGCTGGCAGGTGGTGCGCTGCGAAAGCTGGAATTACCGCAACCAGCGCTGCCCGGTGCAAGGCGTGATCAGCGCCGCCCGCATGTTGCGCGTGATCGCTGGCGATTGCCGCGATGGCGACACCTGGCGCTGGGATCGCCGCGCCATCACCGTGCGCAACGGGTGCCGGGCCGATTTCGAAGTGATGCAGGGCTCGTCCGGTTGGGGCGGTTCCGGTGGCTCTGGCGGCGGCTGGGGCAGCGGCAGCGGCGGCGGTGGTGTTGGCGGTGGCGGTTTCAATCCCGGCCAGGGCATCCGCACCATCAACTGCGAAAGCTGGAATTATCGCGCCGCCCGCTGCCCGATCGGTGGCGCCCGCAGTGTCAGCCTCACCCGCGTGATTGCCGGCAATTGTCAGGAAGGCCGCACCTGGGGTTGGGATCGCAACAGCATCTGGGTCAACGGTGGCTGCCGCGCCACCTTCAGCTTGTACTGACGTACTTTTCCGGGGGAAACCACATGCGCCGCACCACGAGCCTTGTTGCCTTGCTTGCCCTTGCTTCCACGGCCG
>NZ_JAUMBI010000104.1:0-5264 GCF_032115815.1 Sandarakinorhabdus sp.
TCGTTGGCGCGCTGATCGCGGCCGCAGCGGGCGCCATCACCGATGGCGGTGGCCTGTCGCAGTGGCTGGGCCTGCTGGGCGTCGTGTTGGCCAGCGTCAACATCTTTGGCGGCTTTGCCGTCACGCGCCGCATGCTCGCCATGTACAAGAAAAAAGAAAAGAAGCCGGCGGCTTCGAAGTAAGGGCAGGGGCAAACGACCATGGAACACGCAGTCGCCGCTACCCCGGCTTGGGCCGTCTTGGCCTATCTCGCCGCCGGTGTGCTCTTCATTCTCGCCCTGCGCGGGCTGTCGTCGCCGGAATCCAGCCAGGCGGGCAACCGCAATGGCATGATCGGCATGGCGCTGGCCGTGGGCACCACGCTGGCCCTGCACCCGACCGGGCTTTTGCTGATCGTTGGCGCCATCGCCATCGGCGGCGGCATTGGCTGGGTGATCGCCCAGCGCATCCAGATGACGGCGATGCCGGAACTGGTCGCGGGCTTCCACAGCCTCGTCGGCATGGCTGCCGTGCTGGTGGGTTGCGCGGCCTATCTCAATCCGGCCGCGTTCGGCATCACCGATGCAACCGGCGCTATCCTTGCCGTGAGCCGCGTGGAAATGGGCCTGGGCGTTGCCATCGGGGCCATCACTTTCTCTGGTTCGATCATCGCCTTCCTCAAGCTTTCGGGCCGCATGTCCGGCTCGCCGATCCTGCTGCCGGGCCGCCACATCATCAACCTTGGCGTGCTGGCCGGCATCATCGTGCTCACCGGCGTGTTTGCCTTTGATACCGCTGCCGGCATGGGCCAGGGCCCGCTGATGTGGATCATCCTGGGCCTCAGCTTCATCATCGGCGTGACGCTGATCATCCCGATCGGCGGCGCGGACATGCCGGTCGTCATCTCGATGCTGAACAGCTATTCGGGCTGGGCCGCCGCGGCGATGGGCTTCACGCTGCAGAACACCGCGATGATCATCACCGGTGCGCTGGTCGGTTCGTCGGGCGCCATCCTCTCGTACATCATGTGCAAGGCGATGAACCGCAGCTTCATCAGCGTGATCGCCGGTGGCTTTGGCGCGGATTCGGGCAGCGGTGGTGGCGACAAGGCGTCTGGCCCGGCCAAGAGCTACAAGGCCGGCTCGGCTGATGATGCCGCCTTCATCATGCAGAATGCCGAAACCGTGATCATCGTGCCGGGTTACGGCATGGCCGTGTCACAGGCTCAGCACGCGCTCAGGGAAATGGGCGATCTGCTGCGCAAGGAAGGTGTTTCCGTCAAATACGCCATACACCCGGTCGCCGGTCGCATGCCTGGCCACATGAACGTGCTGCTGGCCGAAGCCAACGTGCCCTACGATGAAGTGTTCGAGCTGGAAGACATCAACAGCGAATTCGGCCAGTGCGATGTCGCCTTCGTCATCGGCGCCAACGACGTGACCAACCCGCTGGCCAAGACCGACAAGACGTCGCCCATCTATGGCATGCCGATCCTTGACGTCGAAAAGGCCAAGACCGTGCTGTTCATCAAACGCTCCATGGGCGGCGTGGGTTATGCCGGTGTGGACAACCCGGTGTTCTATGCGGACAACACCATGATGCTGCTGGCCGATGCCAAGAAGATGGTGGAGAATATCGTCAAGGCGCTCAATGGCGGGGGCCACTAAGCCTGGCCCTGCGGCAAGATCGTACGACTAATGAAAAGGGCGGCCTCACAGGCCGCCCTTTTTCGTTCCACCGACGGAGCCTCTGTCTCACGCTGCCGGCTTCTCGCTCCACAGCGCCGGGAACAGCCGCTTGAAGCCTTCCACCTTGGGTATGTCGTTCCACACGATATAGGGCTGGGTCGGGTGGGCGCGCAGGTAATTCTGGTGGTAACCCTCGCCGGCGTAGAAGGGCTTGGCGCCTTCGAACGTTGTCACGATCTTCGGCTTCCAGGTGCCGGCCTTCTCCAACTGCGCCACATAGGCGCGCGCAATCCGTTCCTGCTCCGCCCCGCGGGTGAACAGCGCGCTACGATACTGGCTGCCGCTGTCCGGGCCTTGGCGATTGAGTTGGGTCGGGTCATGCGCGACCGAGAAGAAGACCCTGAGCAGCGTGCCGTAGCTTACTACCGCAGGATCGTATGTCACTTCGACGGCTTCGGCATGGCCGGTCAGCCCACTGCCGGTGACCTCGTAGATGGCGGTCGCGCGCGCGCCGCCCGCATAGCCCGACACGACGGATTTCACGCCTTTCACCCGTTCGAACACGCCTTCCACGCCCCAGAAGCAGCCGCCGGCAAAGACCGCCTTCTGCAACGGGGCTTTGGTGAGCGGCGCATCAACGGCCGGGGCAGGGGCCAGCACCATGCGTTCGGCAGCACAGGCCGGGGTGGCGAGGGCAAGTGCGATCAGAAGGCGCTTCATGCCGATTTCCCCAGAACGAAGTTGAGCGACAGGCCGTTGATGCAATAACGCAGCCCGGTCGGCTTCGGCCCGTCATCGAACACATGGCCCTGGTGGCCGCCACAGCGGCTGCAATGCACTTCGGTGCGCACCATGAAATAGCTCTTGTCCACCGTGCTGCCGATCGCGGTCTTGTTCAGCGGCTGCCAGAAACTCGGCCAGCCGGTGCCACTGTCAAACTTGTGCGCTGAACTGAACAGCGGCAGCGCACAGCCACGGCACACGAAGGTGCCGGTGCGCTTTTCCTTGTTCAGCGGCGAGGTGAACGGGCGCTCCGTCGCCTCCTCGCGCAGCACGGCATAGGCATCCTTGCCCAGCCGGCGCCGCCATTCATCCGGCGTGTAGCTGACGGCAAAGCGGCCGGCTGCGGCATAGGCAGGGCCAGCGAAGGGAATAGCGGCGATGAGGCCGAGGAGGTTGCGTCGTGTGGTCATGCCTTCATATACGCAAGACACGGCTGAACGGTTACTTGCCGCGACGCCGCAGCCAGGCTTGCCCCTGCGTCTTCGCCAGGTCGACCAGATCCTCCATTGCCACCTGCATGTCGATCAGGTGCAGGCCCCAGCCCGGCACCACCTGGCCGCCCACCATCACGTCGCCGTTGATCGTATCAGTGCGTGGATCGGCCGGATCGGCGTTTATGCCCACCGAAAGCACGTTGGCATTTTCGCGGGTCATGCACTCGCCGGTAAGCAGGCCGGGCAGGGCGACGAACGGCGTGTAGATGTTGCGGCCCTTGGCCCATTTCGGGGCCGGGGTGCCGTTGTCGACAATGCCGGTGCGGTTGACCATCAACGGGCGCAGCGCGGTGCGGCCAGCCCCAGACGGATTGTTGGTCAGTACCGCCGGATTGGTGCAGGCCACCGCCATCCCAGCCGGCGCACTGGCGGCCGGGCGACCGAACAGGCTGGCCGGCGGCACCGGCATGGTGTCGCGGAAGCTCACCCAGGCGACAACGCAGCCAGTCTGCATGGAGGACCGACACAGCGGGGTGGACTTCAGATCGCCGCCAACATCGGCACCTTGCGGCACCAGAAGATTGTGGCCGGCGAGATAGGCGGCGATGATCAGCTTGGCGACGGGCTTGCCTTCGATCTCGGTCTGCATCAGCGCCTTCAGCACGCCGCTGCCCTGGCTGTGCCCGATCAAAATGACGCCGCGGCCCTTGTTGTCATGCTTCATATAGTCCGCGAACGCGGCCGACACATCGCGCAGGCCCATGGTGGGATCAGCGGTGACCGGCTTGCCCATCATGCGATCGCGCAGCGTGGCCAGCGTGACTTGCCGGTACAGCGGCGCGAACACCCGGCACGCCTGGCGGAACGGCGCGGCCTGGGCCTGGGCGACGCCAAGTTCGGCCGGATCGGCGGTCATGTCGCTGTTGGGCGTGGGATCGGTGGAAACGGTGGGATAGACGTAGAAACAGTCGATCTTCGGCTTTTTTGCTGCCGGCAGCATGTCCAGCGTGACGGTGGCATCGGCTGCCACCCGACTTGTGCTGGCATCACCGCTGCACGGGTCCTTGGCGCCGGGCTTGCACAGCCAGCTTTCCGGCTTGCGATAATCCGGGGCGGGCGCGGGCTGTGCGATTGCCGGCGCGGCGAGGAGGGCCAGCAGGGGGAGGACGAGCGTGCGTTTCATGTGCGGTATCCTGCAGATCATTCGTCACCCCGGCGAAAGCCGGGGCCCATCTCCCTGCCTGTTTGCCTGCCGCATGGTTGGGGCGATGGGCCCCGGCTTTCGCCGGGGTGACGGGAAGGGATGGTTATTTCCAGCCGTCCTTCAGCACGGGCGAAACCTCTTCGCCCATCTTTTCCAGCACTTCGATGATGCGTTCGCGGCCAACGTCATTCTGCGCCCAGAACATCGGGCCACCGCGATAGACCGGCCAGCCATAGCCGTTGATCCAGACGATATCGATATCGCTGGCGCGCTGGGCCTTGCCTTCGGCGAGGATGCGGGCGCCTTCGTTCACCATCGGGAACAGGCAGCGTTCCAGGATCTCCTGATCATCGATGGTGCGGCGGTTGATGCCCTTTTCCACGGCATAGGCATCGATGATGGCCAGCGCTTCCGGATTGGGCGTGCGGTTGCGGTTTTCGTCGTAGACGTAGAAGCCCTTGCCGTTCTTCTGGCCGCGCAGGCCGGCTTCGCACAGGCGATCACGCACGGTCTCGCCCTTCGACGTTTCGGCATTCCAGCCGATGTCGAGGCCAGCCAGATCGCTCATCTGGAAGGGGCCCATCGGGAAACCGAAATCGGTGAGCACGCGGTCGATATCGGCCGGGGCGGCGCCTTCCAGCATCAGCAGATTGGCCTGCTGCTGGCGGCGGCTGAGCATGCGGTTGCCGATGAAGCCGTGGCACACGCCAGCCACAACGGCGATCTTGCCGGTGGCCTTGCCCATGGCCATGGCCGTGGCGAGCACCTGGGGATCGGTCTTGGCGCCGCGCACCACTTCCAGCAGGCGCATGACATTGGCCGGCGAGAAATAATGCATGCCAACAACGCTTTCAGGGCGCGAGGTGGCCGAAGCGATCTCGTCCACATCCAGATAGCTGGTGTTGCTGGCCAGAATGGCGCCGGGCTTGGCAATCTTGTCCAGCTTGCCGAAGATATCCTTCTTGATCGCCATATTCTCGAACACGGCTTCGATGATCAGATCGCAATCGGCGAGATCATCCATGTTCAGCGTCGGGGTGAGGCGGCCCATGCGGGCTTCCACCTCCTCCATACTGAAACGGCCCTTCTTGGCGCTGTTCTCGTAATTCTTGCGGATCACGCCAACGCCGCGATCCAGCGCTTCCTGCTTCATCTCGACGATGGTGACGGGGATGC
>NZ_JAUMBI010000105.1:0-2693 GCF_032115815.1 Sandarakinorhabdus sp.
GATATGGCGACCCTGAAGACGACCGTGCTGGCCAGCGGCCTGACCGTGCCGGAACTCGTCCGCACCGCCTGGGCGGCGGCGGCTTCCTATCGCGGCACCGATGGCCGTGGTGGGGTGAACGGCGGCCGGCTGCGGCTCGCCCCGCAGAAGGATTGGGCGATCAACAACCCGGCCGAACTGGCCAGGTGCTCCCCGTGCTGAGCAAGGTGCAGGCCGATTTCAACAAGGCTGGCGCGCGCAAGATCAGCATGGCCGATCTGATTGTGCTGGCCGGCAATGCCGCGGTGGAAAAGGCAGCGGCTGATGCCGGCGTGGCGATCACGCTGGCCTTCACGCCGGGCCGCACCGATGCCACGCAGGCGCAGACGGATGTGGCCAGCTTTGCCGCGCTGGAGCCCAAGGCCGATGGCTTCCGCAACTATTGGACGGCGGACAGCGTATACAACCCGACGCAAGGCCTGATCGACCGCGCCAATCTGCTGGGCGTGACCGTACCGGAAATGACCGTGCTGGTGGGTGGCCTGCGCGTGCTGGATGCCAACGCCGGCGCCAGCAAGGTGGGCGTGTTCACCGCCAAGCCGGGTGTGCTGACCAACGATTGGTTCGTGGGCCTGCTCGGCATGGAAACCAAATGGCAGAAGTCTGCAACCGAAGGCCTGTATGACGGTGTGGACCGCACCACGGGCGCGAAGAAGTGGACGGCGAGCCCGGTGGACCTGCTGTTCGGCAGCCATGCGGAACTGCGGGCGGTGGCCGAAGTCTATGGCGCCGCCGATGGCCACAAGCAGATGGTCAGCGATTTTGCCAAGGCGTGGACCAAGGTGATGAACCGCGATCGCGCCGGCAAGTAAGGGATAGGTCCGGCCCTGCAAGGGCTGGACCGGAGCGGCGCTTCTCCCCCCGGGAAGCGCCGCTTTTCCTTTTGGGTGGTTCAGGCGCGGCCCGAATAGAGCAGGTGGCCGGGGCCGAGCCGTTCGAGCACCAGTTCCACATCGGTTTGGCTGAAGGCAAAGCAGCCTTCGCTGCGGCCCAGCTTGCCGGTCTGCTTCAGCACCTGCGGTTCGCAATACCAGGCGCCGTGGATGACGATGGCGCGGGCTTCGGCCGTGCTGTTTTCCGGTTCCAGCCCGATCAGCCGGCGCGAACGGCCATGCTGGCCAATGTACGCCGCCCCGGTGAGATAGGCGCCGGCGCTGCTGGCGGCGGAGCCAGGCTGGGCGGAGAAACGCTGCAGATAGCCGCTGTGCGCCGGATCGGAACCGCGGCCGTGCGAGACGCGCAAGCTGGTCACCTGGCCGCTTTCGGGCGCAAACAGGAAGAAGCGCGGGAAGGCGCTATGCAGGCTGTAATCGGCGATGGCGACGACATCGCGGGCGCTGATGCGGCTGCTGTGGCGCGCAAAGGCATCGCGGGCGCGTTCAAGCAGGCGCGGATGCGGGGCAGCGGCGTGGGGCAGCGAGGCGAGCGCGGGGCCGGCGGCGGCAAGCGCCGCACTGCCGAGCGCTGCACCACCAAGGACGGCGCGGCGGGAGAGGGGGTTTTCACGGATAGCCATTGATCGGGAACATAAGGCACACTCGTGCGTATTACAGTGATGCATCGCCCAACTGCCCCGAATCGTCGGCCAATTGTCGCCGTGGCGGCCCTTGCGGGCAGTCTTTGGCTCGCGGCGGCCGCTGTCGCCCAGCCGGTGACGCCGCCGCCTTCGTCTGCAATGGAGCGCCTCGCCGCCGTCGATCTGGCCCCGCTTGCGGACAATGACCGGCTGAAAGTGGCGGCCAGTCTCGCGCGGTGGCAGGCGCTGCCGTCACCGCCGGCCGGCCGCTGGCTGCTGGTCAATATCCCGGCTTATGAGATCAGCCTGTATGACGGAAAGCTGCGCACCGGCACCTGGCGCGCAATCGTGGGCAAACCCAAAACGCCCACCCCGCGCTTTGCCGGCAGTGTGACCGGCGTGATCCTCAACCCGTGGTGGGAAGTGCCGAAAAGCATCGTGATCGAAAGCGTGGGCCGGCTTGTGGCGCGCAATCCGAAGAAGGCCGCAGCCCAAGGCTATGTGCGCGACGGCGATCGTTATCGCCAGCGGCCGGGACCACACAACCAGTTGGGCCTGATGAAACTGGATTTCCGCAATCCCTACAGCATTGGCATCCACGACACGCCGTCGCGCCAGCTGTTCGAGAAGGACAAGCGCGCCTTCAGCCACGGCTGCATCCGGGTGGATGATCCCTTCGCCTTCGCCGCCGCCCTGCTTGGCGAGCCCACCAGCCGCGACAGCCTGAACACCGTGCGCGAAACCAACCCCGACACCCAGCGTCTGCAACTGGCCGAGCCGCTGCCGGTGATCGTCGGCTATTTCACCGCCGAAGTGGGTGATGACGGCACGCTGCGGCTGTTCGATGACGTCTACAAGCTGGACCGCGGCGCAAGCGGTGCGGCGCCAGCCGGCGATGACTGCGCGCTTTGATCTGGCGGTGCGAGAGCGTCTCCCAACCAACTCTCTTTCTATTATCGTATCGACATCAAACGGCTAATTTTTAAGGGTCTTTAGGGCCAACGTGGCTAAACATGGGCGCCAGCTGTAGCAACGAGATAAGCGCTCATTAGTCAAAGCTCTTCGCCAAAGGCATCCGCGATCGTGCTTTGAGTGCGAAGGTTTGCGAGGGTAAGCTTGTGCCTTCGGGCCGCGCGGA
>NZ_JAUMBI010000106.1:0-14261 GCF_032115815.1 Sandarakinorhabdus sp.
CTAAACCAGAAGGCCAGTTCTATGATCTGGCACCCGACGCGATAAAAAGGGCTGTGTGTCGGACGCATTATGCGGAACTCAGGCTGGCGCTGGCAAATTTGCTACAACGGGCCACGCGGTTGCCGACGCAAGCGCCTGCAGACGAAACTTATGAAGCACTTGACGAGCGCGACCGCCAGCTCGCGGCGCAGTGGGGGAGGAGCAATGAAGATGCCATCGTCGCGCAAATGCTGTCTGCCCGTGCCGCAGAAAAGGTTGTTGCCAAATTGTACCGAGAAGCTGGGGCTACTGTGGACGATGTTGCCGTTACCCAACTTGAAAACGTCGGCAATGACTGGAAAACCCACGATCTTCTGATCGATGGAACCATAGCGATTGATGTAAAGAACGCTCGAAGGCCAGTCAACGCAAACCAATTCTATGTAGAACACACGGTACCTAGGTTCAAGATTGATAGGAAAGGTGAAGACGTACGTATTGCAGCTGTGTTATCACCTTATTTGCAAAAAACGTATATTGATCATCCTCGGATTGCCCCTTTCAAGGTGGAAGCAGTTGTTTTTCTGGGCGAAACTAGCCAGAAGTATATTCAAAGGCTTGAAAGTCGCTACACATCTTCTCAATTGAAGGTTGAGCGTGGCAATCAGCGCACGTTCCCAAATTGGGTGTTCTGCTATCCTGAGCGCTGGTATCCAGGCCTACGGGACGAAATCGATAAGGTCCGGGACCTTTGCGCCGCAGTCCCTGACCACCATTGGTACCATGTATTCCGCGCCGAGGAAGCGCTAGCAGCGGCAGCGGCGTTCTGTGCAATGCGGGGGCCGATTCCTGCTGCACTGGCGGAACATTTTTCATCCCACAAGCTAAGTTTCTACCGTAGATTGCAAAATAATCTGCATGCAATTCCATATGTCCCAGACATATTTCTGACCATACTGTCAGATTTCGTTGGCGCTGTCATTGTCAGCGATCCCGAATATTCGCCAGAGATTTACAATTACATATTCGTATTGCAGGATTTTGACTTTAACGATCGGAGGCCAGGCGTTCGCCGGTGGCCACTGGGTGCCATTGATCCACTGCAGTTGGTATCTGGCCTTGTGAAGGCATTGACGGAACTCTGGGAGCATTCGTCGCGAATGCAGTTGAGGGAATTTGCCAGCTTTCGCTTTCGCGGTCTTGGCCTGTTAGAGGCCCGCCGACGCAATGACCTGCAGTGGACGACAATCCTCGCCTATTGCGGGGGCATGGTTTACGAGAAAGATGATGGTGGAAACACCGTCATGTCGGATGCGGGCCTCCCGAAACCTAAGGGCAAATGTGGGCACTCGCCCTTGGTCCTTGGCAAGAATATGACCTGTCCCAAGTGCCACAAGCTGCAGTGCGAGAGGTGTGACTATTGCAGCGACGCGTGTCGGGAAGAGCGATTTCAACGTTTGACACCCAGATCCCATACGACCTGAAGCAATAGCCGCACTTGCCCGGTGGCGATCCGATCGTCGAGTACGGCGTACTCCAGCGCGGCCTTTGCCCCATGAATGCGGGTTTTGTGGGGGTTACCTTCACCCCAACCGAACCACCATCTCCGATGTTATCTTTTTCTTCCCAGCATCACGCTACTTTTGAGCCCAGCCATCTCCGCATTAGGTTGCGCCTGCTCGCTCCGCTCATCCGCAAGACGTGGCGCACGCTGTCTGCCAACCGGGTCAATTCGGGACGTCAATTGTTGTCCTCCTCCTCCCCGTCCCCCTTCTTCTCCCGCAGGGTCCACAGTTGCCAGCCGGCGAAGGCGAGGACAGCGAAAAGGCTGACCCCACCTTCGATCAGGCCGTAATATTCAACCGGGATATTCATCGCCTTAGCGCCGGATCGGGCCGTCTGGCCCATAGAGCGGGAACGGCGGGCGCTTGGGCGTGGGCGGCGGGTTTTTGGCGAGGGCGTCCATGGCCAGCGCCACCGCCTTTTCCAGTTGCGGATCGCCGCCGGCCATCATGGCGGCCGGGTCTTGATCCACCTCCACATCGGGCGGCACGCCGATATTTTCCACGGCCCACTCACTGGCAGGGGAGAAGAAGCCCACCGACGGGCTGGTGAGCTGGCCGCCGTCCATCAACGGCGGGATGCCGCCGATGCCGACCAGGCCGCCCCAGGTGCGTTTGCCCACCAATGGCCCCAGTTTGAAATCGCGGAACATCCACGGCAGCATGTCCCCACCGCTGGCCGAACCTTCGTTGATCAACATCACCTTGGGCCCCAGCACGCTGGCCGATGGCGTGCGATCGATGCGGCCATAGCGCGGTTGCCACCAGCTGATCAGGCGGCGGTTCATCACATCGATCATGTAATCCGCCGCCTGGCCGCCGCCGTTCCAGCGATCATCGATCACCATGCCCTGCCGATCGGTCTGCGCGAAATAATAGCGGTTGAAGCTGGTGAAGCCGCCGCCGCCGGTGTTGGGCAGATAGACATAGCCGAGCTTGCCGCCCGAAAGCTTGTCCACGCGCTGGCGGTTGTCTTCAATCCAGGTGAGGTTGCGCAGGCGGGCTTCGCTGGCGATGGGCACCACCGTCACGTCACGCGGCGCAGCGCCGGCGCGGGCGATGGTGAGCATCACGGCCTGATCGGCGGTGCCTTCCAGATAACGCTGAATATCCTCGGTGCCGCTCACCGTCGCGCCATTGACGGCCGTGATGCAATCGCCGGCCTTCACGTCCAGGCCGGGGCGGGCGAGCGGGGCCTTGATATCGGGCGTCCAGGTGCCGCCATCGTGGATGCGGGTGAGGCACCAGCGGCCATCCTTGATCTCGTAATCCGCACCCAGCAAGCCGCCCGGCACGCGCTTCGCCACCGGGATCGCGCCGCCGCCACCGCGCAAGTGGCCGATGGAAAAGCCGGTGAGCGCTTCGTGGAAGAGATAGTTGAGATCCCCGCGCGACTGGATGCCAGGGAGGAACGCGGCCAGCGATTTTTCCGCCGCCGCAAGATCATAGCCGTGGAAATTGGGATCATAGAAATAGGCGCGCTGCACCCGCCAGACTTCGCGATACATCTGCGCCCATTCCGCCGCCGGATCGATGCGGGCCATCAGGCCATCGGTTTTGACGCGGGTATCGGGATCGCTGGCCTTGAACGGCTTGTTGGCATCGGCGACCAGCCAGGTGGATTGCCCGGCCGGATTGGGCGGGGTGCGGACGAGCAATTTGGTGCCGTCGGCCGACAGGCTGAACTGTTGCGCCTTGTCGAACAGGGTCTCGGTTTTCTTGCCTTCAAGCTGCCAGCGCAGCAGCGTCGCGCCGGGGCGTTCATCGGCATCCACGTCGAGCGGTTCGTTGGCGCGCAGCAGCCAGAGCACGCCGCCCTTGCCCGCCACCAGATTGCGATAATCCGCCACCGGAAGCGGCAGTGCCGTCAGCCGCCGGCCAATTGCCGGCAGCGAAAGGCCAGCAATGTCCACCCGAATTGGCGTGATTGCGGGCGTGGCAGGCTTTTTCGGATCGGCCTTTTTGTCGGGCGCAGCGGTGGCAGGAGGCGCTTTTTCGTCCCCCAGTTCCGGCGCCAGCGGCGATGGCGTGCCTTCGGCCAGCGCCAGCGCCCACACGCTCATGGTGGGCTGATAGACATTAGACGACATGTCGAGCGGCATTATGGTGCCGCCAGCGTTGTTGGAACTGAGGAAATACAGATACTTGCCATCGCGATCGAAGGTCGGCTCGCTGGCTTGTCCCATCGCGTCGGTGATCTGGGTGGCTTTGCCGGTGGCGACCTCGTGCAGCATCAAAACCGGGAAATGGTTGCCGGAAACCCGTGCATAAACAAACCATTGGCCATCAGGCGACCACGCCATGCCGCGCGAACCACTGGCAAAACCGCCAAACTCGTCCGCCGGGCCGGCGGCGCTGAGCTTGCCGGTGGCGAGATTGAGGATCCACGTGTTCAACCTGTTGTCTTTAAAGGCAATATGCTTGCCATCGGGCGCCCACAGCGGATCGGAATAATAGGCCGGCTCAGGCGCCAGCGCATATTTCTTCACCGCCTTGCCGGCCCCCTGCTGGGACGCGACATGCAGGGCATAAAGCCCTGATTCATCAGAGAAATAGGCGATGGACTGGCCATCCGGGCTCCACGCCGGGCTGCGCTCCATGGTGCCGGCGGTGGCGGTGATGGTGCGGATCATGCCTTCCTTCACCGGCACCGTGATGATCTCGCCATGGGCCTCTACCGCCGCCCTGATGCCGGTGGGGGAGATGGCCACATCGCGCACCTCGGCGGCGACACTGGCCACACGCGGGCGCACATCGGGCATATCGCCATCCAGATCGATGTTCACGGCCACGGGTTCAGCGCCGGGGGTCAGCGTGAAGATCGTGCCAAGTCGATCAAAAACCAGCTGTTTTCCATCGGTGGAAAGGCTGCGGATATCGGAACCGCGGTTCTGCCAAACCAGCGACGCCTGCCCGCTCGCCGGATCAAAGCGATAGACGCTGACCGGCCCCTTGCGGCCCGACAGGAAATAGACCTGGCCGCCCAACCACACCGGCGAGAAATCCGCGCCGCCATCCTGCGGAATCTTTTGGGTTTTCAGGCCGTTCAGTTCCGTGATCCACACTGCGCCCGTAAGCCCGCCACGATAATTTCCCCAAGCGGTGTAGCGGGTGTGGTTGAAGGAAAAGCCCTGTTCCTGCGGGGTATAGGCAATGGATTTGCCATCGGGGGACATCATCCCCGCGGACGCTATCGGCAGAGGCAGCGCGCTGGCGGCGCCGCCGCCGGCCGAGACGTGCCACAGGCGTGTGTAGCGGCTGGCGGAATCGCGGTTGGAGCGGATAATCACGCGGGCGCCGTCGGGCGTCCAGCCTACGGCGGCATCGCCGGCCGGGTGGAACGTCAGCCGCTTCGGCACACCGCCAGCGACCGGCACGGTGAAGACATCGGTGTTGCCATCATATTCGCCCGTGAAGGCAATGGTTTGCCCATCAGGCGAGAAGCTCGGTGCCTGCTCGATACCGACGCCGGTGGTGAGACGCAGCGCCTTGCCGCCGCCGCGCGGAGCCACCCACAGATCCCCGCCCGACACGAAGGCAAGGTGCGTCGCGCTGAGCACCGGCGATTGCAGCAGCCGCGCTGGGCTAGCCGCCTGCGCCGACGTTGCCAGCCCCAAAGCCAGCATGCCAACACCCATCCAGCGCTGCCTGTTCATCCCGAAGTCCCCCAAATCATTGACTAGCGCGGAAAGTGGCAGCCTGTGTTGCGCCCGTCAATCACTCCACCACGGCACACCTGCCGGCAGGTCGGCGCTGGCCTTGCCGGGGAAAGATGGACTGCGCTTCTCGAGGAACGCCGCCACGCCCTCCTTCACATCCGGCCCGCCGCCCAGCGCGATGTTCCAGGCGGCATCCACTGCCAGCGCGTCCTCCGGCCCGGCGCTGCTGCCCAGCCGCCAGAGCATGGCGCGGGCCAGCGCAATGGCCACAGGTGCGGTGCCTTCGCTGACCTCGGCGGCAATGGCGCGTGCGCGGGGCAGCAGTTGGTCAGGCGGCACTACCTCGCTCACCAACCCTCCGGCCAGTGCTTCGGCGGCGTCGAACACCCGCCCTGACAGGCACCAGCGCAGCGCCTGCGGCAGGCCGACCAAGCGCGGCAGGAACCAGGCGCTGCCCGCTTCCGGCACCAGGCCGCGCCGGGCAAAGACGAAACCGACACGGGCGCCTTCCGCCGCGATGCGCACGTCGCACGGCAATGTGAGGGTGATGCCCACACCCACCGCCGGGCCATTAATGGCGGCGATTATCGGCTTCTTCGATTCGAACAGGGCGTGGATGAAGCTGTCCTGCTTGCCGCGCCGTTCGTCGCGGCCGCCGAAATTGCCGGCGCCTTCGCCGGCCATGTCAAAGCTTTCGGCGCCGGCCGACACGTCCGCCCCGGCGCAGAAGGCCCGCCCCGCCCCGGTGATGATGATGGCGCGAATGGCATCATCATCGCTGGCCGCGCGCACCGCGCGGGCCAACGCCCGGCCCATCGCATCGGTATAGGCGTTGAGTTTTTCCGGCCGATCAAGCGTGATCGTCATCACCCCGGCTTCGTTGCTGACAGTCAGCCCATCTTGCGCCATCATCGTCTCCCCTGCCCGGGTATGCTGCGCCGGAGACAGGGAGGCAGCAACGACTGCTTTGGGGAGGAAACATGCTGCGCTTGCGCCAAATTGCGATGGTTGCACCGGACCTTGCGCCGGTGGAGGAAGAAGTTGGCCAGATGCTGGCGGCCACCGTCTGTTACCGCGATCCCGGTGTGGGCAAATATGGCCTGCACAATGCGCTATGGGCGCTGGGCGGCACATTTCTGGAGGCACTGGCGCCCTTGCAGGAGAATACGACTGCAGGTCGCTACATGGCAAGGCGCGGAGGCGCCACCGGCTACATGGTCATTCTCGACACGGATGATCTCGCCACCGTGCGGGCCCGGCTGGGCACGCAGAGCGTGCGGCTTGTCGAGGATCTCTCTGTCGGCGATGCAGCGCTCCACGCCACTGCCCTGCACCTGCACCCGCGCGACACCGGCGGCTGCCTGCTCTCCATCGATCATCACGGGCCGGACAGTGGCATGATGGGCAGCTACATGTGGGCCGGCAGCGCCTGGCACGCCCACGCCAACCCCCGCCTTGCCATCAGCGGCGCGGTGATGACCTGCGATGACCCGGCTGCCACCGCGTCGCGCTGGAGCCATATTCTTGATCGGCCTGCCGTGCCGCATGGCGCTGGCTGGCGCGTCGCGCTGGATAATGCTGCGCTGGATTTCATGCCAAACAATGGCCCGGCCGGCGAGGGGCTGGCGGCGATCCGCCTTACCGGCCTCAACGCCCCGGCCCGCAGTTGCGGCCTCGATTTTCTTCCGGAGACGAACCAATGAGCTATGAAGCCGGCACCGAAGACCTGCTGGCCAGCGTCGTTGACGGCGTACTCACACTCACCTTGAACCGCCCGACGGCGCGCAATGCGCTGTCGCGCGCAATGCTCGACGGGCTGGCGCGGCTGCTGGGCGAAGCCGAAGCCGATCCCGCCATCGGTGCCATCGTGATCACCGGTGCGGGCGGCGCATTCTGCGCCGGCGGCGACGTTAAAGGCATGGCAGCGCGCAATGAAAGCGGCGAGCCTGAACCCATCGATGTCGCCATCGCCCGCCAGCGCCGCAACCAGCGCGAAACCGCCGGGCGCCTGCATGCCATGCCGAAACCCACCATTGCCGCCATCCCCGGCGCGGCGGCCGGTGCCGGCCTTTCCATCGCGCTGGCCTGCGATCTGCGCGTGATGGCCGATACCGCCTTCATGACAACCGCCTTCGCCAAGGTCGGTTTCTCCGGTGACTATGGCGGCACCTATTTCCTCACCGCGCTAGTGGGCGCCGCCAAGGCGCGGGAGATGTATTTCCTGTCCGATCGCATCGATGCCGCTGAAGCCTTGCGGCTGGGGCTGACCAACCGCGTGGTCCCGGCCGACGCCCTGATGGCCGAGGCGCAGGCGCTGGCCGTACGGTTGGCCGCCGGCCCGCGCGTCGCCTATCGCTACATGAAGGAAAATCTCAATCGCGCCTTCTCCGGCGGCGACATGGATGATTGCCTCGATCTGGAGGCCACCCACCATGTCCATTGCGGGCTGACAGAAGATCACAGGGACGCGGCCAAGGCCTTCGTGGAAAAACGCGCGCCGGTGTTTAAGGGGCGTTAGGCCAGCATCCCCAGCTTGCGGGCAAAGTCCGCCACCATTTGCGCATGCCGCTCCGGCGCTTCCTCGTGGGCGAGGTGGCCAAGGCCAGGCAGGCCGTGATGCTCGGCGCTGGTGCCGTGATGGGCAAGGCGCTGCGCGACGATGTGGCTTGTGGACGGCGGCACAGTCTTGTCGCGCTCGCCGTGCAACAGCAGCACCGGGCATTTGATATGGGCAATGCTGCGCTCGATCGTGTCCAGATCCCAGTGCGCCATCAGCGAGAGCGCGCCGCCCGTATGGCTGGGATTGCGAAACAGGCGTTCGTAATAGGCCACCTGCTCGCGGCTGGAATGCGAGCCGGTCCAGCGCTTGAGCAGATCGGGCATCGACTGGAAGCGGGTGGTGAACGAGAAGATCGACGGCATGAACGGGTTGACGAACAGCGCCTTGGCCAGACTGGGGTAGGCCTTGCCCATACCCTCGAACGGCAGCAGCGCCCCACCCAGCGAAACGATGGCTTGCGGCTGCAGATGGCCGCCTGCGGCCAGCATGAAGGCAATTGCCGCCCCCACACTGTGGCCCAGGATCAGCGCCGGTTGCACACCCAGTTCCGCCAGCAACGCGGCCAGCGCCTTGGCGACATTGTCGGGATCAGGCGAATAGAGTTTCTGGGTGAAGCCATGGCCGGGCAGATCGGGGATGACCAGCCGGAAATGCGGCGCCAACAGCGGCGCCAAGCCGGCGAAACTGTGCGTGGTTGCCCCAGTGCCGTGGATCAGCAGCAGCGCTGGCGCATCCTCTGGCCCGGTCATCTGCACATGAAATTTCACGCCACCGGCGGTGACGAACTGGCTCCATTCCTTGTGCGGCACATGACGGCCATCGATATCCCAACGCATCAGACCGCCCCACCACTCGCGGCCTTCACCGCCGCCACCACTGACTTGGCATCAACCCGCGGCAGTGTCACCAGCCGCGCCCCCATCGCATTTGCCAGTTCCGCCCCCTGCGGGCGCGGACGCGGGCTGCAATCGATGAACACGGCCGGAATGCCACTCACCCGGAACGCCCGCGCCGACGCAAGCGCTGCGTCCTGTGGGCTCTGCGTAGCGCTGCCGCCAACATTGGCCCGGCCATCGGTGAGCACCACTACCAGCGGCGTGCGGCCCCTGCCCTTTTCGCCTTCCGCCACCTTGCGGGCCATATCCAGCCCGGCAGCAAGCGGCGTGCCGCCACCGCCAGCAAGTCCGGCCAGTTCCTTCTTGGCGCGCGGCAGGCTGCGGGTGGGCGGCAGCGCCAGTGCGGCTTCGGTGCCGCGAAAGGCCACCAACGCCACTTCAGCGCGCTTCACATAGGCTTCGGCGAGCAGCAGTTCGACCGCGCCCTTGGCCTCAGCCAGGCGCGCGAACGCCGCCGAGCCACTGGCATCAACGGCAAAAATGGTGGTCGATTGCGTCTGCGCGATGAAGCGACGGATGCGCAAATCGTCGGTGCGAATGGCGAGGCGGCCGTCCTCGCGGACGGGGCGGATCTTCTGCCACGGGGCGGCGGTCTTGATGGTTTCAATCAGCGCCAGCCGCGCGCCGCGGCCCGGCATGCCAGGGCGCACGCCAGCCGGGCGCCCGCTGGTGATACTCTTCTGCTTGGCGCCGGAAGAACCGCTGGCCTTGGGCGCCTTGCCCAACGTGCCGGCGGCCAGCGCATCGAGCAGGCCCGGCGGCAGAGCGGTTTGCGCCGCATCCAGGATCATGTCGGTCGGATCAAACGGCGGCGGTTCCGGCTGTTCCTGATCGTCGCCCTGGTTGTCATCGCTGGGCGGCGGTGGCGGCGGCGGCTCTTCCGGCGG
This sequence comes from Sandarakinorhabdus sp., assembly GCF_032115815.1. Lineage (GTDB taxonomy): Bacteria > Pseudomonadota > Alphaproteobacteria > Sphingomonadales > Sphingomonadaceae > Sandarakinorhabdus. The sequence continues at coordinate 9,544 of NZ_JAUMBI010000106.1, forward strand.
CGGTTGATCTTCGGGCTGTTCTTCGGGCGGCGGCGGCTCTTCCTCGGGCGGCGGCGGCAGGCGGGTGGCGCGCGGGCCGAGCACCAGCGCGGCGGCGGCCGCCATGTCGGCCTCGCGCAGATGCGCGATATCGTCCTGCCGGTCATCGGCGCGGGCGTGAGCGCGGGCGACGCGCACGGCCATGATCGGCGCGCGCACAGACGCGATGCCCAGCGCTGCTGCCGCCACGGCCAGGGCGGTCTCCGGATCCTTCGCGATGGCGCCGGGTTCGGCCAGCATTTCCAGCGGCGGTGGCGGCGCTTCGCCGGCGATCAGTTGCGCCATCGGCAGGCGGACGCTGTTGAGGTCGATATGAATGGCCAGCCGGTCAGCGAGGCCCTGCGGAATACGCTCGCGCTCCGCATCTTCGGGGTCGCCTTCGTCGAACAGCACCAGTGGCGGCGCGCCATCGTCGATCGCCGTGGCCAGCCGCGCGGCGAGCGCCGGATTGAGCCGCTCCGCCATCGGCACCACCAGCGCCTTGCCCTGGGCATCGGCCAAGATACCGGCGCGGTGCACGGGTTTGCCGCTGGCCAGCGTCGCGGTCAGGTCCAGCCCGCCATCCATCGCTTCGGCATCGGCACTGGCCGGCAGGCGGCGGGTGGGGACGACAAGGTTCAGCGCATCGGCCCAGGCATCGCGTACCGGGCCGGGGCGGGCGCGCAGCAGGATGCCGCCGATGCCATTTCCGGCGGCCACCAGCACGTCGATCGCCGCCAGTGCCAGCGCCCAGCGTTCGTTGCTGTCGTCCTCCCCTAAAGGGGTCATGCCGGGATAAGTTCCGCGATGGCGCGGGTGATGCGGGCGGTGGAGCCAGTGTCGTCCAGCACATTGCGGCGCAGGCGGTGGCGCAGCGCCATGGTGGCGACTTCGGCCAGATGATGCGGCTTCACATGTTTCTTGCCGGCCAGTGCCGCCTGGGCGCGGGCGGCACGCAGCAGGGTCAGTTCCCCACGCAGGCCATCAGCACCTACCGCAGAGCAAAGCTGAGCACCGAGACCCAGCATTTCGTCTTCCACCTGCACCTTGGACAGCAGTTTGCGCGCCTTGGCGATGGCTTCCAGCGTGTGCTGCTCGCTGCCCTCGAATTCGGCCACAAAGCCTGCCGGGTCGCGATCGAAGCGGTCGCACCGTTTCACGATCTCGATCCGGTCACCAATATCGGTCGGGGTGCGCACATCGACCGACAGGCCGAAACGGTCAAGCAACTGCGGGCGCAGTTCACCCTCTTCCGGGTTGCCGGAGCCGACCAGGATGAAACGCGCCGGGTGGCGGATCGAAAGCCCCTCGCGCTCGACGACGTTGGTGCCCGACACGGCAACATCGAGCAGCAGATCGACGAGATGATCTTCGAGAAGGTTTATTTCGTCGATATAGAGAAAACCGCGATTGGCCTTGGCGAGCAGGCCAGGTTCGAAGCGCTTTTCGCCGGTGGCCAGCGCCCGTTCGAGATCGAGGCTGCCGACGACGCGATCTTCCGTGGCGCCCAGCGGCAGATCGACAAAGGGCACGGCGCTTTCCTCGACATGCTTGCCAGCGCGTTCGCGGCAGCCTTCGATGCAGGGGCTGCGATCATCGGGGGCGCATTTGTACCGGCAGCCGGGCACGACCTTCATGGGCGGCAGCAGGCCGGCCAGCGCGCGGACCGCGGTAGATTTTCCGGTGCCGCGATCGCCAAACACCATGACGCCACCCAACCGCGGTTCCACGGCGGCGAGCAGCAGCGCCTGCTTCATCTCGGCCTGGCCAACAATGGCGGTGAACGGAAACGGGGTGCGCGCAGCGATTGCCATGGCCGTTGCCTTAAGCGGCAGGCCGCCTTGCTGCAAGCCGGTCGGCGATGTGTCGCGCGTAGCATGACTCCCGGCAAACTTTACAACTCGTTACTATTGAGTTAAATTTATTGCAGTAGTAAGTCGGGGGTATGTAGCATGAGTAAGTTTTTGGGTTTGGCCATGAGTGCCACACTGCTGGCGGCATCGCCGGCGCTGGCGATCACCAACCTGGTGAGCAACGGCAGTTTCGAGGCTGGCCTCGCCAACTGGACGATCGGCGGCAGCGACGGCCAGAATTTCCCGCCAGTCGCCATTTTCTACAACAGCGCAGCGGCCTATCCGATTGGTGCCTTTGGCGAATCGGTCCCGCCCGATAACAGCGCTTCGAACAGCCCGGATGCAGTTGGCCAGCGCGCCGCCTATTTCGTTACCGATCTGGCGCGTGCCCAGTCGTTATCGCAAACCATCTTCCTGACGCCGGGCCGCTATGAGTTCGGCTTCTCCGCCTTCGCGCCGCAGAATGGCTACAACAACGCCGGCGATGCTCGCTTCCAGGCCACCATCCTGGGCACCACGGTCGCCAACTATCTGGTGTCCACCGGTCCGGTGCGCACATGGCAGGCCTTCACCGGCCAGACCACGATCCAGACCGCTGGCCTGTACACGGTGAACTTCCAGTTCGACACCAACCTCAATCCGTCGAAAGACATCGTGATCGACCGCGTTTATGTGGGCTCGGTACCGGAACCGGAGAGTTGGGCGATGCTGCTGGCCGGCTTTGGCCTGATTGGTCTGATGCGCCGCCGCTCACAGGGCGCCACGGTGGTTTCGGCCTGAACCTTCACGCCGCAGGCTGACAAAAGGAAACCCCGCAGCGCCAAACGGCCTGCGGGGTTTCTGCTTGCCGGTGCGCGCTGAACCGAAGCTCAGCCGAATGGTGCCTCAAGGCTGCGCGATGGCTGTGTGAACCACTGCGGCCCGGATTCGGTCATGTGGAAACAATCTTCCAGCCTGATGCCGAACCGGCCTGGCAGATACAGGCCGGGTTCGTTGGAAAAGCACATGCCCGGCGCCAGCGGTGTCGTCTCGCCGTGCACAAGATTGACCGGTTCATGCACATCCATGCCGATGCCGTGCCCGGTGCGATGCGACAGGCCGGGCAGTTGATAGCGCGGGCCAAAGCCGCGACTTTCGTAAAATCGCCGGACGGCATCATCCACTTGGCCCGCCGGTGTGCGCAGTGTTGCCGCCGCCTGCGCCACCTGCTGGCCCTGGGCCACGATATCCCACACCCGCCGCACCTCATCCGGCGCGCGGCCAAAGACAAAGCTGCGTGAAATATCCGCAGCATAGCCGCCCACTTCGCAGGTGCAGTCCAGCAGCACCACTTCGCTTGTCCGCACCTGCTGCGGGTTGCGGGATCCGTGCGGATAGGCCGATGCCTCGCCTAGCAGCACGCCGCTGCCGGTGGATTTCCCGCCAAGCGCCGCAACGGCGCTGTCGATCAGCGCGGCGATATCCGCCGGCTTCATGCCGGCCTTGATGCGCGGATGGGTCCAGCGCAGCGCAGCCAGCATCACATCATTGGCGGCCTGCATCAGGGCGATTTCGGCTAGAGTCTTTACCAGCCGGCAGGCGCGCACCACCGCGTTGGCCGATACCATGCGGGCACCCGGCAGGCGCGTTGCCAGCCCATCACTGATGAAGAAGCGCACGCTTTCCTCGATGCCGATCTGCGCCTTGGCAGCACCACGTTCGGTCAGGCCGGCGGCCAACAGCGCCAGCGGGTCCTCGTCTTCCTGCCACACCCGCACCCCGGCCGGAATGCCCAGGCTCTGGCGAATGGACGGCTCTTCGAAAAACGGCGTCACGATGATCGGTTCACCACTGGCCGGGATGATGGCAGCCGTCACACGCTCGCTGCGCCACCACTGCACGCCGGTGAAATAATCGAGGCTGGCCCCCGGTTCCAATATGATCGCGGCCATGCCGGCGTTGGCCATCAGCGCCTGGGCGCGCGCAATGCGGCCGGCGCGTTCAGCGGCATCAATGGGTTTGATGCCGGTGGTGATTGGCGTGAGCCCGCTGGTATCGACGCCAGTAGCGGCGGCGGCAGCGCGCAAAGGCGACGGCAGGGCGGCCAGCCCGGCAAGGCCAAGGGCGGTGGCAGCGAAGCGGCGGCGGTTCGGGCGAAGATCGATCATCGCCCGAACCTCGCAGCTTGGGTCATAAAAGCAAGAGGGGCGCCGCCAGGCCGGCGACGCCCCCACCAGTCAGATATCCCTGCGGATCAGAAGTCCTTGCGCAGTGTGACGAAGAACTGGCGCGGCGGCGCTGGCAGCAGAGTCTGGTTGTCACCGGCAAAGCCGAAGCCATTGGAACCGATGGTGGCGATGTAGCGCTTGTCGAGCAGGTTGGTCACCGTGCCTTCGATGGCCAGACCGTTCAGCCAGCGGTTGTCGCTGGTGATGCGATAGCCGATCTTGCCGTCCACCACGACGCGGCCACCCACCGACTGGTCGTTGGAGAAGGTGAAGAAGCGCTTTGACATGGCGTTGGCATTGGCGCGGCTATAGAAATTGCCATCGTCATAGGCGATTTCCAAATCGCCAATGTGGCGCGGGCTGTCCACAACGGTGCGGCCGCGGATGGCCTGCACCACGACGCCAGCGGCGTTCACCACATCGTCCTGGTAGGTGTTCTCGTTATAGGCATAGCTGGCGGTGATGTTGACGGCCTTGACCGGCTGCCAGGTCAAGCCCAGTTCCGCGCCCAGCGAGCGGACGTCGCCAACGTTGGACTGGATCGGCGCGTTGCCCACGATGCCCGGCCCCTGCGGGATGGCAAGGATGCGGTTGGAGAAATTGACCAGATAGGCGCTGACGACACCGCGCACGCTGCCCT
>NZ_JAUMBI010000107.1:0-3971 GCF_032115815.1 Sandarakinorhabdus sp.
TCCACGGTGCTGTTGCCGCCGGCCTGCTGGGCTGCGGCAGCGTGGTGCTGGGTTCGGCCGAAGTTGCCGGGCGCTTCCTGGCGCAAGTGGTTGAGACCAAAGATCCCGCCAGCGCGGTCAAGGCCCTGCGGGCCGAGAAAAAGGCCATCCCCGGCTTCGGCCACCCGCAGCACAGCGAAGGGGACCCGCGCGCCAACCTGTTGCTCAAGCTGGCCGCCGAACACGGCATCGAAGGCCCTCATATCGCAGCGCTTTATGCCATCCAGGCCGCCCTGCCCGACGCCATTGGCCGGGCCCTGCCGATCAATGTCAACGGCGCCATTCCGGCCGTCATGCTCGATGTCGGCTTCCCGCTGGCCGCGCTGAAGGGCATTTCGCTGCTCGCCCGCACCGCCAGCCTGATCGCCCACCTGCAGGAAGAAACCGAACGCCCGATCGGCTTCATCATGTCAGGTGCAGCCGCCGCTGCAATCGACTATGATGGCCCCCAACACGCATAAACCGGGGAGATTTCAGCATGTTGTTTCCAACGTCACTGGTGGGCAGCTATCCGCAGCCGGATTGGTTGATTGATCGCGCCAAGTTGGCCGGTCGCTTCCCGCCGCGGGTAAGGGCGTTGGAATTGTGGCGGGTGGCGCCGGAGTATCTGGCCCAGGCCCAGGACGATGCGACGATCATCGCCATCCGCGACCAGGAACGCGCCGGGCTGGACATCATCACCGACGGCGAGATGCGGCGGGAGAGCTACTCGAATCGCTTTGCGACCGCGCTGGATGGGGTTGATCTGGATAATCCCGGCTCCGCCCTCGATCGGTCGGGCCATCCCAACCCGGTGCCGCGCGTGACCGGCCGCATCCGCCGCCGCCATGCCGTGGAGGCGCGCGATGTGCAGTTCCTGCGCGCCAACACCGATCGCCGCATCAAGATCACCGTGCCCGGCCCGTTCACCATGGCACAGCAGGCGCAGAACGACTTTTATGCCAGCGATCGCGAGATGGCGCTGGATTACGCCGCGGCCGTAAATGCAGAGATTCGCGATCTTTTTGCGGCAGGCGCCGATGTCGTGCAGATCGACGAACCCTATATGCAGGCAAGGCCCGACAAGGCCCGCGAATATGGGCTGGAGGCCGTGAATGCCGCGCTGGACGGCATCAAGGGCGAGACGGCGCTGCACATCTGCTTCGGCTATGCCGCGATCATCCACGAGCGGCCGGCAGGCTATAACTTCCTGCCGGAACTGGCTGGATCGACGGTGAGTGGCGTCAGCATCCAGACAGCGCAGTCGAACCTGGATACCAGCATTCTCACCAACCTGGCCGGCAAGACCATTATTCTGGGCGTGATCGATCTTTCGGATCCGCAAGTCGAAACCGCCGAAACAGTCGCCGCCCGCATCCGTCGCGCGCTGCCACACGTTGATCCGACCCAGGTGATCATCGCCCCTGATTGCGGCATGAAGTATTTGCCGCGCGAAACCGCCTTCGGGAAGATGCAGGCGATGGTTGCAGGTGCCGCAATCGTGCGGGCCGAAATGGGGGGCTGAGCGCGCTCAGCCCCAGAACATCTTCGTTGCGATTTCAGCGCCTTCGCTCATCGCCTTCATCTTGGCCCACACCACGTCCGTATCGACTCCGCCCGATCCGGCGTGGATGGAAAAGCCGCAATCGATGCCGGCCTGCACATTATCCCGGCCGACCAGGTGGGCATAGCGGGCGATGCGCTGGGCGATGAGTTCGGGGTGCTCGATATAGGGGCTCTGGCACTCGACAACGCCGGGGATCAGCTTCTTGCCGTCGGGCAGCTTCACGCTCTCGAACACGGCGAATTCATGGGCGTGGCGCGGATTCGCTGCTTCGAACTGGATGGCATGCGGACGGGCCTTCCAGATCAGATCGATGATGTCCTGCAAGGGCACGTCGCAATGGTGCGGGCCGGGATAATTGCCCCAGCACAGGTGCATTCGCATCTGTTCCGGCGCGATGTTGCGGGTGGCGTGGTTCAGCGCCGCGATATTGAGTTCCATATGATCGCGGAAACCGCCCAGATCCAGCTCGCGGAACTGGGTGTGGCGACCCATGGCGAGATCAGGGCAATCAACCTGCAGCATGATGCCAGCGCCGACGATGGCCTCATATTCGTGCCGCAACCCTTCGGCCAGCGCCATCACGTAATCTTCGTCGGTTGCATAGAAATCATTGCGGAAAAACAGCGCGGTCACGCCCGGCGAGGCGGCAGACATGAAAGCCTGCCGGCCGGGATGCGCCGCAATCGCCGAGTTGAGATTGGCGGCATCGAGCTTGACCGCTTCCATGTCCTTCACGGTGATCGGCGCGTTGCAGGCCGGCGTCTTGCGGTGCTTGCGGCCTTCATCGCCGAAGATGCGCTGCTTCACACCGGGGAAATCCTCGATGTCCTGGAACACGTAAGAGGTACCGCTACCACCAAAGCCGGTGAGGCGGTCCTTGATATAGGTGGCATAGCTGGGCTTGGATTGTTCGCCATCATTGATGATGTCGATGCCGGCTTCAGCCTGCTTGCCCACCACATAGGCGACGGCCTGTTCGATGCGACTGGCCAAGGCGGCCTCGTCAACCGTCTGGCCCTCTTCGCGAGCGATGATCTGATCGAGCAGATCGGCGGCGCGCGGCAAGCTGCCGACATGGGTGGTGAGAAAACGGTCTGCCATGGCGATGCCCCCTGTGCGTTGGCTGCGCATAGCCAGCATGGCAGCAGCGCGCCAGTGGGGGTGCGGTAAAATAGTCTCCCAAGCGCATGACCGATCACTCCGCGCCGGGGCTGCGGATTTCACGTGATAATCACGAAACTGCGACTGCGGGTGAGCGCCGGGCGATTAATCACGGCCATGCAGGGGGTTGATCGCGAGTCGGCTCCTGCCCGCTCCGGAATCAGCGCGTGCCCGCGCCCTTCGGAAGCGGAGCGATGCAGCGCGCGGAGGCCATGGTGTTGACCCGCACCAACGCCGCCGATGGCTCCATCGGGCCTACAACCTGTTTTGGCGGGTGCAGCACTTTCTGCTGGCCAATACCGCGGCGGTCGCTGGCGGTTGGCGGGGAACGCAGAACGTATGCACCATATCCCTGGCCGGAACAGGCTGTGGCCGGAAAAGTCGGGGCCTCACCCATCATCGTCTGTATTGACCCTGCAGGCATGGCTGGGTGGGGCCCCGCCCCCCAAAAAGGCCCTCGGCAAGAATTCCGACAATCGAGACAATGAGTTGGCGCACACCCGCCACTACAGATGAGTGGCGCGCGGGCAAGATGGCGCAAATGTTCCAACGGAAATCGGTTGGCTGGGGCGCCAGGACTCCCACCCAGGTTTTCCAGCCCAAGATAATCAACAAGTTAAGAGCTCTGGCTTGGCCCCTCTGTTACAGTTCTCTGTAACAAGGTTCCCGCGCGGGATGCAAGCGCGCGCCGGCATTTCAAGCGCTCGAGGGCCAAACTCACTTCACCTGGCGAGAAGCGGCAGATCCCGGCGCTTCGTGCAGTGCTCCTGGAACTCACACTTGAACGGGGACTGGCAGTGCCGGCCCATCTCAAGCTCGATCTCCGGCCCCCGGATGGCCCTGCGGGCAGCAGCTGCGACCACGGCACGGTTCTCAAGGTAACGCTTGATGGACACTGTGACGTCCGTGTCGCGGAACTGCACCGCCGCCATGTCGGGGCTTGACCACATGATGGCAGCGGCCAGATGCCTGATGAAGGCACCGGTCACCGATACGCCACAACCCTGCATCACCCACACCTGGGTGGCTAGGTCGGCTAGCTGATAGCGCTTCACTCGGGTGCTGGCCTTGACCTCGATGGCACGCCAGCCCCCCTGCCCGTCCGGCTCCAGAATGTCGGCGCGGACAAGGACATCCTCGCGCTGGAGCGTGGCCTCAAAGATCGGCCGGCTTGGTTCGGTTGCCAAAAGGCTGGCCGTGCGTTCGAGGGCAGCCTTTATGTCCG
>NZ_JAUMBI010000108.1:0-5850 GCF_032115815.1 Sandarakinorhabdus sp.
CCGAAAAGCGCGGGGCGAATTTTGGCGTGATCGGCATGGCGTTCGGTTTCGGTTTCATCATTGGGCCGGCGCTGGGTGGATTCGTGGCGCAGTTCGGCACCGAAGTGCCGTTCCTGGTTTCGGCTGGCCTCGCCATGGCCAATTTCCTCTATGGCCTGTTCGTGCTGCCGGAATCTCTGCCGCCGGAACGCCGCCGCAGCTTCGAATGGCGACGTGCCAATCCGGTGGGCGCGTTGATGCGGCTGAAATCGGCGCATCCGGTGGTGCTTATGCTGGCCGCCACGGTGTTCGTGTGGACCCTGTCCTACCAGTCGCTCTATTCGATCTGGAGCTATCACGGCCAGCTGCGGTACGGCTGGACGCCGGAGCAGGTGGGCTGGAGCCTTGCCGCCGTGGGCGTTACCGGCGCCATCGTGCAGGGCTTTCTCGGCCGCAAGCTGATCCCGCGCTTTGGCCAGCGCCGCATCATCGTGTTCGGCCTGATTTCGGCGGTGGCGGGCTATTCCACCTATGCGATGGCCGATGAAGGCTGGATGGTTTACCTGGGCATCGCCGTTTCGGCCTGTCAGGGGTTGGTGTTCCCCTGTTTGCAGGGCCTGATGTCGGCCGAGGTCGCGCCCAACGAGCAGGGCGAGTTGCAGGGGGCGGTCGCCTCGATCCAGAGCCTTTCGGCCATCGTTGGCCCACCGCTGATGACGACGGTGTTCGCGCGCTTCTCGGTGGCGGATGCGCCCATCTATGCGCCGGGGGCGCCGTTCGTGGTGTCGCTGGTGTTTGTTGGCGTCACGGCGCTGATGTTCTTCCGCGCCCATGCCGGGCGGCGGGTTGTGGCGGCGGAATAATCAGCCGCGCGCCTGAAACCACGGCGTCACCCGGGCAATCGCCTCCTTCACCAGCGGCGTGTCCACGGCAAAGCTGAAGCGCATGAAGTGGCGGCCCTCCACCGGATCGAAATCGATGCCCGGTGCCGTCGCCACGCCGGTATCCAGCAGCAGCTGCTCGGCCAGCGCCATGGCATCGTTGGTGAGGTGCGCCACATCGGCCCAGATGTAGAAGGCGCCATCGGGCGGCGCGATCTTGGTCAGGCCCATCGCCGGCAGCGCATCCAGCATCAACTGGCGGTTGGCGGCATAGCGGGCGATGTGGCCTTCCAGTTCGTCCACACAGTCCATCGCCACCAGCCCGGCGTGTTGCGACAAGGTGGGGGCAGTGAGGAAGAGATTGCCCATGCGGGCGCGGGCGGCGTCGATCAGGTCTTCGGGCGCCACCAGCCAGCCCAGCCGCCAGCCGACCATCGAGAAATATTTGGAGAAGCTGTTCACCACGATCGCGTCCGGCGCATATTCCAGCGCGCTCGCCACCGGGCCAACGAAGGACAGGCCGTGGTAGATCTCGTCTGACACGATGCGGATGCCGCGTTCCTGGCAGACGCGGGCAATGGCAGCCATTTCGGCGGCCGGGATGACGGTGCCGGTGGGATTGGCCGGGCTGGCGATGATGACGCCGGCCGGCGCGGGATCGAGCCCCGCCAGGTGCGCCGCCGTGATCTGGTAGCGGCTGTCGGGGCCGCAGGCGACTTCCTGCACGATCATGCCCAACGCCCGTACATTGTTGCGATAGGCAACATAGCCGGGGCGGGCCATGGCGATGACATCACCGGGGCGGAACGCCGAGGTGAGCGCCATCACCAGCGCCGGCGAGGCGCCGCAGGACAGCACGATGCGTTCGGGTGCCACGTGCACGCCGTGGCGGGACTGATATAGGCCGGCGATCCGGGCTTTCAGCGGTTCCGATTCCCAATAGCTGCCGGGATCATTGTCCAGCACTTCGTGCGCGCGGGCGATGGCGGCAGCGGGCGCACCGGTGGAAGGCTGGCCGAATTCCATGTGGATGATGCTGCGCCCCTCCGCCTCCAGCCGACGGGCAAGGCGCGACAGGCGGATGGCGTGGAAGGGTTCAACAGGATCAGGATGGTTCATGCCGGGCCGTTAGCGGCTTTTGACGCGCGTTGCACCTGTGGCGTGTGGCTGGCACAAGGCGCAGCGATGATCCGCCTGTTCCTGCTGCTGCTCTGCCTGGCCTGGCCGGCGTTGGCCGCGCCTCCCGTCCCGGTGGCCGCCGCTGCCGATCTGCGGCTGGCGCTGCCGCCGCTGGTGCGCGGTCACGAGGCGCAGACGGGCGCGCGCTTCAGCCTCAGCTTTGGCTCATCAGGGCAGATGGTGCAGCAGGCGCTGAACGGCGCGCCGTTCCAGTTGCTGCTGCTGGCCGATGCCAGCCACGCCGATCGCCTGGCCGCAGCGGTGCCGGGAGTGGAGCGCCGGCCTTACGCGCTGGGCCGACTGGCGCTGGTGGCCACAAGGGCCAGCGGCGTCACTGATCTCGCCAGCCTGAAGGCCGCCATCCGCGCGGGCCGCATCCGCCACCTCGCCATAGCCAATCCGGCGCATGCGCCCTACGGAGCCGCCGCTCGCGCCGTGCTGGCCGGGCTGGGCGTCACCGGCGCGCCTTTGGTGCTGGGCGAGAATGTGGCGCAGGCGCTGAGTTTCGTCACCAACGGTGCAGCAGAGGTCGGGCTGGTGGCGTTACCGCTGGCGCGCGTTGCCGGTGGTGGCCTGATCGTGGTGCCCGTGTCGCCCGCGCTGCACCCCCCGCTGGTGCAAACTCTGGTGCTGATGCCCGGTGCCAGCCCGGCGGCGCGCGGGCTGGCGGATCGCCTCACCAGCCCGATCGGCCGCGCCGCGCTGGCCCGGGCCGGATTCGGCCTGCCGTGAACGGCGCTGATCTGACCGCGCTGCACCTGTCGCTCATGCTGGCAGCGGCAACCGTGGCGCTGCTGCTGCCGCTGGCGCTGCTGCTGGGCCATTGGCTCGCCACGACACGCTGGCGGGGCCGGGCGCTGGCCGAAGCGCTGCTGCTGCTGCCGTTGCTGCTGCCGCCCACCGTGGTGGGCCTGGCGTTGCTGATCGGCATGGGGCCGGGCAGCGCTATCGGACGCGGCTGGCAGGCGCTCACCGGCGGCCAACTGGTGTTCAGCTTTGCCGGCATCCTCGTCGCCTCCGTGCTGGTCAACCTGCCGTTGATGGTGCAACCGGCGCAGCGCGCGTTCGAGGCGGTGGGCGATGATCTGCGCGCCGCCGCCGCCAGTTGCGGCTTGTCCCCGCTGCGCGCGTTCACGCGTGTGGAACTGCCGCTGGCCTGGCCCGGCCTTGCCACCGGCGCCGTGCTGGCCTTTGCCCACACGCTGGGCGAATTCGGCGTGGTGTTGATGGTGGGCGGCGCCATTCCCGGCGAAACGGCGACACTCAGCCTCGCCATCTATGACCGGGTGCAGGCTTTCGACATGGCGGGCGCGGCCCGCCTGGCGCTGCTGCTGTTGGGCATCAGCCTGATCGCCATCACGCTGCTGTTCCTGCTGGGGCGCAAGCGTGGCTGAGGGCCTCACTGTCTCACTCACCCGCGCTGGCCCGCTGGAAGTGGAAGCCGCGTTCAGCGTGCCGCCGGGGCAGACGCTGGCCCTGGTTGGGCCATCGGGCGCCGGCAAATCGACGATCCTGAAGGCCATCGCCGGGCTGTTGCCCACCATCGGTTCGGTGCGCGTGGCCGGGCAGGATTGGCAGACGGACGCCCACGGCCTGCCGGCTTGGCAGCGGCGTGTGGGCCTGGTGCTGCAGGGCGGCGGGCTGTTTCCGCACCTTGATGCGTTGGGCAATGTGATGATCGCGCAAACGTCGCCCGACCGCGACGCCGCGCTGGCGCTGCTGGCGGCCATGCAGATGGACGGGCCGGTGCTCGGCCGCCGCCCGTCCGGCCTGTCGGGCGGGGAGCAGATGCGCGTCGCACTGGCCCGGGCGCTGGCCCGCGCACCGGATGTGCTGCTGCTCGATGAGCCGTTTGCCGCCGTTGATCCACCCGTGCGCCGTGCGCTGATCGCGGCCGTAGCGAACGTCCGCCGCCAGAGCGCGGCCCCGATGATCATCGTCACCCACGATCTCGCCGAAGCCGCCGGTATCGCCGATGCGTGTGCCTTCATCGATGCGGGCCGTATCGTCGAACAGGGGCCGGCCGCCGCTGTGCTCGCCGATCCTGCCAGCCGGCTGAACCAGTGGCTGGCCGACTAGAGCAGCGCCGCCAGCACGAGATAGCGCCCGCCCTTGGCCAGCGTCACCAGCGCGAGGAACAGCGGAAACGGCGTGCGCGCGGCGCCGGCCAGCACGGTAAAGCCATCGCCCACGATGGGCAGCCAGCTGAGCAAGAGGCTGGCGATGCCCCAGCGGTTGAACCAGTCCGCGCTGCGCGCCCACCCAGTGGCCGACAGCGGGAACCAGCTGCGGTGACGGAAGCGGTCTGCCGATCGGCCCAGCCCATAGTTGAGCACCGCGCCGCCAACATTGCCCAGCGTGGCGACCAGCACCAGCAGCCAAGCCGGATGCTCGCCGGCCAGCAGCAAGGCGGCGAGCACGATTTCGGATTGCGCCGGCAGAATGGAGCCGGCCAGAAAGGCGCTGGCGAACAGGCCGGCCAGTGCGGCGGCACTGGCGGGCCCCATATCGCATCTTCTCACTTTTGCAGTGGCGGAGTCGGAGGGATTCGAACCCTCGGATCCAGTTACCCAGATCGGCAGTTTAGCAAACTACTGGTTTCAGCCACTCACCCACGACTCCGAGCGAGGCGGAGGCTATAGCCATGCCGGATGGGGCTTGGCAACAGGCTTTCGCGGCTGGCCCCGGTAGTGCGCAGCGGTTAGAAGGTTGCGACGCTGGCTCAGCCCCCGTTCAGGCTGGGCAGGCGAGACAGGATCGACATGATGGCGAGGGCCCGACAAATGCAGCAGATGATGAAGCAGGTGGTGGCAGTGGCTGTGGTTGGCCTGCTCGTTGCGGGCCCGGCGCTGGCGCAGGAGACCCAGACGGCGCCCGTTCCGGCACCTGCCGCCGCCCCGGCGCCGCCGCCCGCAGCTCCGACCTATGCCGAGGAAGATGTGCTGGGCGCGGCCGAGGGCGTGTTTGGCAAGGGCGCGGAAGGCCTCGCTGAAATCGTCCGCAAGACCTTCAAGGATCGCGGCCAGCCCAATGCCTATATCGTTGGCCGCGAGGCCGGCGGCGCCTTCATCGTGGGTGTGCGCTATGGTTCGGGCATGCTGTATCACAAGGTGGAAGGTGAACGGAAAATCCACTGGACCGGGCCTTCGGTGGGCTTCGACATCGGCGGCGATGGTTCGAAGGTGTTCGCGCTGGTGTATAACCTGAACGACACCGAAGACCTGTATCGCCGCTATCCGGCCGCCGAGGGCAAGGCCTATCTGATCGGCGGTTTCACCGCCAATTATCTGCAGCGCGACAATATCGTGATCGTGCCGATCAAGCTGGGCGTTGGCTGGCGGCTGGGCCTGAACGGCGGCTATCTGAAATTCTCCAAGAAGGGCAAGGTGCTGCCCTTCTGATCAGTGGAAGATGCCGACGGCGAGCTCGGCCCACACCAGCAGCAGCATGGCAAGGCCACCAAGCATGCCCATGGTGCGCCACTGGCGGCGGGGCAGGACGGCGACGATTTCGAGAATGACGCCGGTGGTACCCAGGAGCAGCGCGGCGGCCAGGAAATCGCCGGGGCCCCAGTTCATCTCGGCCGTGAACTGCATGGCGATGGCCGGCAACAGCAGCAGGCCGGCGGCCAGGCTCCAGCCGGCCTTGCGGATCATGTGGGCCGTCAGGTTCATCATGGCCTCCTGTGTTGCCCGGATCATGCACCCACGGGCGTGATCAATCAATCGCGCCCAGCAGCGGCTCGCCTGCGCTCAGCCGGCGGATGTTTTCGACCAGCCGTTCCATGATGCGGCGGTTGATGTCGGGGTTG
>NZ_JAUMBI010000109.1:0-3154 GCF_032115815.1 Sandarakinorhabdus sp.
GAGAAGGTTGCGCAAGTGCACCAGTTTCTCACCTTCACCACCGCGCCGCCGTTACAGACCGCGGTTGCGGCCGGGCTGGCGCTGCCGGATGCCTGGTTTGCTGCCGCCCGGGTCCGGTTCGTGACGGCGCGGGACCGGCTTGTGACGGATCTTGCCCGCCACGGCTGGAAATTGCTGCCAACGCAGGGCAGCTACTTCGTGATGGCCGATCTGGCGGCTTCGGGCATCAAGATGGGCGACCGTGATTTCTGCGAGGCCGCAGTGATCGACCCCGGCATTGCCGCCATCCCGCTATCGGCCTTCATGCCCGATGGCCAGCAGACGCCGTTCATCCGGCTGTGCTTCGCCAAATCGGATGCCATCCTGGACGAAGGCGCGGCGCGGCTGAACCGGGCGCGGAGCCTGTTTGCGGCCTGAGCCTTGCGTGTATTGCCTAGATAACGCACTATGGCGGCGAAACAGGGAGACAGGACATGGCCGAACAGCGACTGCGCAGCGGGGAAGTGGTTCGCACCGGGATCAGCCTGGGTTCGGCCATTGCCGTGACCATCAGCTGGAGCCTGCACAAGTCGCTGCTGTGGGCGATCATCCACGGGCTGCTGTCGTGGTTCTACGTGATCTATTACGCGCTCACCCGTTAAGCCGCGCGTCGGTTTTCCAGCACCTCGGCAAAGCCGCGGAACAGCGCTTCGAAATGCGCATCGATGGTGCGCGCGAACGGCGCGGCGGCCATCGCATTGGCGCGCATCGCCGGCAATTGCGGAATGGCGTCCGCAATGGTGCTGGCCAGACTGGCGGCATCGAGTGATTTGAACGCCATGCCGATGCCCGGCTCCAATTGGTCATAGGCCGCGCCTTCATCGGGCACGATCAGCGGCAGGCCGCTGGCGCGGGCTTCGGCGCAGGCGATGCCGAAGGTTTCGGCCGGTGCGCCGTGCACCATCATGTCGGCACTGGCGAGGATGCGGGCGAATTCCGGGCGATCCCGCACCGGGGCGATCAGCTGGATGTGCGGGTTTTCGCCCACCGCGCGCGCTACGGCAGCGCGGGCGTGGCCGTCGCCCAGGATGATCAGGCCCAGCGGCCGGCCGTAACTGGCCGCCGTGACTCCAGCGATCACCATCGGCCATTGTTTTTCATGGCTGTGGCGGCCCACGCCGATCAGCAGCGTGGCATCAGGCGGCAGGCTGCACTGGGCCAGCAGGCGGGCGCGCAGCTCTTCATCGCGGTTGGCCGGAGAGAACACGCCCGGATCCACGCCCAGCGCGTTATCGACCACGTGGGTCAGCCCGCCATCACGCAGCCGTTTCGACAGGCTGGGCGCTGCCGAAATCACTTGATCATAGCGTGCGTCCAGCCGGCGCAGGTAGCGCCAGAACCAATCGAAACTGCGATCGATCGTCTGGCGCGGCAGGAAGCCATCGAGATAGCGATAGACCCAGGCCGACAGCGGTTCGGCATGCATGAACAGGCTGCGCGGCGCGGCGCCCGGCCAATCGGCCACGGCCGCCGCACTGCCCCATGGCGAGGAGCACTCGATGAAATCCGGCTGAAATTCGTTCAGCGCATCGTGAATGATGCGATCACTGGCGAAATAGAAATAGTTGCGGTCGAGCGGGAAGCGCGGGCTCTTGATGTTGACCAGCCGCGCTTTGCCCACTTCGCGCACGCTGTCGTCGGCGCCGGGCACCACCACGGTCAGCCGCACGCCATGCTTTTCCGCCACTTCCAGCTTGCGGTGGGTATAGGTGCGGATGCCGCCGCCCTGCGGGGAATAGAGCGCCGAGATGTCGACGAGATTCATGGGCGAAGCGATACTCCCGCACCCGCTCCAGAGCATTCGGGCGGGCGCAATCCGGTCAATCTGCCGGGCTGCGCCTGCGGTCAAGCCCCGATCAGTTCCCGTCGCGTAACGGGCCGAAGCTGAACAGGCCCTTGCGGTAGTTGAGGCGGATGGAAATCTGCGTCAGGCCCGGCCCGGTCTGGAAGCGGGTGGCCGCGGCCTTGGGCTTGGAAAGGCCCAGGCGGGGATTGCCCGGAAAGCCGACCCCGTCGGTGGACAGGCCGAATTTCCGATTGGAATCGCGATCATGCAGCAGCGACATCGTGTAGGCGCCGGGGCCGGGCGTGCGCACGCACAATTGCACGGCGCCGGCCTGCGGCACCGGCATTTCCACCCGGCGGAAGGTCTTGCCCTGGTTGATCAGGATATTGTCGTCCTGCAGGAAATCATTGTCGTTGTCCGGATACAGCTCGGCGCGCAGGGTGCCGCGCCGATCCTTCAGGCCCGTGATCGTCACGATCACCGCCGGCCCGGCCTCGTTCGGACGGCACTGCCCTTCGGCCTTGCCCAGATTGGGATTGGATTCCACCTGCGCGGCAGCCGCCGCAGGCATCAGCGCCATCAGCGCCGCCAGCCAGATCATCTTCATTTCTTGCGCCATCCAGCCGCTTCGCCGCTCACCAACAACAGGCCCAGGCCCAGGTGCGTCGCCAGCAGCAGGCTGGCCATCATCGCCATCAGCGCACCCACTTCGGCATCCTGGCCGATCATGAACACCGCCAGAGCGGCGAACACCACATCCTTGTTGGGCAGGAACGGCAGCCGCGACAGCAGCATGCGCATGGCCGAAAGCAGCACCCACAATTCCACCGATTCCGCCGGCAACGCCAGATGCCAGCACCAGCCGGTGAGCACCAGGGTGGCGATCACCCGCACCGTCTGCACGAAGGTGACATACCAAAGATCGCGTGCCGGCAGGCTGAACAGCTTCTTGCGGAAGAACAGCACGCCGCTGGAAATCACCAGCATCAGCGCCACGGAACCGAAAAAGGCAGTCGAATCAATGCCCAGCTTCAACTGGCCGAGCAGCGGATAGGCCAGCACCATCAGAATGAGCGTCACGATATTGGCGGCCATCGCCGAAAGGATCGCAACATCCTTCACGGCACCAAACGGCGCCGAGGTCATGCCGGTACGCTGCCGCGCCCAGGTGTAGAAATAGAGATCGCCAACATAGCCGGTGATCAGTTCGTTGCCGATCAGCTTGCGCAGCAACGCGAAGAACCCAGCCACCGGAATCTGCCACAGACGGCGGAAAATGGCATAATCGCCCAGCGGCCCGGCAAAATAGGAAAGGGCAAACACCAACCA
>NZ_JAUMBI010000110.1:0-18025 GCF_032115815.1 Sandarakinorhabdus sp.
ATCGTATCATCGAGGAAGTGGCGAAAAAGCCGGGGCTGGTCATCTACACGCTGGTTGATGGCGTGGTCCGTGATCGGCTGGAAAGCCGTTGTGCCACGCTGGGCCTGCCGATGGTGTCGCCGCTCGACCCCACCATCTCGGCACTGTCGGAACTGCTCGGCCAGGCCGCTACGCGCCGGCCGGGGCGTCAACATGTGATGGATCAGGCGTATTTCCGCCGGGTCGATGCCATCAATTACACGATGGTGCACGATGATGGCGCCCAGACTGGCCTCGAAGAGCTGGAGGAAGCCGATATCCTCTTGCTCGGGGTGTCCCGCACTTCGAAAACGCCCACGTCAATCTACCTGGCCAACCGTGGCTACAAGACGGCCAATATCCCGCTGGTGCCGCAATCACCGCCGGCGCCACACGTGTGGACGGTGCAAGGACCGCTACTGGTTGGCCTGACCACTGCGCCGGATCGGCTGCAATCGATCCGCCGCAACCGGCTGCTGACCTTGGGCCAAACGCCGGATACGGACTATGTCGATGTCGAACGGATCGAGGCCGAGGTCGCCTTTGCCCGTCGGCTGTTTGCCGATCATGATATCCCGGTGATCGACGTCACCCGCCGCAGCATCGAAGAGACAGCAGCGGCCATCATCAATCTGCACCAGGCCCGGCAGGAGAAAGAGGCATGAAGCTGGTGCTGGCCAGCCAGTCGGCCGCGCGCCGGGCAATGCTGCACGCAGCCGGCGTGGCGCATGAAGCCTTGCCGGCCCATGTTGATGAAGAAGCAATCACGGCCGGGCTGGTGGCGGAACAGGCCAGCCCTGAACGCATTGCCGATGCTCTCGCCGAAGTGAAGGCGTTGAAGATCAGCCGCCAGCATCCCGGCGCGCTGGTGCTGGGGGCGGACAGCGTGGTGGTCACTGCCGATGGCGCCATGATTGCCAAGCCGGAAACCCGTCTACGCGCCGAGGCGCAGCTCAAACAACTGGCCGGCACCACCCACCGTCTGATTTCCGCCGCGGTGATCTGCGAAGCGGGCAAACCGGTGTGGCGCAGGGCGGGTGCCGCCCGGCTCACGATGCGGCCGCTGAGTAGTGACTTCATCAGCGCCTATCTTGATGCAGAAGGCGATGCCGTGCTCGGCTGCGTCGGCTGTTACCGCATCGAAGCGCTCGGTGCGCAGTTGTTCACCCGCATTGATGGTGATCAGTTCGTCATTCGTGGTCTCCCGCTGCTTGCCGTTCTGGACTATCTGCGGGTCAGGGGAGTGCTGGCCGCATGAGGGAACCTGCCGTTGCCGGCGTGATTGGCTGGCCCATCAGTCATTCGAAATCGCCGCTGATTCACCGGTTCTGGCTCGGCAAGCTGGGACTGGATGGTGATTACAGCCGTTTCCCGGTGCGCCCTGAACAGCTGGGGACGTTCGTGCGGGCGCTGCCTGTCATGGGAATGCGCGGCGTGAATGTGACGGTACCGCACAAGCTGGCGGTGATGGCGCACCTCGATGGCCTGGCGCCGGAAGCGGTGGCGGTGGGCGCGGTCAACACGATCGTGGTGGGCAATGATCATCGCCTGATTGGCCACAACACCGACGCCGCTGGCATCATCGGGCCGGCCGGCGCGATCATGGCCGGGCGCCCGGTGTTGGTGATTGGCAGTGGTGGTGCAGCGCGCGCCGCAGCCGCCGCGGCGCGCGACAGCGGCGCTTCGGCCTTGTGGGTGATGGCTCGCAACTACAACGCCGCCGGCGCCTTGCTGGCCGCATCGGGGTTGCCGGGCGGCGTGATGGCGATGGGCGATCTGCCGCCCGCCGATACCGGTCTGGTGTTCAACGCCACCACGCTCGGGACGGCCGGCCAACCGGCGCTCAATATCAATCTCTCGGCCTTGCCGGCCGATGCCGTGGTGTTCGATGCGGTTTATGTGCCGCTGGAAACTCCGCTGCTGGCCGCCGCCCATGCGCGCGGCCTGATCACCATCGATGGGCTCGACATGTTGATCGGCCAAGCGGCAGAGGCGTTCAGGCTGTTCTTTGGGGCCGCGCCGCCGCGCCGCTATGATGGCGAACTGCGGGCAATGCTGACCAAATGAGCCGAACGATCATTATCGGGCTCACCGGCTCCATTGGCATGGGCAAATCCACCGTGGCCGCCATGTTTCGCAAACTGGGCGTGCCGGTGTTCGATGCCGATGCCGAAGTGCGGCGCGTACAGGGCCCGGGCGGGCGGGCATTGTCGGCCATCGAGAATCTGTTTCCCGGCACCACCCATGAAGGCGGCCTGCACCGCGAGAAACTGGGTGCCGCCGTATTCGGCGATCACACGAAACTTCGCGCGCTGGAACAGATATTGCATCCGCTGGTGGCCGAGGCGCAGAGCGAATTTCTCGGCGCGCACCGGCTGAAACCGGCGATCGTTCTCGATGTGCCGCTGTTGTTTGAAAAGGGCGGCTGGCGGCGCTGCCACATGACAGTGGTGGTCTCCGCCCCCTTCCGCGTCCAGCGCGCCCGTGTGCTGGCCCGGCCGGGCATGACCCCGCAGAAATTCGCCGGCATCCTGAAAGGCCAGATGCCCGATCGCGAGAAACGTGCGCTGGCCGATGTGGTCATCGAGACCGGGCGCGGCCGCCGCGAAACCTGGGCCGCCGTGAAACGCCTGGTCGACAGCCTGTAAGGCTTGCCCCGGGCCGTCCAATCGCTACATGGGGCCCATGCGCGAAATTGTCTGGGACACGGAAACCACCGGCATCATGCCAGGGGATGGCCATCGCATCGTCGAGATCGGTGCGGTGGAGATGATCAACCGCACCGTGACGGGTCGCACGTTCCACACTTATGTCGATCCGCAGCGGCCGATGCCCAAGGATGCGGAACGGGTACATGGCCTGTCGTCGGACTTCCTTACCGGACAGCCGATCTTCGAACAGGTTGTGGATGATTTCCTCGCTTTCATCGGTTATGCGCCGCTGGTCGCCCACAATGCCGCCTTCGACATGGAGTTCCTCAACTGGGAACTGAAGCGCGCCGGCATGCCGATCGTGCCGATGACCCGCGCCATCGACACGCTGGAAATCAGCCGCAAGGCCAACCCCGGCGCCAAGCACACGCTGGATGCGCTGTGCACCCGCTATGGCATTGATCTTTCAGCCCGCACCAAGCACGGCGCGTTGCTCGATGCCGAGCTGCTCGCCCGTGTCTATATCGAGTTGACCGGAGGCCGGCAGATCGGATTCGACCTTGCAACCGACGCGGCTGGAGACGACACTCCCTACGAGCGGGTGAGTCTGGCCGCACGGGCCCACAATGCCAGCGAGGAGGAGCTGGCCCGGCATGCCAGTTTCGTGGCCGGCCTGAAAGACCCGCTTTGGCTGTCGTGACACGAAGAAACGTGTGCACGGCCGAGTGAGGAGACAAGAAACATGGATATCCGGATTTCAGGGCACCAGGTTGATACCGGGGCTGCCTTTGGCGATCATGTGCGCGAACGACTGGATGCGATGGTGGCGAAATATTTCCCCCGCGCGCTCTCTGCCCATGTCACGCTGGGGCCGGCACCCTATGGCCATTTCGCGTGTGATATCGTGATGCACGTGATGGCCGACCTGATCCTGAAAGGATCGGCGCGCGCCGGAGATGCGCATGTTGCCTTCGATGCCGCCGCCGAACGCATCGACAAGCAACTGCGCCGTTACATGCGCCGGCTGAAGGATCGCCATTCTCCGGCCGCCGGTCGCGCCACGCCCCCGCTGGCCGAACTGCCGCCGCTCGACAACGCCGAATATAAGGTGTTTGCCGCCGCACCCGAGGATGCCGAACCGGCAGGCGATGCGCCGCTGATCATTGCCGAAACCCGCGTCGATATCCCCACGACCAGCGTCAGCGATGCCGTCATGATGCTTGACTTGCGCAACACGACGGCCTTGTTGTTCGTCAACAGCGCCACGGGTACGCACAACATGGTCTACCGCCGGGAAGACGGCACCATCGGCTGGGTTGAACCCCGTGCCGAAGCTGCCGCCCCCCCGCGCGAAGTCGCATTGGCAGGATAGAACAAGAATGAATGCTGCATCTCAAACCCCCGGCTTCGCCGGGCTGGTGGTGCCGGGCGGAGTGATCCCCGAACTGCCGGCGCTGTCCAAGGATGCCGCGTTGCTGACGCTGGCCCGCCATGCTGCTGATCTGGTGGGCCAGTCTGCCCTGCTCGTCCATGAACGCTTGCGCACCCGCGAGGCACTGGGCCCCACCGGATTCGGCGGCGGCGTGGCCATTCCACATGCACGGCTGGCCGGACTGTCCGATTGTGTGGCGCTGGTGGCAAGGCTGCCGCAGCCGATCGATTGGGGTGCCGTGGATGGCCAGCCGGTCGATCTGCTGGTGCTGTTGCTTTCGCCCGAAGGTGCTGGTGCAGATCATCTGAAGGCCCTGGCCCGCATCAGCCGGGCGCTGCGTGATCCCGAAACGGTGCCGGCATTGCGCTCGGCTGACACGGCTGCTGCCATAATGTCCGCGCTGGCTGGCCAAACGGCCGTCGCTGCCTGAACATGCATGATGATGGTTCTCTGCCCCGGCTGGCCAGCCGGGTGCGGGTGGATGCGCTGATCCGTCGGGTGAACACGGCTGGCGGTTTCGCCACGGTGTTGGCGCGAGGGGATGATGAAGCCGGCGCCATTGCTGTTGTGACCCGTGAAGCTGGTGAGGAATCGCTGCGCGCCGCGGTTCTCGGCGCCGGAGGCCGTTATGAATTTGCCGAACTGGCCCGCGGGCCGGACGTGCCGGCCTGGATAGAACGCGCTCGGCGCCGTGACCCCGATCTGTGGGTTATCGAACTGGATATCCCGCAGGCAGGGCAGTTCGTCGCCGAAATGCTCGACGGCGGTTGATTGTCCTTCCTCACCTACGCTTCAACGCTGGTTATGGTTTCACCGGCTCTTCAAGGCATCAGCAAGGCGGCGGCGCGCATCGCTGCCGTGTTGCTGTTCACTGTGGCTGGCCCGGCACTGGCTGAAACCAGCCTGCCGGTGCTGCCCGGCGATGATGATCGCGTGATGGCCGAAACCGCCACGTCGGCGCCTGCCGGTCTGCCGGCCTTGGTGCAGATGGTTGCCGCCACTCCTGCAGCTGGTGCCACGGATGCCGAACTCGATTGCCTAGCCACCGCCGTGTGGTTTGAAAGCCGCGGAGAAACCCTGGAAGGCCAGTTGGCCGTGGCGCAGGCCGTGGTCAATCGCGCAAAGTCCGGCCGCTGGGGCAAGGGTGTGTGCGGCGTAATCAAGGCACCGCGCCAGTTCAATTTCAACGCTGCCCGCGTCCAGCGCTCCACGGCCACCTTCACCACCGCACTGGCTGTGGCGCGCATCGCCGCTACTGGGCTGTGGCACGATATTGCCGAAGGCGCCCACAGCTTCCATTCTGCCCGCCTCAATCCCGGCTGGCGTCTCGCCCGTGTGGCGAAGATCGGCAATCACGTCTTCTATCGTTGACGTGCTGGCCCTGCAGGGCTTGATGTTCCCTCAATGTTCCGACAGACTTGCGCGATGGCGCATGATCTTTCTGCAACCGACGTGCTGCGCGGCACCTGCCGCTGGCTGCTGCGCGCCGGGGTGAGCCCGCTCACCGAAGTGCCGCTTGCCGGGGGCCGTCGGGCCGACATCCTCGGTGTCGATGCCGCCGGCCGCCTGACGCTGGTCGAAATCAAGATCAGCCTTGCGGATCTGCGCGGTGATCGCAAATGGCCGGATTATCTCGATCATTGTGACCGTTTCTTCTGGGCGGTGCCCGCCGGCCTGCCGATGGGCGATCTCCACACCCCGGCCTTCCGGCCGGCGGAAACCGGCTTGATCATCGCCGATCGTTTTGATGCCGAGGCGGTGCGCGAGGCGCCGTGGCGGGCGCTGAACGCCGCTCGTCGCAAGGCCATCACCCTCAATCTCGCCCGCCGCGCTGCTCAGCGCTGGCTGGGGATTGTGGATCCGGAAAGCGCTCTGCAGGGTTACGATTGAACTGGTCGCCCGCCGCCTGCAGCGATCCAGTCGCGCACCTTGGTCTCCAGCACGGCCAGCGGCAGCGCGCCGGTATCGAGGCAAACCTCATGGAAATCGCGCACATCGAATTTCGGCCCCAGCGCGGCGGCAGCCTCGCGCCGCAACCGGGAAAACGTCAGTTCACCGATCTTGTAGGCGCAGGCCTGGCCGGGCTGGGCGATATAGCGGTCAATCTCCACTGCCACATCGCGCGGCGCCATCGAGGTGTTGTCCAGCATCGTGGCAATGGCGCGATCCCGGCTCCAGCCCAGTGCGTGCAGGCCGGTATCAACCACCAGCCGAACGGCGCGCAGCATCTCCATGTCGAGATGCCCGAACCATGACCAGGGATCGGTGAACATGCCCAGTTCACGGCCCAGGGATTCGGCATAAAGGCCCCAGCCTTCGCTATAGGCGGTGCTGCCCCCGCGCTTGAGGGCTTCGGGCAGCCGCTTGTCTTCGTTGACCAATGTCACCTGATAATGATGGCCGGGGATGCCCTCGTGCAGAGTCAACGTTTCCAGCGTTGGGATCGGCCGCGTATCCAGCATCGCCATGTTGAAGAACAGGATGCCCGGTGACACGCCATCGGGCGGCCCGGCGCGGTAGTAGCCAGTGCCGCGTTGGCCGCCCAATGCGGGCAGCGGCGCGACCTTGAACGGGGCTGATGGCCGGCGGTGGAACAGCCGCGGCATGGCCAGCCAGATGCGGGATTCGATCTCGGCAAAGCGGGCGATGAGCTCGTCTTGGCTCTTGCAGTAGAATTTCGGATCGGTGCGGACATGTTGGAACAACGACTTCAGGTCGCCCGTCCAGCCCAGCTGCTTTCGCACAGCTTCGAATTCGCTTCGGATGCGCGCCACTTCGGCAAGGCCCAGATCATGGATGGCCTGCGCCGCCATCGGGATGGTGGTGTGGCGCTCCAGCTCGAAGGCATAGAGCCGGTCACCATCCTTCGTTGCCGATCGGCCCGGGCCCACAGGCGTTGCGGGCAGATAGGTGCTGGTGAGAAAATCTCGCCAGCGCGCATAAGCCGGCAACACTGATCCCTTGACCATGCCCCGATAGTCCGCCTGCCAGCGCGACGTGCTGCTGGCCAGCGCTGGCGGCAAGCGCCCGATGGCGGCCATGAACGGCGTTTGTTCGGCTGGCAGCGCCAGCATCGCATCGACCTGCTTCAGCACATTTTCCACCAGCACCCGTGGCTGGACATGGCCGCTGGCCAAGCCTTCCTTCAGGCGCACGATGGCACCGTCCATGTGCCCGGCGAACAACCGCAGTCGCTCCAGCCCGGCGGCATAATCCGCTTCTGTCTCGAACAGTGCGCCGGGGCCGGCGACAAAATCTGGCAGCTCCACGTGCAGCCCGAAACTGGGGTTCAGCGCCAGCCGGCGCTGAATGGCGAACAGGCCGCTTTCATGCAGCTGTATCGCCTGCTGCACGCTGCGGGCAAACACGTCGTAGGCGATGCGCTCGGCTGGGGTCAGCCCGGCGCGGTCAATGCCTGCCAGCTCGGTTGCAGCCTGCCGCTTGTTGGCCAGCGTGGCCGTCGCCCACGCGTTCGATAGGGGGTCGATGAACACCGGCTCCCCTGCCGGGCGGCGGCGTCCCGGCGGGCCAGTGGGCGAAAGCGCGGCATCGGCATCGGCGGCACGGGTCAGCAGATCAGTCAACCGGACCGAGGCTGTGGCCCCGAGGCCAAGCGCAGGGGTGGCGGGCAGGGCGGCCAGCAGGCCAAGCGTGGTGCGACGGTTCAGCATGGCGGCATGGAAGCAGCATGGCGCAGATTTGGAAAGGGGTGTGGTGTGCTGGCCGTCGAACCGGCTTTGCGGGAGTCGGTGGACAGCAAGTCTATCCACCCGCCCCGCTGCGACTTACTTCGGGCTTCGTTTCGCCAGGATCCGTTGCAAGGTGCGCCGGTGCATCTTCAGCCGCCGCGCGGTTTCCGACACGTTGCGATCGCACAGTTCATACACACGCTGGATATGCTCCCAGCGCACGCGATCGGCCGACATCGGTTCAGGCGGCGCTTCCGGGCGGGCGCCGCCGTCGGCGGAGAGGGCGCGCACAATGTCTTCCGGGTCGGCCGGCTTGGCCAGATAGTCGATGGCGCCGGCCTTCACGGCCGCAACGGCGGTCGCGAGATTGCCATAGCCGGTCAGCATGACAACGCGCACATCCGGGCTCATCGCGCGAAGTTCGGCCACGAGATCAAGGCCGTTGCCGTCTTCCAGCCGCATGTCGACCACGGCATGGGCGGGCTTCAGCCGGGCGGCTTCCACGCGGGCTTCCTGCAGGCTGCCAACCGACGTGACGGCAAAGCCCTTGCGCGCCAGCAGCACGGAAAGCCGCTGCCGGAAGGGGGCATCATCATCCACCAGCAACAGCGGGCGACCCTCGGTTTCCGGTACACTGGCCATCGTCATCGCTCCTGTTCAACCCCCTCGGGGTCATTAAACTCAAACTCTTCTCTTGGCCAGCGCACCTCCACCCGGGCGCCGCCTTCGGGCCGGTTGGAAAACGCCAACCGGCCGCCGGTGCGCTCGATCAGCGTGGTGGCGATGAACACGCCCAGGCCGGTGGAATCGGATTTTGATCGCGATGGTCCCAGGATCGGCTCACCCAGCCGGGGCAGCAGATCGGGCGGAAATCCAAAGCCATCGTCCACCACCGCGACGCGGATTTCAGACGGGGTGATGATGGTTTCCATCCGCACCTCGGTGCCGGCATGGCGCACAGCGTTGGACACCAGATTGTTCAAGGCATGCAGCAGTTCGGGCGAACGCTGCACCAGCGGCTGCGGGCCGGAAACGACCACCTTCACCGGGACCCGCGCCGGTTTCACGCTTTGCGCCACTTCGTGCAGCAGCAGGTCCAGCGTCAGGATGGCGAACGGGTCTTCCGCCTCGGCGCGGGTGGAAAGCTCCTTCATGATGCGCCGGCTGCGCGCGGCTTCGGCGGCAAGCAAACGGATATCCTCACCGAAATCGGGATCGTCGCCCAATTCCTCTTCCAAGCTGTGGGCTATCAGGCTGATGGATCCCAGCGGCCCGCCCAGCTCATGCGCTGCCGCAGCGGCCAGGCTGCCCAGCGCGTTCATGCGGGCTTCGCGGGTGAGCGCTGCTTCGGTTGCCACCAGTGCCCGAGCGCGCGCACGGGCTTCAGCCGAGACCATCCAAAGATAGGCCGCCAGAAAGCCGATGGCGAGGCCATAGGCGATCACGTCACCGATCCGGTAGATCAGCGGGAATTCGGGTGGTGGGCCGCTCCACGGCAATGGTTGGGCCCACAGCCAGATCACCACCAGCACGCCCAGCGTCAATGCCAGCAGCGGCGCCATTTCCCGCGCGGTGAGCAAGGTGGCGGCAATGGTGACCGGTACGATCAGCAGCAGTGAAAACGGATTGGCCAGCCCGCCGGTGAGGAACAACAGCACCCCGGCCTGGATCAGATCGAATGACAGATGCAGCGCCAGCTCGCGCCCGGTCATCCGCTCCGTGCGCTCATACAGGGTCGAAAGTCCGAAGTTGAGGATGACAGAGGCACCGACAGCGGCCAGCAACGACCCCCAGGGCAGCGGATAACCGAACCACAGCCCGACCACGAGCAGCGTGGTGAACTGGCCAACGATCGCGATCCAGCGGATTCCGGCCAGCGTGCGCACGCGCACCCCGGGGCGATCAAAGGCGGAAGCCGCGATGGAGGGCCGTTCCATCGGCATGACCTAGCCGCCGAAGGCCCGTTCGCCCATGCGGCGTGTCGTTCCACGTGCCGCCGGGCCGACTATGCTCAGAGCGACGGTCCCTGCACGCGGCCGGTTGCCTTTACTGGAACGTCTTTCAGCAACTTGGCGATGCTGACGGCACGCGGATCGCTGGTGGCTACGGCGCGCGCGCTGATGCCGCTGTTATCGGCAATATCGGGGCTGGCGCCGGCATCGATCAGCGCCTTGGTCAGGGCAAGATCACGGGCCTGCACCGCCTTCAGGATGGCTGTCTCGCCCAACCGATTCTGGGCGTTCACCTGCGCCTTCAGCCGGATCAGGGTCGCGGCGCCTTCGCTCCAGCGGCTGATGGCGGCGAGGATCAGCGGAGTGTTGCCTTCACGGTCCTTCAGATTGAGGTTGGCGCCCTTCTGGTAGAGCAGGCCCAGCCAGCCAAGATCACCGCGGCGGGTGACAATGTGAATGCCGGCTTCCCCGGTATCGGCATCGCGGGTGTTCACCACGGTGGTGCCGGGTTGGTCGGCCAGTTCGATGGCCTTGTTCACGTCGCGGTCTTTCACCGCCTTGATGAAGTTGTAGCTGTCGGAAAACTGGGCTGCGGCCGGGCTGGCCCCCACCATGGCGGTTGCCAGCATCACCAGAACCAGAAGTCGCTTCAGAAGTCCTTGGCACATCATCGACAAGCTGACACCTTTTGCCTATGCCCTTTCAGGCAATGATAGCGCATAGCCCCATCAATCGTCCATGAACAGGTCCAAGAATCTGCGGCTCTGGCTGGTGCTCTGCGTGGCGTTGCTGCTGGCGGCGGGTTTGGGCTGGATGCGCTTTGCCAACCCCACGGGAACGCCGCAAGCGCCGCCAGGCAATCTGGCCGGCGCCAGCTTGGGCGGGCCATTCACGCTCACCAATCAGCATGGGCAAACGGTGCGCGACACGGATTTTGCCGGGCGCTGGCGGCTGATGTACTTCGGCTATGGTTTTTGTCCCGATGTCTGTCCCACCGATCTGGCGCTGATCGGGCGCGGGCTGGCGGCGTTCGAAGCGCAGGACGCAGGCCGCGCGGCGACGGTGGCGCCAATCTTCATCACCATCGATCCAGAGCGCGACACGCCGGCCGTGTTGAAGCCGTTCGTGGCGTCCTTCCACCCGCGCCTTGTCGGCCTGACCGGCACGCCAGAACAGATCACCGCAGTGTCGCGCCGCTTTGGGGTGTATGCCAAGCGCATGGATACCGGCGATCCTGAAAACTACCTGATGGATCACAGCGCCATGGTCTACCTCTTTGATCCGGATGGTAAACCGGTGGCCTTCCTGCCGCACCAGGGCCTTACGGCTGCGGCCGTCGCCGAATTGTTGACAACCCATGTCCGATAAGCCGTTCTGGGAAACCACGCCGTTCCACCACATGACGCGCGCGCAATGGGAAAGCCTGTGCGATGGCTGCGGCAAATGCTGCGTGCACAAGCTGGAGGATGAAGACACCGGCGAGGTGTTCCCCACCAACGTCTGTTGCCGATTGCTCGACACGCGCACCGCGCAGTGCAGCGATTATCGCAACCGCAAGGCGTTGGTGCCCGAATGCGTACGGTTGACCCCTGGCAAGCTCGATGATCTCGACTGGTTGCCAGAAACCTGCTCATACCTGCGCGTCCATCGCGGCCAGGGGTTGGCACCATGGCATCACCTGATCACCGGTGACCGTGAGTCCATTCATCGCTCCGGCCAATCCGTCGCTGGTAGGGTGATCAGCGAGGATGACATCGGCGATCTCGAAGACTTCATTATCGACAAGCCGCTGTAAGACGCGTTCATGTTGCGCTGGCGACGCCCCCAATTGCCCGAAGAACTGATCATCGCCGGTCGCCCTGTGCCGGTGGTTGCCACCCGTAGGCCCATGGCGCGCGGGGTACGGTTGCGCGCCAGCGCCATCAAGGGCCGCATCGAAATCAGCCTGCCGCCTCGCGGCGGTGAGGAAGTGGGCGCTGCCCTGCTCAAGGCCCACCACGCCTGGATCGAAGCGCAAGTGGCAAGATGGCCGGCACCGATCCCATTTGCACCCGGTGCGGTCATCCCCGTCGATGGCGCGCCGGTGCGCATCGAATGGCAGGCCGATCACCCCCGCACCCCGGTACTGGCTGGCGATGCCTTGCGAGTCGGCGGGCCGCTGTCGCTGTTGTCTGGCCGCATCGAACGCTGGCTGAAGGCGCGGGCGCTGGCCGATCTTGAACCGGCGACGCGCCGCCTTGCCGATCAGCTGGGCCGGCCGCTGGCGCGAGTTTCGGTGGGTGATACCAGCAGCCGTTGGGGCAGCTGCGCCGGCGCGCGCGGTGGCGACGGCGCTCGCATCGCCTATAGCTGGCGGCTGGTTTTTGCGCCTGAATGGGTACGTTTTGCCATTGTGGCACACGAGGCTGCGCATCTTGTTCACCAGGATCACAGCCCGGCCTTCCACGCCCTCAACCGCCAGCTCGATCCGCGCGCCGGCGAGGCGCGGCGTTGGCTCGCCCGACACGGCGCGGCTCTGCACTGGGTCGGCCGTGCACCTGACTAGAAGATTAATTCTCAGTTAATATTTTCATCTTTGTTTGACTCCGATCGTAATCAGGCGCGCACTTGCTGCAGGACTGGCATTCGCTGGGGTAGCCATCACGGCTAACGGGTGCTGGGCTAACGGGGGTTAGTGATCATGCGCAAGGTGATGTTGGCGTCGCTGTCGGTCGTGGCGCTCATGGTGGCCGGTTCGGCCCAAGGTCAGGTAAAAAGCTGGTTCGAGTTCAAGAACCCGAATCCAACCATCCGCGAAGATCCGTTGATGCCAGGTCCCGATCTGGCGTCGGCGCCTGTGCTCAATGGGCCAGGCGGTCTTGCCATCGGCTTTGAAGGCATCAGCCAGTTTCAGGCCGCGTCCTTCGGTCGTGGTTTCATCCCGCCCGATACCATGGGCGCGGTAGGCACCACGCAATATGTGCAACTTATCAACGGCGGTTTCGGCGTCTACAGCAAGGCCACCGGCGCTGCGCTGGTGGTGAAGAGCGACAATGATTTCTGGACAGCGGCAGGCGGCACGGCCACCAACGGCGACCCCCGTGTGATGTTCAATGCAAGCACGAACCGCTGGGTGGCATTGGGATTTGGAGGCACCGTCAACGGCGGCATTCCCAATATCCAGATCGCGGTTTCGGACACAGATGATGCATTGGGCGGATGGAAGAGCACGACCTTCACCGGTTACAATCCGTTCAATCTGTTCCGTCCGATCGCCGATTATCCGACCATGGCGATGGATGCCAACGCGCTGTATATCGGCACCAACAATTTCGCTGGTTCCACCGCGCAGGGTGTGCAGTCCTTTCGGGGCACAACGCTGAACGTGATCCCGCTGTCCAGCCTGTTTGATGCCGGCGGGCCGTCGGCCACCGGGCTCAAGCAGTTCGAGAATTTCTTCAACACGCCGGGCCAGACGAACAGTTTCGCTGGCTTCGCCATCCAAGGCGTCAACAGCAGCGAGGCCAGCACGACTGGCAACATCTTCACGACCTCGGCCACGGATTATGCCGTACAGCGTTACGACATCCTCAACACCGGCACGGCCGGCGCATCGATGACGGCCGTGCAGACGCTGGCCAACGGCAGCTATACCGGCCTGTGCGGCGGCACCAACTGCGCCGGGCGCCAACCCGGACAGGCCGGCACCGGTTCAGCGGCGGCGGGCCTGCGCAACATCGATACGCTCGATGATCGCATCAGCTCCAGCGTGTTCGAGGTGAACGGCCGCATCTATGCCGTGCAGACGGTGATGAAGGCCGGCAACGACCACACGCAGGTGCGTTACTACGTGATCGATTCCGCCACCAACGCCGTCCTCGATCAGGGTGAAATTGGCGACAACACATATGATTATTACCAGGGCTCGTTGGCGGTGAACGATCAGGGCAAGGTGGTGATCAGCTACAACCGCTCCGGCGGGATTGCCACTGGTACCGATGGCCGTATCAGCATCTTTGCCCAGGCATTTGAAACCAAGTCCAACGGCAAACTGGTGGCCAAGGGGAACGCCCTGCTGCTCAAGCAGAGCCTGACCGGCGGCTATCTCAATGGCAACACCGAGGCTTCGGGTTCGCCCGCTGGCCGTCAGCGTTGGGGTGACTACAGCTCCACCACGCTTGATCCCCTGGACAACAATCTGTTCTGGGTGATTGGCGAGTTCGCCCGCGAAGCCAACACGCCGGCCAACGGCTACCCCAGTGGCACCGGTTTCTCGCGCTGGGGCACCTATATCGCGGCGCTCAGCTATGGCGAACTGGCTGGTATTCCGGAACCGCAAAGCTGGATCATGATGCTGTTCGGCTTTGGTCTGGTGGGTGCCATGCTGCGCCGCAAGCAGGGCTTGGAACAGGTTGCAGCCTGATCCACTGCCGTAACAGCTTGTCCTGACGCCCCGGTTCAGGTGATGATGCCAACCGGGGCCGAAAGGCAACATGATGCGGATAGTGATGATGATGGCAGCCCTGATCGGAAGCACGGGCGCAGCGGCGGCACCGCTCATTGGCCAATGGGGCGGGGATAGCACCATCGTGCAGCTTTCCGAAAGCGGCGGCCGCATCGAGCAGGATTGCGCCAGTGGCGAATTCACGGGTGCCGCGCGGCCCGATGCCAAGGGGCATTTCAGCGTCCCTGGTCATTTCACCGATCATCAACCGGGGCCCCAGGCTGAAGATGCCCGCGGTACGCCCGCCCGTTTCGTTGGCCATGTTGCCGGCACGACGCTGCACCTTGCCATCCACATTGGTGATGCGCCGCCGCGACGGTTCACCCTGGTGTCCGGGCAGGGTGTGAAGCTGCTGCGTTGCTATTGAGGTTCAGTGATGGTTGCCCCGGTCGCGATTGATGCCACGTTTGATCTCAGTTGCGGCGGGCCGCAGAACAATGGCCGCCAGAAATTCCAGCTCGAACTGTCAGTCGATCTGAACCAGATGCGTTGGTGTCCGCGCCCCGGTTGCGACGCCGGCAGCGTGAAGGTGGCCGGCAATGTCGAAATACTGATGGTGCGCAGTTTCATGAAATCTGGCGTGCCGGTGGAACAGCGCATCACCTACAACCGCGGCAATGGCCGCGTGATGCAGGTGATCAGCAGCGCCGGCAAGGCCAGCGTGGGTGCCGGCCTGTGCGTGGAGCGAGACTTCACGCCCTTGCCGCGACCCGCGAAAGACGCACCGAAGCGCTAGTCGCCCGCCCTTCCCTTTGGCTGTTTAGAGCGGATGGCCGAGCCAGGCGGCGATGGCGGTGCCGAAATCAGGCTTGGTGACGGCGCTCATGTGGTTGCCGGCAATTTCAACAAGCGCAGCGTTGGGCAGTTCCATGGCCAGCGCGGGGGCGGAGCCATTGTCTCTGTCATCCACCCCGCACAGCACCAGGCAGCGGGTTTCGATGCCGCGCAGCACTTCGATCGGCGTCGAAACAAACGTGTCGAGCAGCAGGCCAACGGCTTTGGTGTCCACCTTGTTCTGCTTCATGAAGGCCGCGGCAAAGGCTTCCGGGCTGCCGCTGGGCCAGCCATCGGGTTGGCGCACCACCTTCTTGAAGAAATCCGCCCT
Organism: Sandarakinorhabdus sp.; assembly: GCF_032115815.1. Taxonomy (GTDB): domain Bacteria; phylum Pseudomonadota; class Alphaproteobacteria; order Sphingomonadales; family Sphingomonadaceae; genus Sandarakinorhabdus. The sequence goes on from NZ_JAUMBI010000110.1 coordinate 15,331, forward strand.
CTGGGTGCCGCCGATCAGCCCTTCCAGCCCCATGCCGGAAATGATCGCCTTGCCCGGTTTCAGCCCGCGCGCTAGCAGCCGCACTAGCGTGCGCGCGCCCATCGAATAGCCGGCGATGTCGAAGTCGGTCAGGCCAAGCTGGGCAATCAAAGCCTCGATGTCCATGGCCAGCACGTCGGGCGGATAAGCGGCGGCGTTATGCGGCGCGGCGCTCAGGCCATGGGCGCGGAAATCCGGCATGATCACCCGATAGCCGGCGCCGGCAATCTCGGCCGCCGCGCCATAGCGCCGCCAGTTCATCTCGCCACTGGAGAACAGCCCGTGCAGCAGGATGATCGGCCGGGCGTCAGCTGATCCTGGGCCGATTTCGACAACGGCAATCTCCGCTCCGTCGAAGCCGGTGTAGCGGGTCATTACCGGCCCTTCTCGGCGCGGGCCGCAGCCACGGCGTCCTTCAGCCGGTCGAAACCCACCGCGCCCGACAATATGCGGTTGCCGATGATGTAACTCGGCGTGCCGGTCAGCCCCAGCTCGCGGCCCAGCACCAGATTCTTGTCCACTTCGGCCTTCAGTGCGGCGTTCTTCAGATCGGCGGTCACCTTGTCTTCGGAAAGGCCAACGCCCTTCACGATGCCCATGGTGCGGGCCAGGCTCACACGGCCGGGACTTTCGAACATCGCGTCATGGAACTTGCGATAGCCACCCTGCGTCGCTGCCGAAAGACTGGCCATCGCCGCTTCCGTGCTGGCCGGCGAAAGCACCGGGAAATCGCGGTAGATCACCATCAGCTTCGGGTCTTCGCGCACCAGCTTTGCCACATCTGCATGGCCCTGCCGGCAGTAGGGGCAGGCATAATCGAAGAACACCACCAGCTTCACATCGCCATTGGGGTTGCCGGCGGTCGCCCCCGGGAAGGGAGTGTCCAGCGCGGCGCGATTGCTGGCCAGTGCCTTCCTCGCTTCGGCCTGTTCCAGCCGGGCGACGGCTTCCGGAATGATCTCCGGGTGATTCAGGATATAATCGCGCACGATGGCTTCGATTTCGGCGCGGTCTGGCCGCTCTTTCGCCTGCCCGGCGGCGAGCGCCGCGCCGGCACCCACGCCTGCACTGGCCAGACCCACCGCAACAACAGCGGCCATGCTCAACTGCCGGCTCCAGAATCCTGCCATAAGATTATCTTTTCTTCCGTTTCTGCCGTTCCAGCGCGTCGCCGGCCACCAGCATGATGTCATCTGCTCGGATAAAGTCGGGCGTGCCAGCCGGCAAGCCCGCCCGTGCCAGGCGCGCGTTCATCATCGCTCCCATGGCATTGCCTTCCAGGCTGAAGCGTTCGGCGGCCGCCAAGGCTGCGCGTGGCTTGTCGCCGCGCCGATCATAGATCACACCCAGTTGGTACCAGGTGAAGGGATTCTCGCGGTCAAGGCTCACGGCCTTGCGCAGCAAGGGCTCGGCTTCGGCCTGCAACGTCGAATCTTCGCTGGTCACCAGCGCGTGGCCCAACAACGTGATGATCATCGGCTCGAACGGCGCCCGCTCGACCGCGCGACGCAGCACCGGCAGGCTGTCGGCAATCTTGCCGGATTCGAGCAGGATCTGGCCTTCCAGTTCGAGATAATAGGGATCGTAGGGGTTCAATGCCACCAGCCGAGCCGCTTCCGTCATGGCCTGATCGGGGTGGCCGGAACGGTGCCACGCATAGGCACGAGCATAAAGTGCAGCGGCGGTGTTGGTGCCTTCCGGATATTGCTGCATCACCCGCGGCGGCTCTTCGACAAAGCCGATCAGCTTGCCCTTGATGCGCTCGAATTTGGCCTGCAGCGCCTTGTCGGGCGGGGTGTTCCAGGCCGGGTCCTTCTCGTAAACCGCAATCAGATTGGCAACGCGCGTTGAAGACAGCGGGTGGGTGCGGGCATATTCATTGTCCTGCGGGATGGCGAGGCGAAACTCCTGCCCCTGCAGCTTGCGGAAAAAGGCGATGCTGCCCTTGCCCGAAATCCCGGCCTTCGACAGGAACACCGCGCCGGCCTGATCGGTGCGGCTTTCCTGATCGCGGGTGAAGGCGAGGAACTTGCCCTGCGCCGCCGCCGTGCCCAGGCCCAATATGGCCATCCCGGCTTCACCAGCACCAGCCGCCACCGCCAGCGCCGCACCCACCAGCGAAAGCAGTGAAATCTTGCTGGCCGGCCCGGCGCCTTCGCCGAACCGCACATTGTGCCCGGCTGCGATGTGGCCCAGTTCGTGCGCGATAACGCCCTGCAGTTCGTTCACATTGTCAGCCGCCGTGATCAGGCCGGAATGGATGAACACATTCTGCCCACCCGTCACAAAGGCGTTGATGCTGGGATCACCCACCAGCACAAACTGCACACTGCGCGGATCAAGCCCGGCGGCATCGACCAGCGGCCGCGAAATCTCGCGAAAAAACGCCTCCGTCTCGGCGTCGCGCAGGATAGACTGCGCCCAGGCCGGACCGGGAAGCAGCGCCAGGGCCAGCGCCAGCAAGGAAACAAGGATGCGCATGCGTCTTCCCCTTGCCTAGCATAGTTGAACTTGCGGTGAAGGGGTGCGGCCATAACGAACGGGTGCCGGTAGGCGGCAAGGTGATCGATTGAGCCGGCTATTGAAGATGAAGCGGTGCCTCCGGCGGGCAGGGTCGCAGACCCTGCACCCGTTTGTTTTCAGGACCGCTGGCTGT
>NZ_JAUMBI010000111.1:0-4775 GCF_032115815.1 Sandarakinorhabdus sp.
GATGGGCCCGGCTTTCGCTGGGGTGACGTATTGCTTCAAACCTTCAGCAGCTGCTTGCCGAAATTCTTGCCCTCGAACAGCCGCCGCAGCGTCGACGGGCAATTCTCGAACCCGTGCGCCACGTCCTCGGCGGTCTTCAGTTTGCCTTCGGCCATCAGCTTCGACAGCGCGGCCACGCCCTCGCCATAACGCTTGGCGAAATCGAGGATGATGAAGCCCTCCATCCGACCGCGCATCACGGTGAGGTTCATGTAGTTGCGTAGGCCCGGTGAGCGATCCTCGGCGGTATCGTTGTAACTGGAAATGCCGCCGCACAGCACCACCCGCGCGTTCAGCGCCAGATTGGCCAGCGCCGCGTCTAGGATCTCGCCGCCAACATTTTCAAACACCACATTCACGCCCTTGCGGGCATGTTCGCGGATCTGGCGGGCAACGTTGCCGGCGCGATAATCGATGCAGGCGTCCGCACCGGCCTGCTCCACCACCCAGCGGCACTTTTCCGGCCCGCCGGCAATGCCGATCACGGTGCAGCCCAGCGCCTTGGCCACCTGCACCACCACGCTGCCGGTTGCCCCGGCGGCGCCCGATACCAGCACCGTGTCGCCCGGCTTGGGCTGGCCGATCTCGGTAAGGCCGAACCACGCTGTCAGCCCTGTCACCCCGAACACGCCCAGCGCCTGTTCCGGCGTGATGCCGGCGCGCAGTTTCGTCACCGGGCCGGTTTCCGTCATGCCGTCGCTCAGCGCATGTTCCTGCCAGCCGAACGTGCCCTGCACCACATCACCCACGGCAAAATTCGGGTGGCTGCTCGCCACCACTTCGCCGATGCCGCCGGCGCGCACCACGCCGCCGATCGGCACCGCCGGCAGATAGGTATCGCCGCCCAGCCAGCCGCGCTGGGTGGGATCGAAGGAGAAATGGGTGAGCCGAACGAGGAATTGCCCCTCGCCCACCTCCGGCAGCGGCACGGTTACGAGATCGAAATCACTGTCTTTCAGTGTCCCGACCGGACGGGATTTCAGCAACCAGCGGCGTGTCGTCGTCATTTGAACAGGCTCCCCAAAATCCCGCGGACAAGGCTCTTGCCCACGCTGCCGGCCAATTGTCGGCCAATGCTGGTGGCCGCTGATCGCGCCACCGATTCAATCACCTTGTCGGTCGTGCTCGGCCGGGCGGCGGCACGCACACGGGCGGCTTCCAGCCGGGCGGCATCACGCTCGCGCTGGGCAGCCAGCCGGGCGGCCTCCTTGGCGGCCTGGGCGTCCAGCTTCGCCTCTTCCTTGGCGGCTTGCGCGTCCAGCTTGGCCTGCAGCGCAGCGGCCTTCTCGGCTTCGGCTTGGCCGGCCTGTTCCTCGCGTTTCATAACCAGAAGTTCGGCGGCGGAATCGCGGTCGATACGCTCCTCATATTTGCCGGCGTAGGGCGAAGCGTTGATCACGTCCATGCGCTCGCCCGGCGTCAGCGGGCCAACGCGGCTGCGCGGCGGCGCGATGCGGGTGCGCTCCACGGGTGACGGCGCGCCATCGGGCATGAGGGTGGAGACCAGCGCCTCGCCCACTTTCATCTCGGTGATGACCGCGGCCACATCCAGGCGCGGATTGGGCCGGAAGGTCTCCGATGCGCTCTTGATCGCCCTGGCGTCGCGCGGCGTGAAGGCGCGCAGGGCATGCTGCACCCGGTTGCCCAACTGGCCGGCCACCTTTTCCGGGATATCAATCGGGTTCTGGGTGACGAAATAGACGCCCACGCCCTTCGATCGGATCAGGCGCACCACCTGTTCCACCTTGTCCATCAGCGCGTCGGGCGCCTCATCAAACAGCAGGTGCGCTTCGTCAAAGAAGAACACCAGCTTCGGCTTTTCGGGGTCGCCCACCTCGGGCAGCGTCTCGAACAGTTCTGACAGCAGCCACAGCAGGAAGGTCGCATACAGGCGCGGGCTGTTCATCAACTTGTCGGCCGCCAGGATATTCACCCGGCCACGGCCCTTGCCATCCAGCGCGATGAAATCGGTGATATCGAAGCCAGGCTCGCCGAAAAACGCCGCGCCGCCTTGGCTGTCGAGCGTGAGCAACTGGCGCTGAATCGAACCGACGCTGGCCTTGGTCACATTGCCGTACTTGCTCGACAGCTCGGCGGCATTGTCGGCACACCAGGCCAGCATTGCCTGCAGATCTTCCAGATCGAGCAGCAGCAGATCATTCTCATCGGCATAGCGGAAGGCGATGGTGAGCACGCCTTCCTGCGTGTCGTTCAGGCCCATCAACCGGGACAGCAGCAGCGGCCCCATTTCGGAAATCGTGGTGCGGATGGGGTGGCCCTGTTCACCAAACAGATCCCAGAACACGACCGGCATCGATTCCCAGTTGTAATCTTCCATCTTCATTTCCATGGCGCGCTTGGCCGTCCAGCCGGCCGCCTCGCTGCCCGCCTTGGCCATGCCGGCGATATCGCCCTTCACATCGGCCAGGAACACCGGCACGCCGGCGCGGGCAAAGCCTTCGGCCAGACCCTGCAGTGTGACGGTCTTGCCGGTGCCGGTCGCGCCGGCGATCAGCCCGTGGCGGTTGGCGCGTTTCAGCACCAGGGATTGCGGGGCATCCTGATCCGACAGGCCGATGAACAGGGAATCGGTCATGCGTATTTCTCCTCAGCCGCAGTTTCAGCGCGCCGGGCGCGTCACGTCCAGCCGGAAGATGTCGGGCCGGGCATAATGGCCGGCGGCATCGAAATCGAAACGGGCGCGCACGATGTCGAGCAGGTCCACCTCGGCCGTGATCAGCCCTTCCCCGCCGCGCAGCGGCCCGGCCAGCACCTCGCCCATGGGCGAGACGATCACGCTGCCACCGGCAATAATCGGCGCATCGGCAGGCCGGTCCACCAGGGTGATCGGATCGCCCAGCGCGGTCTGCGTCGGCCCCAGCCACTGGCAGGCCGAAACCACGAAACAGCGCCCTTCATGCGCGATGTGGCGCATGGCTACCTCCCACTGCGGCCGTTCATCCACCGTGGGCGCTGCCCAGATGGTCACGCCCTGTTCGTAGAGCGCGGCGCGCAGATTGGGCATGAAATTCTCCCAGCATATCACCGCGCCGATCTTGCCAACCGGGCTGTCAAACGCGCGCACGTCGCTGCCATCGCCCATACCCCACACCAGCCGCTCGGCGGCCGTCGGCATCAGCTTGCGGCGGTGCCCGGCCAGCCGGCCATCGGGATCGAAGTGCAGCGCGGTGCAATACAGAGTGGCCCCGTCGCGGACGATGGCGCCGACAATCATCGTGCAGCCAAGATCGGCTGCAAGATCGGCCAGCGCCAGCACTTCGGGCCCATCCAGGTCAATCGCCTGTTCCCAATACCGCAGGAACGCATCACGCCCAGCCGGCGTGCGATAACCCAGCCGCACGCCGAAATCCGCGCCCTTCGGATAGCCGCCCAACAGGGCTTCCGGAAGCACCAGCAGATCGGGGTTCGCCGCCTTCAACTCGTCCCGCCGCGCCATCAGCGCCGCCAGTGTTTCGGCGGTCGTCGTCCGGCTGCCGATCTGCAGCGCGGCGAGGCGGGCGGTTCCAGTCGGGATGCTCATGCAGACTCCAATCGTTCCAGCGCCCAGCGGGCGGCATCGGCCACCACCGGATCATCGCTGCCCAGATGCGCCCGCACCGCCGGAATCAGTGCGCCCTCGCCGCTGTTACCGGCCGCATAGAGGCAATTGCGAATGAAGCGGTTGACCCCGATGCGCTTGATCGCCGAACCGGAAAAGAGCGCCCGGAACGCGGCATCGTCAAGCCCGAGCAGATCGGCCAGTTTCGGCGCGGTCAGTTCAGCGCGCGGCAGGAAGGCCGGTTCCTCCGTCGCCTTGGCAAATCGGTTCCACGGGCAGACGGCCAGGCAATCATCACAGCCATAGATGCGGTTGGCCATCGGTGCCCGGAACTCTTCGGGGATCGGGCCTTTGTGCTCGATGGTGAGATACGCCAGGCAGCGCCGCGCATCGAGGCGATAGGGCGCCGGGAAGGCCTGTGTCGGGCACGCCGTCTGGCAACGGGCGCAACTGCCGCAACGGTCCGCATGCGGTTCGTCCGCCGCCAGATCGAGCGTGGTGTAGATTGCACCGAGGAACAGCCACGAACCATGCTGGCGGCTGACCAGATTGGTGTGCTTGCCCTGCCAGCCCAGCCCGGCGGCGGCCGCCAGCGGCTTTTCCATCACCGGCGCGGTATCGACAAACACCTTCAGTTCGCCGCCCGCTTCCGCCACCAGCCAGCGCGCCAGGGCCTTCAACCGCTTCTTGATTAGGTCGTGATAATCGCGGTTCCAGGCATAGACGGAGATCACACCCGCATCGCCCTGCCCCGCCAGCCGCAACGGATCGAGCGGCGGTGCATAGCTGGTGCCAAGCATGATCACGCTCTTCACATCCGGCCACAGACCCTTCGGCGACGCGCGTTCGTCGGCGCGTTCCGGCATCCAGATCATGTCGCCGTGGCAGCCATCGGCCAGCCAAGCCTTCAGCCGCGCCCCTGCTTCGGGGATCGCATCGGCCGTGGTGATGCCGATGTCGGCAAAGCCTTGGGTAAGCGCCTCGGCCTTCAACCGGGAAATCAGCTGAGCGTTTTCAGCCAATCGACCACCATCGCCGCAACTTGGGTCTCCAATTCACCCCAGAACAGCCAGTGCGGCGCGCCCGGCAGTTCCTGATAATCCACCTGGCCAGTGAGATTGCGCGCCGTCGCCCGCGCGATGCCGGGCGGCGTGATGCGATCATTCAGACCCACCAC
>NZ_JAUMBI010000112.1:0-23741 GCF_032115815.1 Sandarakinorhabdus sp.
AGCGGATCTCGGTGGTGGCCACCGTGTCATTCTCGTTGAGCACCGGTATCGCGCCCAGATCGAGCAGGCGGGCAATGGTGGCCGCGACGTTCAAATAGCGCCGCCGGTCTTCCAGATCGCCCAAGGTGAGCAGCACCTGTGCCGCCGTCAGGCCCTGTGCGGCCAGCAATGCTTCCCATACGCCCGCCAGTGCCACCTGGCCCACGGCGGCGGCAGCCTGCGCGTCTTCAAGGCTGGCGCGGCCACCCTTTTCGAGGCCGAGCCTGCGTGCCCCCAGCGCAATGGCGCCGGATGAGACGATAACGATTTGTTGGCCTTGTTGACGGCGCTCGGCGATGTCGGCGACCACTCCGGCCAGCCATTCACTGCGGACCGCACCGCCGGCGTCCACAAGCAAGGACGAGCCGATCTTTACCACCAGCCGCGGGCAGCTGGCCGGGTCGAACTGGCGAGCCGGGATGGCGTCTAGAGCGGTGACCACGATTTGTCCGATTCCACCTTCATCGCCTGCGCGCGGCCGGCGATCTCCATCAGCTTGTCGAGCACTGGCTCGACGCCCTGCGTGGTGGCGGCGCTGACGGTGTAGACATGCTGACCGCTCGCATTTTCCAGCGCACGCTTCTTGGCGGCCAAAGCCTGCGGCGTGACCAGATCGACCTTGGACAGAGCGAGAATCTCCGGCTTGTTTTCAAGCCCGCCGCCATAGGCCGCCAGTTCTTCGCGCACCACGCGCCATTGGTCGACCGGGCCAGGCTGGCTGGCATCGACCAGGTGCAGCAGCACGCGGCAGCGCTCGATATGGCCAAGGAAGCGGTCACCAATGCCCACACCATCGGCCGCGCCCGCGATGAGGCCGGGAATATCGGCCATCACCAGTTCCTGGCCCTTGTGGGCCACAACCCCGAGCTGCGGCTTCAGCGTCGTGAAGGCATAATTGCCGACCTTGGCCTTGGTGTTGGAAATGGCGTTGATCAGGCTGGACTTGCCGGCGTTCGGCTGCCCGACCAAGCCGACATCGGCCAGCAGCTTCAGCCGCAGCCAGATCCACATTTCCTTGCCCGGAAAACCGGCCTGGAACTGGCGCGGAGCGCGGTTGGTACTGGTCTTGTAGTGGTCGTTGCCCTTGCCGCCGTCGCCGCCCTTCATCAGGATGGCGCGCTGGCCAACGCGGGTCATGTCGACGATCAGCGTGCGGTCTTCATCATCGGCCAGAATCTGCGTGCCCACCGGCACCTTGATCAGCAGATCATCGCCGCCCGGGCCGGTGCGGTTGCGGCCCATGCCGTGGGCGCCGCGCTTGGCCTTGAAATGCTGAGTATAGCGAAAATCGATCAGCGTGTTGAGGCCGTCGACACATTCGAAAATGATGTCGCCGCCCTTGCCGCCATCGCCGCCATCGGGGCCGCCATATTCCACGAATTTCTCGCGCCGGAACGACACGGCCCCGTCACCCCCGGTACCGGAGGCAACGAAAATCTTGGCCTGATCGAGAAAGTGCATGGTTAGGGTCCAAACAAAAAGGGAGCCGGTCGCCCAGCTCCCCTTTTTTCAAGCGGAAAAGAGCCGGGCTTATTCAGCCGCGAGCGGTTCCGCCACGGGGTTCACCGACACATACTTGCGGCCGAGCTTGCCGGTGTGGAATTCCACGGTGCCGGTTTCCAGTGCATACAAGGTGTGATCCTTGCCGATGCCGACATTGCGGCCGGCATGCGTGGGGGTGCCACGCTGACGGATGATGATGGTGCCGGCGTTCACCGCCTGGCCGCCAAAGCGCTTGACGCCAAGACGCTTACTTTCCGAATCACGGCCGTTCCTGGACGAGCCGCCTGCTTTCTTGTGAGCCATGGTGGGTTGCTCCCTTTACGCGACCGGTCAGGCGACCGAGGTGATCTTGATGACCGTCAACTGCTGACGGTGGCCATTACGGCGGCGATAATTGTGGCGACGCTTCTTCTTGAAGATGATCACCTTGTCACCCTTGGTCTGGGCGACGATCTCGGCCTTCACGGCACCACCCATGGTGAGCGCGGCGCCTTCGCCGGTCATCAGGGTTTCGAGAGACACGGCGGTGCCGGCTTCCCCTTCGATCTTTTCGACGATGATCTTGTCACCGTCTGCGACCCGGTATTGCTTGCCGCCGGTGCGCACCACTGCGAACATGGTTGGAGCCTTGAAGTTAAGAGTTTCAAACAGAGCGCGGCGCCAGAATCAGGTGATTCAGGCCCCGAACGAAGGCGCGGCACTAGAGGATGGCCCAAATCTTGTCAACGTGGACATTGCAGGGCCGGTCATGCGTCGCGGACGGCGGCGGCACTTCAGCCGGCGCGTACCCTCTTTTGCCGCGTTGCAACTTGATGCACAAGGACAGGCAGTGACGCGCCGCCGCCTTCTGCTGATCATCGCCGCCTTCGTCGCCGGCGGCGTTGCCATGCTCAGTCTTTATGATCCGGCGATTGATCCGCAACAGGCCGCGGCGCTGGCCGATCGGCTGGCCACCGAATATCATCGCCAATCAGGCAACCCCCGCGCCGCCTTCGCCGCGCGTGAGGGCCGGCAATGGGCCGATGGCTGGGAATTCCGCTGGCGCTATCGCCCTTGCCCGGATTTCGCCTCCCTGCGCGTGTGGATCAGCCGGAATGGCCGTCGTGCCAGCTATGCCGAATTTCCCGATTGCGCCCCCACAACCGGCTTGCAAGCCGATCCGCGCAAGACCTGAACGAAAAAGGCCGGCCCGCGTGCTGCGGACCGGCCCTGTTTCGTTGGTCGTCAGGATGCCGGATCAGGCGCCCAGGCCGTTGCCCTGCACGATCATGCAATAGAGCATCGGGAACGACAGAATGAAGTTGGTGCGGCTGAAGATCATCGCGGTCTTGCCGGCCTTGGCCTTGGCATCGGCATCGCCATCAACGATGCCCAGCGCGATCTTCTGGTTCGGCCAGATCAGGAACCACACGTTGAAGGCCATGATCAGGCCCAGCCACATACCGATGCCGATCACGCGGAAGCCTTCGCCAAAGGTCAGCGCCGGCACCAGATAGCCGGCGTGGCCGGCAATGCCGAGGCCCAGGATAACCGTGAGCAGCGCCGAGTGACGGAAGAACAGCAGCGCCTTGGGAGCAATATACTTGGTGACGCCCGGCTTCAGTTCGGCCGGCACGCTCGGCATCGTCGGGATCTGCACGAAGTTGAAATAATAAAGCAGGCCGATCCACAGCACACCGGCCCAGGCGTGCGCGGTGCGCAGCGTGCCCATCACCACCGCCGCGCCATCGGCACCGGCGGAAAGATTGAAGCCGATCATACCGGCCAGCAGCACAAGGCCGATGATCAGTGCTTGACTGAGGTTGCCAAGAATATTTGCCATGGTTGAATGCCCCGAAAAATTGCAGTTGGGCACCCTATAGGCGACCGGAACGCTCTTGTTAACCCCGATGCGACACCCCTTGCTGCATCTGTGCAACTGGCGTATAGCGCCGCTCGTTCCTGCATGGCTGATGGTTTGCAGGCTGCGCCGCTCCGCTGCGCAGCACCCAAACCGCTTGTCCGTGTGTTTGCCCTTGTCACCGGAGTCGCCGAAACTTGGCCCAGACCGATCTTGATGCCCGCCTGACGGCCATCATCGCCCCCGTTGTGGCGACGATGGGGCTTGATCTGGTGCGCGTCCTGCTGTCGGGCCAGCCGGGCAGCCTCACCCTGCAGGTGATGGCCGAAGATCCGGCCACCGGCCAGCTCACCATCGATCAGTGCGCAAAGCTGTCCCGCGCACTCGATCAGCCGCTTGACGAGGCCGATCCGATCGCCAGCGAATATCATCTGGAAGTGTCGTCCCCCGGCATCGACCGTCCGCTCACCCGCCCGGACGACTGGACCCGCTGGGTGGGCCATGAAGCCAAGATGGCGCTGGAACCCAAGGTGGACGATCGCGCCCGCGCCACCGGCACCATTGCCGGGCTCGACGGCGATGTCGTGCTGCTTACCACCAAGGTGGGCGCGCCGCTGCGCCTGCCGCTGGCCAATATCAAACAGGCCAAGCTGGTGCTGACCGACCGCCTGATTGCCGAATCGAAACCGCTGGATCCCACCGGCGCCGACGAGATCATCGAAAGCAGCGCGCCTGCCGACAATGACAATGACACCCCCGACACCGAATTTTCGGAGGATTGAGATGGCCACCGCAACTGCCCTCACTGCCAACCGCGCCGAACTGCTGGCCATTGCCGATGCCGTCGCCCGCGAGAAATCCATCGATCGCGCCATCGTGATCGAAGCGATGGAAGACGCCATCCAGCGCGCCGCCCGTGCGCGCTATGGTGCCGAAAACGACATTCGCGCCAAGATCGATCCCAAGTCCGGCGAAACCCGCCTGTGGCGCGTGCTCGAAGTGGTCGAGGAACCGGAAGATTTCTTCAAGCAGATCAGCCTGAAGGACGCGCTGAAGAAAGACAAGGCCGCCGAGATGGGCAGCTACGTCGTCGATCCGCTGCCGCCGGTGGAGTTCGGCCGCATCGCCGCGCAGGGTGCCAAGCAGGTGATCGTGCAGAAGGTGCGCGATGCCGAGCGTGAGCGCCAGTTTGAAGAATTCAAGGACCGCCAGGGCGAGATCATCACCGGCGTCGTCAAGCGCGCCGAGTTCGGCCATGTCGTCGTCGATCTCGGCAAGGCCGAAGGCGTCATCCGCCGCGACCAGCAGATCCCGCGCGAAGTGCTGAAGCCCGGTGACCGCGTGCGGAGCCTGATCCTGTCCGTCCGCCGTGAACCGCGCGGTCCGCAGATCTTCCTGTCCCGCGCCCACGGCGATTACATGAAGAAGCTGTTCGCCCAGGAAGTGCCGGAAATCTATGACGGCATCATCGAGATCATGGCCGTCGCCCGCGATCCGGGCAGCCGCGCCAAGATCGGCGTGATCAGCCGCGACGGTTCGATCGATCCGGTTGGCGCCTGCGTCGGCATGAAGGGCAGCCGCGTGCAGGCCGTCGTGCAGGAACTGCAGGGCGAAAAGATCGACATCATCCCATGGTCGCCCGATACCGCCACCTTCGTGGTGAACGCGCTGCAGCCGGCGGAAGTCACCAAGGTCGTTCTTGATGAAGAAGAGGGCCGCATCGATGTCGTGGTGCCCGACGATCAGCTGAGCCTGGCCATCGGCCGCCGCGGCCAGAACGTGCGTCTGGCCAGTGCGCTGACCGGCAAACAGATCGACATCATGACCGAAGCCGACGAAAGCGAGCGTCGCCAGAAGGAATTCGTCGAGAAGTCCGAGCTGTTCCAGACCGAGCTGGATGTCGATGAAACCTTGGCCCAGCTGCTGGTCGCCGAAGGCTTCTCCGAACTGGAAGAAGTGGCTTACGTTGATCTGGCCGAAGTCGCCAGCATCGAGGGCTTCGACGACGATCTGGCCACCGAATTGCAGAACCGCGCTGTCGAGGCGCTGGAACGCCGCGAAGCCGCTGCCCGTGAAGAACGGCGTGGCCTGGGCGTGGAAGACGATGTCGCCGCTATCGAAGGCCTGACCGAAGCCATGCTGGTTGTGCTCGGCAAGAAGGGCATCAAGACGCTTGATGACCTTGGCGATCTGGCCACCGACGAACTGGTCGGCCGTTCGGGACTGCTCAAGGAATTCGGCCTGTCGGATGATGATGGCAATCGCATCATCATGGCCGCCCGCGCCCACTGGTTCGCCGAGGAGGACGCGTCGGCGGATGGAAACCAATGATCGCCTGAATCCGGCATCTCCGGACACCGATCAGGACAGCGGCAAGGGTAATTCCGAACGCCGCTGCATCCTGTCGGGTGAGTCTGCCCCACGCACTGGCCTGATCCGGCTGGCGCTGGGGCCGGATGGACAGGTTGCGGCCGATTGGTCGGAACGGCTGCCCGGACGTGGCGCGTGGATCACGGCCGACAAGACATTGTTTGATTCAGTGGCAGCCAAAGGCCGGCTGCGTGGCGCGCTGGCGCGGGCGTTCAAGGCCAACAGTTTCACCGTTCCCGATGATATCGCTGACCGGATCGCGACGTCCCTGCAGCAACGGCTGCTGAGCCGGTTGGGGCTGGAAAAACGCGCGGGCACTCTTATCTTGGGCGGAGACCGGGTGCGCGAGGCGCTGGCCAAGGGCAAGGTGTTTGCGGTACTGCACGCCGGCGATGCTAGGCCCGACGGCAGCGACCGGATCGATGGCATGGCCCGCGCTGTTGGCGAATCTTTGGGCGAGGATATTCCGCACCGCCGGGTGCCAATCGCGCGCGACGCACTGTCGGCTGCGCTGGGGCGGGACAATGTGGTACATATGGCGCTGCTGGATCAGGGCGCTGCCACCCGCGTACTGGCCGATCTGGATCGACTGACGGGATTTTGTGGCCCGCAAACCACAAGTGAAACGGCAAATGAAGTGGTGGCAGATGCAACAGAGGTTGCCCTGAACACCGGCGAAAGGCATTAGGCGGCGGACTATGAGTGACGACAACAAACCCAAGCTTGGCACGCGTGCCCCCCTCGGTCTGAACAAGGCCGTCGCGGTCGGGCAGGTCAAGCAGACCTTCAGCCACGGCCGTTCCAAACAGGTCGTGGTGGAGGTGAAGCGCGCCCGCGTGCTGCACCGTCCGGGCGACGCCGCGCCGGAGCCGACCCCGGCACCAGCGCACGCCCCCGCTCCTGCCCCGGCTGCCGCAACGCCAGCACCGGCGCCCCGCCCGGCTGCCCCACCGCCAGCAGCGCCGGCCGCCCCTGCGCCTGTTGCGGCGGCCGAACCAGCGCCTGTCCCGTCGGCGCCGCGCCCGCCCACACCGCCGCCCGTGATGTTCCGCCCGGTGGAGCGCGCGCCGCTGCCGCCCAAGCCGGAGGCCAAGGCGCCGGAACCGGCCGCTCCTGCTCCCGAAACCAAGGTCGAGCCGGCACCCGCCGCCCCGCAAGCCAAGGCGGCTGCGCCGGCGGCCCCGGCCGCGCGTCCGGCCGCTGGCACCGCCCGCCCCGGCCAGCCGGCACGGCCAGCCCAGGGTCAGGCCGCTGCACCGCAGCGCCCGCGCATGTCGCCGTCCGAAATGGCCGCGTTCTATGCGCGCCAGGCTGAAGAAGATCGCCAGCGCCTGCTGGAAGAAGTCCGCATCCGCGAAGATCAGGAACGCGCCGCCCGCGAAGAGGAAGAGCGCCGCCGGATCGAGGAAAAGCGCCGCCGCGAGGAAGAACTCGCCACCCGGCCCGATCCGCAACCGGAAGCCGATGGCGGGATGGTCATTCCGACCGACGTCAGCGATGACGACGATGACAGCATGCGCGTGCGCATCATTCCGGGCCGCAAGCCGGAAGCCGCCAAGCCGTCGCGCCCGAAACTGGGCGATGATCGCCGCAAGGCCGGCAAGCTCACCGTCACCCGCGCGCTGGATGATGAAGGCAACACCCGCGTGCGCAGCCTGGCCGCGCTGCGCCGGGCCCGCGAAAAGGAACGTGGCCGCCTCGGCAGCCAGGCCAAGCAGGTCCGTGATGTGACCGTGCCTGACATGATCACCGTGCAGGAACTGGCCAACCGCATGGCCGAGCGCACCAGCAATGTGGTGCGCCTGCTCGCCCGCCTGGGTGTGCCGTCGGCCGCGGTTGACGAAATCGATCAGGACACCGCTGAAGTGGTGCTGACCGAATTCGGTCACAACATCATTCGCGTTTCCGAAAGCGACGTCGAAAAGGGCATGGTCGGCGAAGTCGACGTGGACGATGATCTGTCGCTGCGTCCGCCGGTGGTCACCATCATGGGCCATGTCGATCACGGCAAGACCAGCCTGCTTGATTCCTTGCGCGGCACCAACGTGGTGAAGGGTGAAGCCGGCGGCATCACCCAGCACATCGGCGCCTATCAGGTGACCACCAAGGACAAGCAGAAGATCACCTTCCTCGACACACCGGGCCACGAGGCGTTTACATCGATGCGCGCCCGCGGCGCCAGCATCACCGATATCGTGGTGCTCGTGGTGGCGTGGGACGACGGCATCATGCCGCAAACCATCGAAGCCATTCAGCACACCAAGGCTGCCGGTGTGCCGATGATCGTGGCCATCAACAAGATGGACAAGCCCGGCGCCGACGCTGCCCGTATCCGCACTGCACTGCTGCAGCAGGATGTGCAGGTGGAAGAAATGGGCGGCGACGTGATGGACGTGGAAATCTCCGCCATCAAGAAGACCGGTCTGGATGAGCTGCTGGAGAAGATCCTGCTGCTCGCCGAAGTTTCCGAACTGAAGGCCAATCCGGATCGCCCGGCCGAAGGCACCGTGATCGAAGCCAAGCTCGACAAGGGCAAGGGCCCGCTCGCCACTGTGCTCGTCCGGCGCGGCACTCTGAAGCGTGGCGACATCTTCGTGATGGGCCAGGAATGGGGCCGCGTCCGCGCCATGGTCGACGACAAGGGCGAAACGGTGAAGGAAGCCGGCCCGTCGACCGCGGTTGAAGTGCTGGGCCTTGGCGGCGTGCCGCAGGCTGGCGACGTCGTGACCGTGGTGGAAAACGAAGCCCGTGCCCGCGAAGTGGCCGAGTATCGTGCTGGCGTTGCCACTGCTGCCCGCACCGCCGGCAACGGCCCGGCCAACCTGGAAGACATGTTCTCGGTGCTGCGCGCCAAGAAGGTCCAGGAATTCCCGCTGGTCATCAAGGCCGATACGCAAGGGTCTGCCGAAGCCATCGCGGGCGCCGTGTCCAAGGTGGGCAATGATCTGATCCGCGCCAAGGTGCTGCTGGCCAGCACCGGCGGCATCACCGAAAGCGACGTCACGTTGGCCAAGGCCAGCGGCGCGCCAGTGATCGGCTTCAACGTCCGCGCCAATGCCAAGGCCCGCGAAATCGCCCAGCGCGATGGCGTCGCGCTGAAATATTACGACGTGATCTATGATCTGATCGACGACGTGAAGGCCGGCATGGCGGGCCAGCTCGGTCCCGAAGCGTTCGAGACTGTCGTGGGCCGCGCCCAGGTGCTGGACGTCTTCCAGGCTGGCAAGATCGGCAAGGCGGCTGGTCTGCGGGTCACCGAAGGCTATATCAAGAAGGCCCTGCGCGCCCGCGTCATGCGCGACGATGTCATCATCTACACCGGCTCGATCGCCTCGCTGCGCCGCTTCAAGGAGGATGTGGCCGAGGTGAAGGTGGGTCTGGAATGCGGTATCACGCTGGCGGATTCGTCGGACGTGAAGGCCGGGGACATCATCGAAACCTACGAAGTGGAAATGAAGGAACGTAACCTTTAACGGTTGCGCCTTGGGGGGCAGGTTTGGCCTGCCCCCGCCACTGCCGCCCTTGATTGGGCCCACCCTTGATTAGGGAGGAGTATCGTCATGGTCCGTTCCACCCCTGATGCCCAGGGCCGCCCGATCCGCTTGCAGCGCATCGGCGAACAGGTGCGCCACGCGCTGGCCGAGATCATCGCGCGCGGCGATCTGCGTGATGAAATCATCAGCCGCACCATAATTTCGGTCTCGGAAGTGCGCGTCACGCCCGATCTGCGGCAAGCCACCGTGTTCGTGAAAGCCTCCAACGGGGACGACGACGCCGTGGTGAAGGCACTGGGCCAGCATCGCGGCTGGCTGCGCGGCGAAGTCGCCAAGCGGCTGGCGACAAAATACACGCCCGACCTCAGCTTCCGTCGCGACGACAGTTATGACGCCGGTGCGCGTATCGATGAAGTGCTGCGCCGCCCGGAAATCGCCCGCGACCTGCCTCCGGCTGAAAAGCCCGGTGCTCGGCCGTGGAAGAGCTTGGCCGATTCCATGGATGAAGATGTCGGCGACGACTGAGCCGGCTGCAATCAACGGCTGGATCGTCCTCGACAAGCCGCTGGCACTGTCCAGCGCGCAGGGCGTGGCCGCCGTGAAGCGTATCCTGCGCACCAACAGGCTGCCAGTCCCGCGCATCGGCCATGGCGGCACGCTTGATCCGCTGGCCACGGGCGTGCTGCCAATTGCACTGGGCGAAGCCACCAAGCTGGCCGGCCGCATGCTCGATGCCGCCAAGGGCTATGACTTCACGGTGCAGTTCGGCACGCAGACCAGCACGCTCGATGCCGAAGGCGAGGTGGTGGCCGCCAGCGACGTGCGCCCCACGGCAGACGCCGTTGCCGCCATCCTGCCGCGCTTCACCGGGCCCATCGATCAGGTGCCGCCGGCCTATTCGGCGCTGAAGGTGGACGGCAAGCGCGCCTATGCGCTGGCCCGTGCCGGGGAAGAGGTCGTGCTGGCAACGCGCCACATCACCGTGCACAGCATCGAACTGGTTGCCACCACGCCCGACAGCGCCACTTTCTCCACCCTCGTCTCCAAAGGCACCTATATTCGCAGCCTCGCACGCGACATTGCCCTCGCGCTCGGCAGCGTCGGCCATGTGACAATGCTGCGCCGCACGCGCTCCGGCCCGTTCGCCTTGTCTCAGGCAATATCGCTGGACAAACTGGCCGAACTGGTGCAGGGCGCTCGCCTTGAACAGGCACTCTTGCCACTGATGGCAGGGCTGGACGACATCCCGGCTCTCGCCCTCACGCCCGACGAGGCGGCGGCGCTCCAACAAGGGCGCAGGCTTTTCGGGCACCCAGCCAGCAACGGCACCCATCTCGCGGTTCACGGTTCTGTTCCCGTGGCACTGGTCGAGGCCCAATCGGGCGAGGTGCGGGTGCTGCGCGGGTTCAACCTTATCTGAAGGAGTAACACGATGTCGGTGACCGCCGAAAAGAAAGCCGAAATCATCAGCGGCAATGCCCGCGCTGCCAACGACACCGGTTCGCCGGAAGTCCAGGTCGCCATCCTGTCGGAGCGCATTGCCAACCTGACCGAGCATTTCAAGACCCATGCCAAGGATAATCACAGCCGTCGTGGCCTGCTGGTTCTCGTGAACAAGCGCCGTTCGCTGCTGGATTATCTGAAGAAGAAGGATGCAGCGCGCTACACCGCGCTGATCACCAAACTGGGCCTGCGCAAGTAAGCCCAGCCAGTTCCGAACGGCCCCCTCAGCGGGGCCGTTCGTTTATCTGCCCCGCCGCGAATGAGCGCGCCGGGTGCAGCCGCCGCCACGAAGAGCGGCACACCGCAAGGGGCGTTCGGCAATAGGGCCGCGGCGCCCAGGAAAGAAGACCATGTTTACCATCCACAAAGAAGAACTGAACTGGGGCGGCCGCACGCTGACCCTGGAAACCGGCCGCGTCGCCCGTCAGGCCGATGCCGCCGTGATGGCCACCCTGGGCGAAACCGTCGTCCTGTGCGCCGTCACTGCCGCCAAGAGTGTGAAGGAGGGCCAGGATTTCTTCCCGCTCACCGTCCACTATCAGGAAAAATATTCCGCTGCCGGCCGCATCCCCGGCGGCTTCTTCAAGCGCGAACGCGGTGCCACCGAGCATGAAACGCTCACCAGCCGCCTGATCGATCGCCCGATCCGCCCGCTGTTCCCGGAAGGTTTCTACAACGAAATCAACGTGATCGCTCACGTGCTGAGCTATGATGGCGAAGCCGAAGGCGATATCCTAGCGCTGATCGCGGCCTCTGCCGCCCTCACCCTGTCAGGCGTGCCCTTCATGGGCCCGATCGCCGGCGCGCGCGTTGGCTACATCGACGGCGAATATGTGCTCAATCCGACCAAGGCGCAGGTCAAGGAAGGTTCGCTCGATCTCGTCGTCGCCGGTACCAGCGACGCCGTGATGATGGTCGAATCCGAAGCCAAGGAGCTTTCGGAAGACGAAATGCTCAATGGCGTGATGTTTGCTCACCGCAGCATCCAGCCGGTGATCGACGCCATCATCCGCCTCGCCGAAAAGGCCGCCAAGGATCCTTGGGATCTGGCGATCACCGACGACAAGGCGATGCTGACCAAGCTGAAGAAGGAAATCGGCAAGGACATCGACGCCGCCTACCGCATGTCGGGCAAGTCGGCCCGCCAGGCCGCTCTGGCCGAAGCCAAGAGCAAGGCAAAGGCCGTGTTCGCCGATGGCACCCCGCAGGAGCAGATGAAGGCCGGCAAGCTGTTCAAGAAGCTTGAAGGCGAGATCGTCCGCGGCGCCATCCTGAAGGAAGGCCGCCGCATCGACGGTCGCGACACCAAGACGGTGCGCCCGATCGAAGCGATGGTGGGCTTCCTGCCGCGCACCCATGGTTCGGCGCTGTTCACCCGCGGCGAAACCCAGTCCATCGTCACCACCACGCTCGGCACTGCCGATGCGGAACAGATGATCGATGGTCTGGATGGCCTGCGTTATGAACGCTTCATGCTGCACTACAACTTCCCCCCCTATTCGGTGGGTGAAGTCGGCCGCTTCGGCGCGCCGGGTCGTCGTGAAATCGGTCACGGCAAGCTGGCATGGCGCGCCCTGCACCCGCTGCTGCCGGCGAAGGAAGAGTTCCCTTACACGATCCGCGTGCTGTCCGACATCACCGAGTCCAACGGCTCGTCGTCGATGGCCACGGTCTGTGGTGGTTCGCTGGCCCTCATGGACGCCGGCGTTCCGCTCAAGCGCCCTTGCGCCGGCATCGCCATGGGTCTGATCCTGGAAGGCAAGGATTTTGCCGTGATCAGCGACATCCTGGGTGACGAAGATCACCTGGGTGACATGGACTTCAAGGTGGCCGGTACGTCTGATGGCGTCACGTCTCTGCAGATGGACATCAAGGTCGCCGGCATCACCGAGGAAATCATGCGTGTCGCCCTGGCCCAGGCCAAGGAAGGCCGCGCGCACATCCTCGGCGAAATGGCCAAGGCGCTGGACAGCACCCGTGAAGGTCTGTCGGCCCATGCCCCGCGCATCGAATCGATGAGCGTGCCGAAGGACAAGATCCGCGACATCATCGGCACTGGCGGCAAGGTGATCCGCGAGATCGTCGCCACCACCGGCGCCAAGGTCGACATCGAAGACGATGGCACCGTGAAGATCTCGTCGAGCGATCCGGCCCAGATCGAAGCCGCCCGCAACTGGATCATCGGCATCGTTGCCGAACCGGAAGTTGGCAAGATCTACACCGGCAAGGTCGTCAACATGGCCGATTTCGGTGCGTTCGTGAACTTCATGGGCGCCCGCGATGGCCTGGTGCACATCTCGGAAATCATGAACGAGCGTGTGGCCAACGTCCGCGACGTGCTGAGCGAAGGCCAGCAGGTCAAGGTCAAGGTGCTGGGCGTCGATGATCGCGGCAAGGTGCGTCTGTCGATGCGCCTGGTCGATCAGGAAAGCGGTGAGGAACTGCCGGATACGCGCCCGCCGCGTGAAGGTGGCGATGATCGTCCGCCGCGTGGCGACCGTGGTCCGCGCCGTGATGGCGACCGTGATCGTGGCCCGCGCCGCGATGGCGACCGTGGCCCGCGTCGCGATGGTGGTGGTGACCGTGGTCCCCGCCGCGACCGCGACGACCGCGCCCCGCGCGCTGATCGCGACGGCGGCGACAAGGGCGGTGACGCCGGCGGCCTGCCGAACTTCCTGACCGGCGGCGACGACTAAGTCCGCCGGCCATTCGGCCAAACGAAAGGGGCCGCGCTTCGGAAACGACGCGCGGCCCTTTTTCCTGTCGTCACTCTTCACCGCCTGCGCAGCAAAGGGATCGCCACAAGCCAGATTCCATTGGCCGAAGCAGGTTCTACAGCCAGCGAAATGCGCGCACGATGAAGGCTTGCCCATCTGCAAGCACCGGTGGCGCATGCGCCATCACCACCTTCTCGGCAGGCCAGGCCAGGACCTGCTGAATCGCCGCCCGCGCGCGGGCCCGGTCAATGAATGCAGCGCGGAACTTGCGCGGCACTTCTGGCGCTGGCGCCATCATCAGGTCGAGCCGCGCCACCAGCGCTCGCCAACCGGATAGTGACCCCGGCTCAAATTGCTGGATCAGATCAGCGAACAGCACCGTACGGCTGGCGACATGAAAGAACACGACCTCGGTTGTGATGAGATTGCCTCGGATCACGACCTGATCGAGATCGCCTGCCCACTGCGCGGCGGCGGCACCTTCGTCCAGATCGCCATCAAAGGCGATGTCCTGCCGCTTCCTGCGCAGGCCCGGCGGGGCGTGGAGCTTTGCCATCGGATAGGCATCTCGCCACTGGCCAAGAAACAGGTGGTGCAGGCTGTTGGGCGCTACCAGATGGCGAACCTCGCCAAGCGCATCAATGCTGGCACGCAAGGCCGGCGTCAGCGCTATTGGCAACCAGACCAGCAGCTCGCCGCCACTCAGGCGAATGATCGCCGCCCGCGTTGGATAGCGGAAGCCGGCAACGTCCACCTCAGCCCCGTCTGCCAACCAGATATCTGTGCCGAACGGCCGCAACACTGAACAAGGCGCCTTCATCACCCGCCGATTCAACGGCGCAACACCGGCTTGTCCAGTGTGTCCCAGCCATAGGCGACCGCCACGCGGTCAACAATTTCGCTGGCAACCTGGCTGCCGCCCTCGCCATTGGTCATGATGACCACGCCATAACCCTTGGCAACATGGCCGATGGCATGACTGCGAAAGCCCCTGTTGGCGCCGCCGTGGCTGAAGTACCAGCCTTGCCCTTTCTGCTCGATGGCAAAGCCGACGGCGTAAGGCCCGACGCCCACCGGCGTCACCATGTTCTGCATGGTCGCCTTGTCGAGCACCACTTGCGATTGGCCGGCCAGCGTTTTCTGCACGTCGATCATGAACAGCGCATAGTCCGCCGCCGTGGTCCACAGGCCGGCCGCCGCTTGTTCGGGATAGACGTGCGAGCGGGCCGTGCCCAGCGCCTTGCCATCCTCGTGGCCACGCGCCGTCCTGGCTTGCCAATCGGGCGGCAGCGGCTGTTCGAAGCTGGAGTGGCGCATGCCCAGCGGGCCGAGCAGCCAATCCTGCGCCAGCCGGGCGAAGGGCACGTTCACGGCATCCGTGAGCGCCAATTGCTGGATCTGCACGGCGCCGCCGGAATAATGCGACGCGCGCAGCGGTGGCCGCACCAGCCTGACCGGGCCACGGTTGGACGGCTTCTTCCCGTCCAGTATCTCAACCTGCGTCGGCAGGGCGACACCGGGCTCGTAGCCGGGGAAGCCAAAGCCATCGCCGGTGCCCGACGTGTGGCTCATCAACATGCGCGGCGTTACCGGCATCGAGCCCGTTCCCGGCAACTTCCAGCTTTTCAGGATCATGTTCACATCCTGATCCAGCCCGAACTTGCCGGCCTGCACCGCCTTCAACGACAGCATGGCGGCCACCGGCTTGCTCATCGATGCAGCCTGGAACATCGTGTCATCGGTCACCGGGGCCCCGCTTGCCACGTCACTGACCCCATAATGCCGGGTCCACGCGATCTTGAAATCCTTGATGACGGCAATGCTGATGCCCGGCACCCCGGCGCGGGCCAACATCTGGGCGATGGTCAGGGCGTCTGCGCCTTGTCGGTCAGGGGTTTGCGGACCCTCGATACGGGCGATGGCTTCGGCGGTGGCGTCGGCGCGGGCAGGCCCGCCGGCCAGCGCGAGGCAGACGGACACGGTCAATCCGGCAATGTGTCGACGCATGGCAAACCCCCTTGGCAAGGTCGCCATGCTACAGGGAATGTCGGTCGAGTCGATGCCGTTCCAGCCCGTCAGAAGCGGAAGCGCAGCCCCACGATGCCGGCGGTGGTGTCGCCGAACGGGAAGCTCACCGTCTGGATCACGCTGAGGTCGATGGCCACCGCCTTCGAGGCATTGAAGGACAGGCTCGCGCCCAGTTCGCCCCAGGTACCGGACTGGTCGGGATTGTCGGCAAAGCGCGGCGTGTTGGCGCCGGTGCGGCCAGCAAATCCGATCTGCCCGACCGCGGCGATGTTGCTGGCGGTGCTGAGCGCTGCCGAAAGCCCGATGCTGCCGCCATCATTGGCAAACAGATGCGAGAGATTGAGCCCGACCGAGCCGGTCACGCCATCGCTCGATTGGCGCTGGCTGTTCACGGGGCGCCCGCCGACGCCAAACAAGGCGAGCGCGAAATCGATCTTGTTGTAATCCACCCCCGCAAACGGCGACAGGAACAGTCGATCGCTGAGCGCGATATCATAGCTGATGCCGCCGCCGATGGCGAAGAGGCTGCCGGAACGGTCCACCGTGATCGGGTTGCCGGCCTGGGTGCGGAAGGTGGCTGCATCGAACGAGCGCGAACCCGCCGAGACATGGGCATCAAGGCCGAGATTGCCCACATAGGTTCCGCCGGAAAGCGTGCCGATCCAGGTATCGGCCGGGATGGTGGCGCCGCGCGCATCGCCGCTGCCTACATACGTGCCTTCCAGCTTCAGCCAGCTGCTGCCGAAATCCCGCTTCACACCCAGCGATGCAAACGGCTGATCGGCCTGGGCCTGGATGGCAGTGATGCCGCCGCTGGCCGACAGGGTCCACGAGCGCTCATCGCCTTCCTGGGCCTGCGCATTACATGCCAGAGCCAGCGCCAAGCCAACGCCCATGATACGCACGATAAAATTCATGACAGCTCCCCGCTTTTGTGGACCATATTCGGTTATTCAACGCAGGCGCAGCACCAATCCTTCGCGCACGGGTGCAGTTTCTTTGTTCCCCCGCGAAGGAATCGCAAGGCATCTGCGTTGAACCCGATACGAGCCGGCGGCGGAGACAGGGATGCTGATGGAACGGCTGGATGATCCCAGCCACAACCCAAGCGACTGGGACGACCGATTGATGGCAGCCAGCGCCACCGGCGCGGCTGATGCCTTTCGCCTGCTGGTGGATCGCCACAGCCAATCGGCCTGGCGGCTGGCATGGCGGCTGTGCGGTGACAGCCAAGAAGCGGAGGACATGGTGCAGGAAGGCTTTGCCCGGTTGTGGCGACAGGCGCCGCGCTGGCAGGCTGGCCAAAGTGGGGTGGGTGCGTTCCTGCAACGGGTGATCACCAATCTTGCCATCGATCGCAGCCGCCGCCAGCGGCCGCAGACCATGGACGAACTGCCCGACCGGGAAGACCCGGCGCCGCTGGCCGATGCGTTGCTGGCAGAGGCGGATCTCGCAACCCGCATCCAGGCCTGTCTTGCCACGCTGCCCGAACGGCAACGCGCCGCCATCGTGCTGACTTACTGGGAAGGATTGACCGGGCCAATGGCCGCCGAATTGATGAATTTGACCCCGAAAGCCTTTGAATCGCTGCTGATCCGGGCGCGTGCCGCGCTGAAGGCCGTGCTTGCCGCCGCCGGCATCGATACCAGCCTGCTGCCGGGAGAACGCGCATGATGCCCGCCATCTCCGATGCTGATCTTGCCCGCCTGTTGGGCGCCGGCGATGCCGCGCCGGCCATGCCGGCCGGATTGGCGGATCGCATCATGGCCGCCCTGCCCGCCGCAGCATCCGTGCCGCCGCTGCCGCCGGCTATCCCGTTGCGTCGTCGACGCCCACGCTGGCTGCGTGCCGGCGTCGCCGTGGTGGCCGGGCTGGGCCTGGCCTCTGCCGTGGCGGCCGGGCTGGCGCGCACGCCCGCCTTTGCCCCGCTGCTGGCGCCGATGATCGAGCGGTTGGCCGAGGTGACCGGCCTGCCTTCCCTTGCCCCCCGGCCGCAAACCGCAACCACCACAACGCCCCGCCCGGCCCCGCTGCGCACCGCAGCCCCGCCCGCGCGGATCGAAGCCGTTCTGCCCGCGCCAGCCTTGCAGAGCCAACCCAGCCTACCGGCACCGGCGCTGCTGGAAGCGCCACACTCGGCTACGCCGGATCGACTGGCAGCTGCCCGGCCTGCCCCGCGCCGGCAGGAGCGCCGGCTGACCACGGCAGCCCCGATCGAATTGCGGCGGGCCGAAGCGCCGCGCGCCGTAATCGAACGTCCCGTGATCGACCGCCCCCCGATCGAGCGCCCCCTGATCGACCGCCTCGGGGTTGAACGGCCACTGGCGGACCGCCCGGTCAATGCCCTGCCGGAAGCCGTGGTGGAGCGGCTGCAGGCGCACACTGCCGATACCACGCCGGCTGAACCAGCGCTCCCCACCCAGCCCCTTGCCGAGGCCGTTGCCAACAGGCCGCAAGACGGCGACCGCGCCGCAGAAGTGACGGCCGAGATCAAGGCGCTGCGCGACGCCCGCAGTGCCGGCACGCTCACCGCCGCCCAGACCCAACGTATGCGCGCATTGCAGCAATTGCGCGCGGCTCGGTCCGCCCGCACGGCCCGCGACATTGGCCCCCGGCGCCCCCATTGATGGCCGCGCGAAGGAATCCAGCGCAGCGCTGCGTTGTAGTGTGAGTGGACGGCACAAGCCGCCTCACCCAGACGACCCAGCCAAACCCGAGGGAGAGTTGACCATGCGTATCCTGACTGCCATTTCGGCCCTGGCCCTGATCGCGGCCGCCCCTGCCTTTGCCCAGACCGCCCCGCCCGCCCAGGCCCCGTCGGGCACCAGCACCCGCGCTTTCGACAATGAGCGCGCGTCGGGAAGCACCACCATCACCCGCGACCGCGACGCCGGCACCTTCAGCCGCGACACCAGCGTGACCCGCAAGAGCGACGGCGCCACCATGACGAGCAGCACCGATCGCACCCGCACCGATACCGGCTTTGCCATGGAACAGAGCCGCACCGGCTTTGATGGCAGCACCAGCGGCCGCACCTATGAACGCACCCGCACCGATACCGGCTTCACCGAAAGCGGCACCATCACCCGCCGCGACGGCAGCACCTACAATCTGAATGGCAGCCTGGTGCGCGGCGACGGCAGCGCCACCCGTGATCGGGTTGTCACCGATGCCAATGGCGCCACCGTGGCCAGCCGCAACGTGGCTGCCAGCCGCGCCAACGGCCAGATGACGCGCAATGTCACCGCCACCGGCCCACAACGCCTGCTGCGCGGCGCTGGCCCACGCGGCGCGGCCCGCGGTCGTCGCGGCTGATCATCAGCCAGCTGACAGGAGAAGGGCCGGGCATCACGCCCGGCCCTTTTTCATTTCTTGCGGGGAGGCCGCGCTGGGGCCTCGGTGGCGCCGCGTGACCGGCGTTCACCGCGGCGATTGCCACTGGTCGCGCTCGACAGCCGGCGCTTCTTCAGCGGTGGCGGCGGTGGTTCCACGATTTCGATGTCACCCAGCTTGAGATCAAAGCCCAGCATCTGCCAGCTTTCGGCCATGTGCGGCGGCAGTTCGGCCTTCACGTCCAGCGTGCCGCCATCGGGCAGCGCGATCTGCAGCCGGCGACTGTGCAGGTGCAGTTTCCGGCTGATCCCGCCGGTGAGATAGGATTCCTTGCCGCCGTATTTCCCGTCGCCCACCAACGAATGGCCAATGGCGGCGGCGTGGACGCGGATCTGGTGGGTGCGGCCGGTCAGCGGCAGAAACTCCACCCAGGCCGCCCGGCCGGCCGCGCGCTCGATCACGCGATAGCGGGTCTTGGCCTTCAGCCCGGCTTCGGTATCCACCTGCATCTTCTCGCCGCCGGTGCCCGGCTGCTTGCCGATCGGCGCATCGATGGTGCCGGCCGGAATCTTGGGCACACCCACGGTGAGCGCCCAGTATGATTTCTCCGCCTCGCGGCCGGCGAATTGCTTGCTGAAGAAGGCCGCTGCCTTGGCGCTGCGGGCCAGCAGCAGCACGCCCGATGTGTCCTTGTCCAGCCGGTGAACCAGCCGCGGGCGGGACGGCGCATCGAACTGCAGCGCATCCAGCATGTCATCCACGCTGGTCGGCTGCTTGGTGCCGCCTTGCGTCGCCAGGCCCGGCGGCTTGTTGATGATGATGGCATGCGCATCCATATGCAGCACCATGCCGCGCATATAGTCGATCTGCGCCTCGCTCAGCGGCTCACGCGGCTTTTCGGTGGGGCGGGTGGCAACCGGCACCGGCAATTCCTCCGGCCAGGTCAGGCTCTGCCCGGCGGCCACCCGATCTCCCGGGCCGGCCTTGGCGCCATCCAGCCGCACCACACCGGATTTGGACCAGCGCGAGACGATGTTGAAGCTGATGTCTTTCGTGTGGCGCTGGAACCAGCGGTCCAGGCGGATGCCGTCGTCATCCTCTTCAATGGTGGCAGTGGGCATCAGGCCATTCCTCGCATCAGCCACACGCCGGCCAGCACGGCCAGCACAGAGCCGGCCACACTGGACACCGCATAGGCCGCCGCCAGCGCAACTTCGGCGCGGGTGATCATGTTGTAGATTTCCAGGCTGAACGCCGAGAAGGTGGTGAAGCCGCCAAGCACGCCGACGCCGAGCAACAGGCGCAGTTCCTCGGCCCCGCTGCTCATCCGCGCCAGCCAGCCGGCCAAGAGCCCCATCAGGAAGCCGCCGATGATGTTGACGGCGAACGTCCCGAACGGAAAGCCCGGCCCCAGCGCCACAATCGCCCAGCGGCCAACGCCATAGCGCAGCGCCGTGCCAAGCCCGCCGCCAAGGGCGACCAGCAGCAAATGGGGCATTGTGGGGTTCATCGCCATCCCCTTAGCGGGATTGCGCCGATATTGCCAATGACGGTGGAAAAGAGCAGCATCGCCCGTCTTATCGGGTGGGATTGTTCAATGACCGCGCAACTGCAACTGGCTCATGTCGTGTTCCAGACCCGGCAGTTCGACGCGATGCTGGCCTGGTATGATCAGGTTTTCGGCGCCAAGGTGGTGCACCAGAACCCGGCGATGGCTTTTCTCAGCTTTGACGACGAGCATCACCGTTTTGCCGTGCTCAATCTCGAACTGGTAGCACCGGGCGGGCCGGGGCATCGCGGCGCGGTGGGCGTGAACCACATCGCCTACACATTGCCCAGCGCCGCATCGCTGCTGACCCTGTATCGCCGGCTGAAACAGGCCGGAGTGGAACCGGTGTGGCCTGTGCATCACGGCCTCACCCTGTCGCTCTATTACGACGATCCCGATGGCAACCGCCTGGAATTTCAGGTGGAAGCGCTGCCAGACGGCGAAGCATCACGCTACATCAGCGGGCCGGAGTTTGCCGCCAATCCTGTGGGCGTGTCATTTGATCCCGATGTGCTGCTGACCCGCTTCGAGGCCGGCGCCAGCGAAGCGGAACTGCTGGCCTTCGTCACCGGGCCGATGTCTCCCATCCCGCCGCTGCAGCATTAAACAACGCCGAACGTCCAGCCTTCCGTCACCGCTATTGCCGGGGTGAGCGCCGCCGGCTGCCACCAGTGCGGCTGATCGGCGATGGCGCGCAGGCCGGCGGCGGTGATCAGCGCATCGCCAGCATGATCGGGAAATGTGGCCGGGAAGGCAGCGGGCATAGGCAGGCTGCCATGGCGGGCCAGCGCGATGTTGAGGCTTTCCACATCGCGCAATTTCCCGCGAAAGCCGCCCAGCCGGGCAAAGGCCTGAGCGTAGATTTCCAATATCACCGGGCCGCGTTCGGTAAGCGGATCAAACGGCCACACCGGCCATTGCAGCCGGTGCAGCAGTCGCATCGCGGTGAGCGTTGCCTTGCCCACCTGGGACGCACCCAGCAGTACGAAGTTGGAGGTCGGCACGCCCAGCCCACTCTGCTTGTAGACCTGTTCCGTCACCCTCAGGTGGGCACGCAGGTGGCGCGGGCCATCAGCAGCACCCAGCCAGAAGGCGTCGCGCCGATACTGGATGAAGCCATGTCCGCCCAGATCAGCCTCGGCCGCGCACACCGCTTCCACCTCGGCCCAGAGGTCGCGCGCTGGCTGGTCAAACGGCTGCACCGCGGCAAAGCCGAAGCCGGCGTCCATGCCGACCAGCACATCACCGGAAAACCCACCCAACCAATCGAGCACCGCAGCGCGCGACCACACGCCGGATAGCGGCAGCACCAGTTCTGGCGCCGCAGCGCCCGCCTCGCAAAGCGCGACCTGCACAGAGGGGTGCCGCACCCCCTTCGCGCCCGACCAGTCGATACCAACGAATCGGGAGAACCTCATTTGGCGCGAGCGGCCGCCCGCCGCCGCGCCCATTCGGCCAGACGCTCGGCGATGCGGGCTTCGGTGCCGCGCGGGGACGGGGTGTAGAGCGTCTGCGCGGCCATGCCGTCGGGCCAGTAATCCTGCCCCGAAAAGCCGTCCGGCGCGTCATGGTCATAGGCATAGCCCTGCCCGTAACCCAGTTCCTTCATCAGCTTTGTCGGGGCGTTGAGGATGTGGGCCGGCGGGGTGAGCGAACCGGTGCTGGCCGCCAGTTTTTTCGCGGCCTTCTCAGCCACATAAGCGGCGTTGGATTTCGGCGCGGTGGCGAGATAGAGGCAGGCGTGGACGATGGCCAGTTCGCCTTCGGGTGAACCAAGGAAATCATAGGCGTCCTTGGCATCAAGGCACACCCGCAGCGCATTGCTGTCAGCCAGGCCGATGTCCTCGCTGGCAAAACGCACCAGCCGACGCAGCAGGTAGAGCGGCTCCTCCCCTGCCACCAGCATCCGCGCCAGCCAGTAAAGCGCCGCATCCGGATCAGACCCGCGCAACGATTTGTGCAGCGCCGAAATCAGCCCGTAATGGCCCTCGCGATCCTTGTCATACACCGGCATGCGGCGGTGCAGGAACGCCGCCAGATCGGCCGGCCCCATCGGCTCCACCGCGCCAAGCGCAAACAGACTTTCCGCCTGACCGAGCAGGAAGCGGCCGTCGCCATCGGCCGAGGCAATCAGCGCGGCGCGGGCGTCGTCGGTCATCGGCAGCGCACCACCCACATGGGCTTCGGCCCGGGCCAGCAGATCGGCCAGCGCCGCCTCGTCCAGCCGCCGCACGATCAACACGCGGGCGCGGGACAAGATGGCCGCGTTCAGCTCGAAGCTGGGATTCTCGGTGGTGGCGCCGATCAGCGTGATGGTGCCGTCTTCCATCGGCCCCAGGAAACCATCTTGCTGGGCGCGGTTGAAGCGGTGGATTTCGTCCACAAACAAAAGGGTGCGCTGGCCCGCCCGCGCCGCCTCGCGCGCTTCGGCAAACAGCTTCTTCAAATCGGCCACGCCGGCAAACACGGCGGAAATGGCGACGAAGCGCATGCCGCAGGCCGCGGCGAGCAGGCGGGCGATGGTGGTCTTGCCGGTGCCGGGCGGGCCCCAGAAGATCAGGCTCGAGAGGCTGCCGGCGGCCACCATGCGGGTGATGGCACCATCGGGGCCGGTAAGATGATCCTGCCCCACCACTTCGGCAAGGCTGCGCGGCCGCAGTTGCTCGGCCAGCGGCGCGCCGGCCGGCGTCACGGCGTTTTCAGCGGCGGGGAACAGATCGGCCATAGCAGCTTGTCGCGCCGAAGTGGCCGGTCATGCAAGCGCTCAGCTCTTGTACCAGGCCTCGATCGTGCCCGACAGCTTGATGGTGAGCGGGTTGCCCTTGCGATCCAGGCTCTTGCCAGCGGCAACGCGGATCCAGCCTTCGGAGATGCAATATTCCTCCACATTGGTGCGCTCGACACCGTTGTAGCGGATGCCAACGCCGCGGCGCAGCAGATCCCAATCATGAAACTCGCTGCGCGGGTTCACGCTCAGGCGATCCGGCGGGCTGTCGGTGATTACGGCTTCGGCCGGCGATTCTGGGGCGGTTTCGGGCGTGTCGGTCATGGAACGGCTCCTTAGGGACTTGGGCCCGCGCGGGCAAGAAAAAGGGGCCGCAACCTTGCAGTTGCGACCCCGTTTTTCAGTGCATCAGGACGATCAGGCTTGTTCGGCCGGCTCTTCGTCCATCGGCAGGGTGCCGGGTTCGGCGTTCGGATCAAAGGCTTCGGTGAAGCCCGCTTCCTCGCGCTCGGCAGTGGCAGCAATGTCCACACCCTTGGCCTGCAGTTCGGCTTCTTCGGCCGAACGGGCAATGTTGACCTTGACCAGCACCACGACTTCCGGGTGCAGCGCGACCTTCACGTCGTGCACGCCCAGGGTC
>NZ_JAUMBI010000113.1:0-30078 GCF_032115815.1 Sandarakinorhabdus sp.
CAGTGCGCCGACCAGCACGGCAATGCCCGCCGCAACGGTGACGCTGGCCGCCGCGCGGATGGCGGCGGAAAGCTGGCCCAGCAGCGTCTGCACCTGGCCGATCACATCCTTCACGCGCACCACGGAAGCGGTGGGGAACTGAGCCGAAAGCGCCCGGGCGACGGCACGTTCTTTGGTGGGGGCCACCTGCACGGTGGCCATCCAACCATGCGGGGCGGCTTCCAGTGCACCCGGAGCGAACAATATGGCGAAGTTGAAGCCCAGCGACTGCCAGTCGATCTTGCGCGTGTTGGCGATGCGGGCGGTGATGTCCACGCCCAGCACGGAGACGCTCAGCGTGTCGCCCACCTTCAGGCCCAGCGCCTGGGCGGCCTGATCATCAAGGCTGATCAACGGCGGGCCGCTATAATCGCGCGGCCACCATTTGCCGGAAACCAACGTGTTGGCCTCCGGGAAATCGGCCGCGTACGAAAGCCCGCGGTCGCCGCGCAGGATCCAGCCTTCGGCACCGGCCTTGATCTGCTGTGCCGGCACGCCGTTCACCGCCGTCACTGGGCCACGCAGGGACGGCACGATCACCGTGCGCGCACCGGGCGCCGTGCCCTGCACCAGCGCGGCAAAGGCGGCCTTTTGATCATTGGGGATATCGAGCACGAAGAAGCTGGGGGCCTTGGTGGGAATAGTGCGGTTGATCTGGCTGGCCAGATTGCCCTCGATCGTGGCCAGCGTGGCAAACAGGGTGAGACCAAGGCCGAGCGCCACCACCAGATTGCGCGTTGGCGCGCCGGGGCGATGCAGATTGGCCAGGGCGAGGCGCGCCAGCGTGCCCTTGGGCTTGGGCACCCGCGCCGCCAGCCACTTCACGCCAGCCGCCAGCGCCCACAGCACGGCGATCAGGCCGATGGCACCGGCCAGGAAGCCCATCACGAACAATTGTTCGTCCGCCAGCAGCACGACCAGCGCCAGCACGGAAATGCCGGCTGCCGCTATGATCGCCAATGTGGTGTTGTCAGGGCGGGCGCGTTTCTCGGTCAGGCTGCGCAGCAAGCGTGCGGCCGGCATCCCAGCGCCTTCCGCCAGTGGCCACAAGGCAAAGGCCAATGCGATGGCCAGGCCATAATAGGCCGCTTGGGCGAGCGCGCCCCATTGCAACCCGGTGGCCGGTGGCACCGGCAGGCTGGCGGCCGCCAGCTGCGCCACTGCACCAGGCGTCGCCGCGCCGATGGCCAGCCCGATCAGCACCGCGCCGCTCGACACCAGCGCGAGTTGCCACAGATAGACGGCGCGCACGGTGGCCGAATCGGCCCCCAGCACTTTCAGCGTGGCGATGGTGCGGGTGCGGGCGCCAAGATAGGCGGAAACACCGCCCGCCACGCCGACGCCGGCCACCACCAGCGCCGTGAGGCCAACCAGGCTGAGAAACTGGCCCAACTGGTTGACGAAATTGCGGGTACCGGGCGCGCCGTTGCTGCGATCGCGCACGCGGCCACCATCACCGGCCACGGCCTCCAGCCGCTCGCGCGCGGCGTCGACGGAAACGCCGGGTTTCAGCTTCACCCGCAATTCGCTGGTGTAAAGGCTGCCCAGAGAGATGAGTTCGGCCCGTTCCAGATCCTTCACGTTCACCACCAGGCCAGGGCCGAAGCCAAAGCCATCGCCAGCGCGATCTGGCTCTTCCACCAGCGTGCCGGCATAGGTGAGCGTGGCCTGCCCCAGTTGCAGCCGGTCACCGGGCTTCAGGCCCAGCTTGTCGGCCAGCACCGGCTGGGCGGCGGCCATGCCGGGGCCAACGCGCCCGCCGCCTTCCAGCACCACCCGGCCGTAGTGCGGCCAGGTTGCATCAACTGCCTTCACTTCGGCGAGAACGGAATCGCCGCCATCGCCGCGGCTGACCATGCCGCGCAGTTTCACCACGTCGCCCACGGTGCCGAGTGCGGCAGCGGCAGCCCGCTGTTCCGGCGTGGGGTTTCGTCCCGAAACGCGCAGCGCCACATCGCCGCCCATCAGAAACTGGCCGCGTTCGGCCAGTCCGGCATTGATGGCGCTGGCGAGACTGCCGACCCCAGCGAGCGCGGCGACGCCGAGCACTAGGCATACGGCCAGGATGCGCAGGCCAGCCAGGCCGCCGCGCAATTCCCGCAAGGCAAGGCGAAGGGCGAGACTCAGAGGGTTTCAGCCAGCAAACCGGTCATCGCGGCCCAACTGCGCTTGTCGGCCGCCGGATTGTACATTGCGGTGCCGGGCGCGTTGGCGTGCTCGTTGGTGAAGCTGTGATAGGTGCCGCCATAGGCGTGGATCTGCCAATCAGCGCCGGCCGCGGTCATTTCGGCCGCGAGCGCGTGGTGATCCTGCGGCGGCGTGTATGGGTCTTCCCAGCCGTGCAGCGCCATCACCTTGGCGGTGATCGGCCCGGAGGCACCAAGGCCCGGATTGTAGATGCCGTGGAAGCTGACCGCCGCCTTGACACGCGGATCGCAGGCGCGGGCGACGTCGAGCGCGCACAAGCCGCCGAAGCAATAGCCGATGATCGCCATGCGATTGGCGTCGACCTTGCCGAGTGCGGCAGCGGCATCGACAGCGGCGAGCAGGCGCTGGCGCAGCGCAGCACGATCACCCACCCACGGGCCCATCAACCCGCTGTTATCGCCGGCAGGATCGCCGCGGCGACCCTTGCCATACACATCGATGGCCATGGCCGCGTAACCAAGCGCGGCGAGCTTGTCGGCCACAGCGTTGTCCCACGCGGTTTGCCCCACCCAGTTCGGCGCGATCAGCACGCAGGGGAACGGGCCATCGCCGGCCGGCAGCGCCAGATAGGCTTCCAGTTCGTCGGTACCGTCGAAATAGCTGAACAATGTCATGGTCTTTTCCCCTTATTCGGCGGCTTGCGCCAGATTCATCCGGTCATCCACGATCAGCCCGTCGCGCATGGTGATGATGCGATCACACAGCGGCGCCAGATCGGCATCATGGGTGATCAGCACCAGCGTCGCGCCGGTTTCGGTGAGCCGACCGAACAGCAGTTCGATGATCGCGGCACCCGTGGCGGCATCCAGATTGCCGGTCGGTTCATCGGCAAAGATCAGCGCCGGGCGGCCGACGAGGGCGCGGGCAATGGCGACGCGCTGCTGCTCCCCGCCGGAAAGCTGGGTGGGATAGTGGTGGAGGCGATGACCGAGGCCCACCGCTTCCAATTCGGCCTTGGCACGGGCCTGCACGTCAGTCTCGCCGGCCAGTTCCAGCGGCACCGCAACGTTTTCGAGCGCGGTCATGGTGGGGATCAGGTGGAAGGCCTGCAGCACGATGCCGATGCGGCCGCGGCGAGCGCGGGCCAGGCCATCTTCGTCCATGGTGGTGAATTCGGCGCCGGCCACGCGCACGCTGCCGCTGCTCGCCCGTTCCATGCCGGAGAGGACAGCCATTGCCGAGGATTTGCCGGAGCCCGACGGCCCGAGGATGGCAATGCGCTGGCCGGCCGGCACATCCAGCGTCAACCCGCGCAGCACATCAACTGCGGCATCGCCGCTGCCCAGCCGCAGGGTGACATCGCGGGCTTCAATCACCATATGGCTGTTCATCCGCGTCCCGCTTGGCTGAAAGGATTCGAGTCTTGCCCGAATTAGGTGTTCGCAGTGCGTTTTACCAGATGGCGTTGCTGTTTGGCGCGCTGTTCATGTCGCAGGCAGTACTGGCACGGCCGCTGGTGGTGCTGGCCTATGGCGACAGCTTGACGGCCGGCTATCAACTGCCGCCCGGCCAGGGCTTTGCCCCGCAACTGGAAAAAGCCTTGAAGGCAAAAGGCCGCGACGTGACCGTGGTCGGCGCCGGCGTGTCGGGCGATACCAGCACGCAGGGGCGCGCGCGGGTGAACTGGGTGCTGGCCGGCATGAAGCAGAAACCGGATCTGGTGGTGCTGGAATTGGGCGCCAACGACATGCTGCGCGGGCAGCCGCCGAAGACGGCGCGCGCGAATCTCGATGCGATGGTGAAGGCGTTCAAGGCCAAGGGCGCGCGTGTGCTGGTCGCCGGGATGCGGGCCAATCCCACCCTGGGCAAGGCCTATGTGACGGAATTTGAAACCATGTTCCCGGCGGTGGCCAAGGCCAACGGCGTTTCGCTCTATCCCTTCTTCCTGGATGGCGTCGCCGCGCAGCCCGGCCTGCAGCTGGCCGATGGCATGCACCCCAACGGCAAGGGCGTTCAGGTGATGGTGAAGCGCATCCTGCCGGCGGTGGAACGGGAACTTGCGCTGATCAAGTGATGCGGCTGTTCGTCGGCCTCGATCTGCAGGAGAGCATCAAGACGGCCCTGCTGGCCAGCATGGGCGGTGTCGCTGATGCGCGCTGGCAAACGGCCGCACAGCTCCACCTCACCCTGCGCTTCATCGGCGACGTGGATCGCCATACTGCCGCCGACATTGCTGCGGCGCTGGGCCGGGTGAATGTGCGGCCGTTCGTGGCTGAACTCGGCGATCCCGGCCTGTTCGAACATCGTGGCCGCATCGACACGCTGTGGGTCGGCGTGCGCCCGGCCGAGGCGATGGAACGGCTGGCGAAATCCATCAACGCCGCGCTGGCAAGCGTCGGTCTGCCGCCGGAAAGCCGTGCCTTCCTGCCCCACATCACGGTGGCGCGCGGCCGCAGCATGATCGGCGCGACCCTCTGGCCGCAGTCGCCCATCCCCCGTCTCACTTGGCCGGTGGACGGTTTTGCCCTGTTCGAAAGCCGCATGGGCAAGGATGGCAGCGATTATGCCATCCTTGCCCGCTGGAATTAGGCCGCCTCGCTGTCCTTGAAGGCCAGCACCGGCTTGCGTGCAGCCAACGTTTCGTCGAGCCGGCGGCGCGGCGCGAAGTGCGGGGCACTGCGCCAGGCATCCGGATCGGCCAGCATCTGCGTTGCCACATGGCGCATCGCGCCGATCAGCTGATCAAGATTGGCCTTGCTCTCCGTCTCGGTCGGTTCGACCAGCATCGCGCCGTGGACGACGAGCGGGAAATACATGGTCATCGGGTGGAAGCCTTCGTCGATCAGCGCCTTGGCCAGATCGATGGTCGAAAGGCCGGTGCCCTCCAGGAAGTCATCCGAGAACAGGGCTTCATGCATGCACGGGCCGCTCTCCGCGAATGGCGCCGTGTAGAGGTCCTTCAGGCTGGCAAGGATGTAATTGGCATTGAGCACCGCATCCTCCGCGACCTGGCGCAGGCCATCGGCACCGTGGCTCATCATGTAGCTGAGCGCGCGGACAAACATGCCCATCTGGCCGTGGAAGGCGACCATGCGGCCAAAGCTGTCGGCAGCGTGGGTGCCGGCGGTGTCCTCCTCGACCAGTTCCAGGCCATTGGCCGTCCGCCGCACAAACGGGATCGGCGCGAACGGGGCGAGCGCGGCCGACAGCACGACCGGGCCCGAACCCGGCCCGCCGCCACCGTGCGGGGTGGAGAAGGTCTTGTGCAGGTTGATGTGCATGGCATCCACGCCCAGATCGCCGGGGCGCACGCGGCCGACGATGGCGTTGAAGTTGGCGCCGTCGCAATAGACATAGCCGCCCACGGCATGCACCGCATCGGAAATGGTCTTCAGATCAGGCTCGAACAGGCCGCAGGTGTTGGGATTGGTGATCATCACCGCCGCCACATCCGGGCCAAGCCGGGCGAGCATGGCATCCAGATCAACGCGGCCGCGGGCGTTGGCGGGGATGTTTTCCACCGTGAACCCGCAGAAGGCTGCGGTCGCCGGGTTGGTGCCGTGCGCCGATTCCGGCACCAGCACGACGCGGCGTTCATCACCGCGCGCATCGAGCGCAGCGCGGATCGCCAGCATGCCGCAAAGCTCGCCGTGGGCGCCAGCCTTGGGGCTCATGGCGACGGCCGGCATGCCGGTCAGCTTCATCAGCCAATCGGCGAGCACGTCGATCAGTTCCAACGCGCCTTGCACGGTGGATTGCGGCTGCAGCGGGTGAATATCGGCAAAGCCGGGCAGCCGTGCCATCTTCTCGTTCAAACGCGGGTTGTGCTTCATCGTGCACGAACCCAGCGGGAAGATGCCCAGATCGATGGCATAATTCTGCCGCGACAGGCGAGTGTAGTGGCGCACGGCTTCCGGCTCGGAAAAGCCCGGCAGGCCGATCACGGCATCGCGGCTGAGGCCGGCAAGGCGATCCGGCACTGGCGGCACCGGCGGCAGATCGACCCCCGAGGTATCGAGCGAACCGCGCTCGAACAGCAGCGGTTCTTCCAGCATCAGTGCGCGGTTGCCGGTGAAGGTTTCGACCGCCGCGCCGGTGCCGGCGACCAGACGGGTGGGACGGCCCACATTGTTCATTTCGGTGCTCATTACGCCATCACCTCATCCAGCGCGTCTTCATACGCGTCAAAATCCTCGTCGGTCGCGGTTTCGGTCACCGCCACGATCATGCCGTTGGCCAGCGCCTTTTCGCCCGGCCACAACCGGCCCAGCGACACACCGCCGAGCACGCCCTTTTCGGCAAGCTTGCGCACGACAGGGCGGGCTTCCCGACCGAGATCCAGCGTGAACTCGTTGAAGAACGGGCCATTCAGCAGCGTCACGCCCGGCACGCGGCCCAGCCGATCAGCCAGCTGCACGGCGCGGGCGTGATTGAGGGCAGCCAGATGGCGCAGGCCCTTTTCGCCCAGCAGCGACAGATGCGCCGAGAAGGCCAGCGCGATCAGGCCGGAGTTGGTGCAGATGTTGCTGGTCGCCTTCTCGCGGCGGATATGCTGTTCGCGAGTGGACAGAGTCAGCACGAAACCACGCTTGCCGCTGGCGTCCACGGTTTCGCCGCACAGCCGGCCCGGCGCCTGGCGCACATGCTTTTCGCGGCAGGCGAACAGGCCAAGGTACGGCCCGCCGAACAGCAGCCCGGCACCGAGCGACTGGCCTTCGCCGACCACGATATCGGCGCCCATTTCGCCCGGCGACTTGATGGCACCCAGCGAGACAATTTCGGTGACCACCACGATCAGCAGCGCGCCGGCCTTGTGGCAGGCATCGGCCAGCGGAGTGAGATCGGCGATATGGCCAAACAGATTGGGGTTCTGCACGACAACGCAACTGGTGTCGGCATCAATGCTGGTGATCAGCGACGACAAGTCATCGCCGGGTGCGCCCTTGGTGAAGCTCGGCACGCCGGCTTCCACCAGATCGCCGGTGAAGCGGGTGAGTGTCTTCAACACCGAGGTATAGTGCGGATGGACGCCGGCCGACACGATGCACTTGTTCTTGCGCGTGATGCGCCGCGCCATGAACACTGCTTCGGTCATCGCGGTGGAGCCATCGTACATGGAAGCGTTGGCCACTTCCATGCCGGTGAGCCGCGCCACCTGGGTCTGGAATTCGAACAAGACCTGCAGGGTCCCTTGCGCGATTTCCGGCTGATAGGGCGTGTAGGCGGTGAGGAACTCGCCGCGCTGGATCACCATGTCGACACTGGCCGGCACGTGATGCTTGTAGGCGCCGCAGCCGACAAAGAAGGGCGTGGTGCTGGCGGTCTTGTTCTTGCCCGCCATCTTCACCAGCGCGCGCTCCACCGCCATTTCGCTGGCGTGGTTCGGCAGGCCGGCGATGGGGCCATCCAGCACGGCTTCGGCCGGCACGTCCTGAAACAGATCGTCGACGCTGGCGGCACCGATGGTGGCCAGCATGGCTGAACGGTCAGCCGTGGAAAGGGGCAGATAACGCAAGGGGCTTACTCCGGCAGGTGGGCGGAAAAACGGATGCGGACATAATCGGCGATCCACTGGCCATCGGCGGCTTGCAGCGCCGGGACGAGAAGAGCGACGGTTTCGGTGATGATCTGGTCTTGTTGGTCTTCAGGCACACCGGCGGCGTCGATGAAGCCGCCGCGGAAGGTTTCGAGCCAGCCGGCCATGCCGCTTTCCGGCAGGGGCGTCGGGCGCGGGATGATGGCGCAGGTTTCAACCACGAAGCCGCCACGTTCCAGAACGGCGCGAAAGGCTTCGGCGGTAGGATAGTAGCTGGTCTCGCTGCCAGCGGCCGGGAAGCCGTGACGGGCGAGCACGGCAATCAGCGCGGTGCGGATAGCGGCGATATTGGCGTGGCCGCCGAATTCGCCGACATAACGCCCGCCAGGTTTCAGCGCGCGTTTTACGCCCGCCGTGACGACGTCGGGCTGGCCGACCCAGTGCAGGGCAGCGTTGGTGAAGACGGCGTCGAATTCGGCATCGAAATCGAGCGCGCGTGCATCCCCAAGCCGGGCATCAATGCCCTTGGTGTGCGCCGCCGCCACCATCGCCGGATCGGCATCGACACCGACCACGCTGCAGCCGGCAGCGATCAACTTCTGCGTCAGCACGCCGTCGCCGCAGCCCAGATCGAGCACGCGCTCGCCCGGCTGCGGTGCCAACAGGTCAAGCACCGCCGCACCCAGCGCCGGCACGAAGGCGGCGTGGGTCGCATAGAGGGACGGATCCCAACGCGTGGCGGTGCCTGTGGTCACTTACAGGCTGGCGACGAAGGCGTCGTAAGCGGCCTTGTCCATCAGGCCATCCAGTTCCGACGCGTCGGACAGGGTGAGCTTGAAGAACCAGCCTTCGGCTTCCGGCGCGCTGTTGACCAGCGACGGATCGTCGGCCAGCGCCGGATTGGACTCGGTGACGGTGCCCGACACCGGAGCATAGACGTCAGACGCGGCCTTCACCGATTCAACCACGGCGGCTTCCCCGCCCTTGGTCACGGCACGGCCTGAATCGGGCAGATCGACGAACACCACGTCGCCCAGCTGGCCTTGCGCATAATCGGTGATGCCAACGGTGGCCTCACCGCCAGCAACGTCGATCCATTCATGATCCTGCGTGTAAAGACGGCTCATTTCTTGTCCCCTTCCCGAACATAATTTTTCTGTTTGAACGGCATCGGCACCACGGTGGCCGCGATCCGCTTGCCCCGCACTTCGATCTCGAGCGCGGTGCCATCAGCACTGAACGCGGTCGCCACATAAGCCATCGCAATCGGCACGTTAAGGCTGGGCGCGAACCCGCCCGATGTCAGCACGCCCACCTGTTCGCTGCCAACCCACACCGTCGCGCCTTCACGCGCCGGCATGCGGCCTTCGACGTTGAGGCCCACGCGCTTGCGGGCGGCGCCGTTAAACAGTTGATCGAGCACACGTTCTGCACCCGGAAAGCCGCCTTCCGCCTTGCGGCGCTTGGAAATGGCAAAGCTCAGATCCGCCTCCACCGGCGTGGTTTCCGGGTCGAGATCATGGCCATAGAGCGGCAAGCCAGCTTCAAGCCGCAGCGAATCGCGGGCGCCCAGACCGATCGGCTTCACCTCGGCGTGGGCCAGCAATGCCTCGGCCAGCGCTTCAGCATGTTCGGATGGCACCGAAATCTCGTAGCCATCCTCGCCGGTGTAGCCCGAGCGGGTGATGCCGAGCAGCACGCCGTTCCACAGCCAGCGCGCGCCGGCCATGAACTTCAGATCAGCAAACGCCGGCTGGTCCGCAGACTCGGGAGTGAGGTCGAATCGACTCATCACCGTCACCGCCTGCGGGCCCTGCAGCGCGAGCAGCGCGTGATCTTCCATGTGGTGCAACGTGATGCCAGCCGGCAGCCGCGCAGCCATGTGGGCGATGTCGCCATGCTTGGTGGCACCGTTGACGACGAGATAGAAATTGCGGCCGGTGTTGGTGACCATCAGGTCATCCAGGATGCCGCCATTGTCCGCAAGCAGCAGCGAATAGCGCACGCGGTGGGGCTGCAGTGCCTTGAAGTCACCGGGGGCCAGGCTTTCCAGCCACGCGGCCGCGCCATCCCCTTCCACCAACAGCTGGCCCATGTGCGAAACATCGAACAGGCCGGCATGCTCGCGCGTCCACAGATGCTCGGCGATGATGCCGTCAAACTGGATCGGCATGGCATAGCCAGCAAAAGACACCATGCGCGCGCCCAGGCGGCGGTGCAGCGCATCCAAAGGCAGTGTTTTCAGATCGGCATCATCAGCCATACGGCCCCCGGCAACAGTCACGGTTCAGCCTTGTGCCAAACCTGGTTCCCCCACTGTCGCCAGACCTGAGAGCTTTGACCGGACAATGTCCGGCTTACCCCTTCGGTGGGGTGAAGGCGTGAGCCCGCACCCGCTTTCCAGAGTGTCGCTAATACGCCGGCGCGGTCCTTTTGCCTGAGAGATTCCGGGGGCGGCTTGCTCCTTCGGCGGTGAAACTTGCGCTTCACACTCTCCCGCGCGCGGCGCCGGAGTTGCCCCCGGCGACGAACGCCGATTGAGCGAAGCGGCTTGCAGAGTCAACTGCCCGAATGACCACCACGATGCCGCAACTGCGTTGGCCCGCAGCCGTAGCTACAGGGCATGATTGCCAAACGCCTGCAACTGATTGTTCTGCTGATCGGCCTTGCCCTGGCGTTGACCTTCAACCGCGCCGAAAACGCGCCGCCAACAGCGGTACACGCTGAATCGCTGCCCTGAAGCGGCTTACTTGGCGATGTTGTAGGCCAGCGCGCGATCGTCGAGCTGGAAGCCGAGCAGCACTTCAAAGCTGGCAGCGCGCAGGGCAGCCTTCACTTCGGGATCGGCCATCGGATCAGTGGCGGCATCCAGTTCGCCCGGACGGCGCTTGCGATTGATCTTGTCGAGAATGGCCTGCGGCACGGCAGCTGCCGTGCGCGATACGCCGGCCGAGGCCGTGCCCTGCGCCACGGCGCGTTCCTGGCCGGCGGCGAAATTCACCGTCACCTGGGAAATCTGCTTTGCGTTGACGATGTTGCCAGCCTGCACCACGGCCGCAAACACCGGCAGCACGAACTGACGGGCTTGTGCTGCGTCGGTGCGCCGCACGATCACGTCATAGGTGATGCGCGACACGAATTGATCGGCCGTTTCGGCGCATTCATCGCGCACATTGGTGATGGTCGCCACGGCATCCATGTTGGCCGCATCGGCAACAGCGCCCGCTGCGCCCGGCCGGAACAACGTCATGTCGCCGGCATAGGCCGCCACCGCCACCGCCGGGCACGAGGAGCGCCGCACCACCAGCGGATTGCGGTCGCAGGCGGCCAGCAGCAGCGCCGGTACGACAACGGCGGCCAGGGTGACGGAACGGCGAAGAGCGGGACGCATCATGCCCCTCTCCTATGGGGCAAAAGGCGTCACGGCAAGCGTCAACAAACTGTGGCGCGGGCCGGGCCAATCGCGTATCAGCCGGGCCATGAGCAACGTCGCCCCCGCCATGGACAGCGCCATGGATTTTGTTCCCGCCGAACTGCCGGCCCTGAACGTGCTGGTTGCCGCCCCGCGCGGCTTTTGCGCCGGCGTGGATCGCGCCATCCATATCGTTGAACTCGCGCTTGAACGTTGGGGCGCGCCGGTTTTCGTGCGTCATGAAATCGTCCACAACAAGTTCGTGGTCGACAGCCTGAAGGCCAAGGGCGCCATCTTTGTCGAGGAACTCGATGAAGTTCCCGATGGCGTGCCGGTGGTGTTTTCCGCCCATGGCGTGCCCAAGGCCGTGCCCGCCGAGGCCGAAGAGCGCGGGCTGACCTATGTGGATGCCACCTGTCCGCTGGTTTCAAAGGTGCATCGTCAGGCCGAACGGCTGGTCGCCGGCGGCTGCCACATCCTGTTCATCGGCCACCAGGGCCATCCGGAAGTGATCGGCACCTTTGGCCAGGTCCCAGATGGCGCCATGACCCTGATTGAAACACTGGAAGACGCGCAGACCGTGCAGCCGCCGGGCAGCGGCAAGCTCGGTTTCCTCACCCAGACGACGCTGAGCGTGGACGATACCTCGGACATGGTGGCCGAACTGAAGCGGCGCTTCCCGGAGATCGAAGGACCGCGCGGCGATGACATCTGCTATGCCACATCCAACCGCCAGGCCGCGGTGAAGGCAATGGCACCGCGCTGTGATCTGGTGCTGGTGATTGGCGCGGCCAACAGCAGCAACAGCCAGCGTCTGCGCGAAGTGGCCGAACGCGAAGGCGCGCGCAGCTGG
This sequence comes from Sandarakinorhabdus sp., assembly GCF_032115815.1. Classification (GTDB taxonomy): domain Bacteria; phylum Pseudomonadota; class Alphaproteobacteria; order Sphingomonadales; family Sphingomonadaceae; genus Sandarakinorhabdus. The sequence goes on from NZ_JAUMBI010000113.1 coordinate 11,989, forward strand.
CTGATCCAGCGCGCGGCCGAAATTGATTGGGCCTGGTTCGATGGTGTGTCCACGGTCGGGCTCACCGCCGGCGCTTCGGCCCCGGAAGTGCTGGTGCAGGAAGTGCTGGCCGCGATGAACGAACGCTTTGCCGTCAGCACCGAAAACATCACCACGGCGGTGGAAGAAGTGGTGTTCAAGCTGCCGCGTTCGCTGACCGCCTGATCCGACGGCGCTGGCGATGGCCGTCTACACCCCGGTCAGCGCCGATGATCTGACGGCCTTTCTGGCCAGCTTTGATGTCGGCGCTGCTGTCAGCTTCAAGGGCATCGCCGAGGGCGTTGAAAACAGCAATTTTCTGCTCGAAACCACACGCGGGCGCTTCATCCTGACGCTTTATGAAAAGCGCGTCGATGCCGGCGATCTGCCCTGGTTCCTGGCATTGATGGGCCATCTCGCGGCCAAGGGCCTGCCCGTGCCCGGCCCGGTCGCCGATGCCCGCGGCCAGGTGCTGCAGGTGTTGAACGGCCGCCCGGCCTGCCTGATCGAATTCCTGCCCGGAGTGAGCGTCACCGAAGCCACGCCGGAGGCCGCCCGCGAGGTAGGCGCGGCGCTGGGCCGGATGCACAAGGCACTGGCCGATTTCACCGCGCCGCGTCCCAACGCGCTTGGCCCCGCCGCGTGGCCGCCGCTTGCCGCCCGCTGCAACGGCCGGCTGAGCGAGATTGATGCCGCGCTGCCCGATGCCGTGGCCCGTGGGCTGGCCGCAGCGGCCGCCTGGCCCGCCGGCCTGCCGCAATCGACCATCCATGCCGATCTGTTTCCCGATAATGTGCTGATGCTGGAAGGGCGCGTCACGGGCCTGATCGATTTCTATTTCGCCTGCACTGATGCCCGCGCTTATGATGTCGCCATCACCCACGCCGCCTGGTGCTTCTCAGCCGATGGCCGGCAGTTCTTCCCCGAACGCGCCGCCGGCCTGATGAGCGGCTATCTGGCCGAAGTCGGGCTCACGGCTGCCGAGCTGGCTGCCCTGCCCCGGCTGGCGGCGGGCGCCGCGCTGCGCTTCACGCTCACCCGCGCCTTCGATTGGCTCAACACGCCGGCCGATGCGCTGGTCACCCGCAAGGATCCGATGGCCTTTGCCCGCCGCCTGACCTGGTATCTGGCGGCGACACCGGAGATGATGGGTGGCTGATGACGGCCCGGCGCGCCCGCGCGTCGCGATCTTCACCGATGGCGCCTGCAAGGGCAATCCCGGCCCCGGCGGCTGGGGCGCCATCCTGCGTTCGGGCGCCAAGGAACGGGAACTGAACGGCGCTGAGCCCCACACCACCAACAACCGCATGGAATTGCAGGCGGCGATTTCGGCCCTGAACGCCCTCACCCGGCCCTGCGAGGTCGATCTCACCACCGACAGTGTCTATGTGCGCGACGGCATTTCGAAATGGGTGCACGGCTGGCAGAAGAACGGCTGGAAAACCGCCGACAAGAAACCGGTGAAGAACGACGATCTGTGGCAGGCCCTGCTTGCTGCCGCCCGCCCGCATGTCGTGCGCTGGCACTGGGTGAAGGGCCACGCCGGCCACCCGGAGAACGAACGCGCCGATGAACTGGCCAACGAAGCCATTGTGGCAATGAAGGAAGGCCGGCACGCAGGTCGTCATTGAGACCATTGCCAACGGCTCCGCAATCCGCTTTGAGGCTGACCATGGCTTCTGAACCCACCGCAAAGGGCATCAACGCCCGCCTCACCAAGGTCTGGATGACCTGGGGTGCCCAATTCCTGCCGTTTGCCGATGTCGCCAGCCCGGAATTGCCGCTGTCGCGCCTGCTGCGCCTGTCGCTCATTCAGGTCAGCGTGGGGATGAGCCTGGTGCTGCTGGTTGGCACGCTGAATCGCGTGATGATCGTTGAACTCGGCGTGCCGGCGACGCTGGTGGGCGTGATGCTGGCGCTGCCGCTGCTGGCCGCGCCGTTTCGGGCGCTCATTGGCCACAAATCGGATACGCACAAATCGGCGCTGGGTTGGCGACGGGTACCCTATATCTACATCGGCACGATGGTGCAGTTCGGCGGCCTCGCCATCATGCCGTTTGCGCTGCTGGTGCTGGCCGGCGCCCAGGAAGCCTATGATGAACGCATCTGGCTGGGCCAGCCGGCCGCGGCATTGGCCTTCCTGCTGGTCGGCGCCGGCATCCATACAACGCAGACCGTCGGCCTCGCCCTCGCCACTGATCTTACCAAGCCCGAACAGCAGCCCAATGTCGTTGGCCTGATGTATGTCATGCTGCTGCTTGGCTCCATCGCGGCGTCCCTGTTCTTCGGCTGGGCGCTGGAGGATTTCAGCAACGGCCGCCTGATCCAGGTGATCCAGGGCAGCGCCGTTGTCACCATCTTCCTGAATTTCATCGCGCTGTGGAAACAGGAAGCCCGCGTGCCCCATTACATGCGCACCGAACCGGCCACGCCCGACCCGACGTTCCGCCAAAGCTGGGACCTGTTCGTGGGCAAGGAAAAGACGCTGCTGCGCCTGATCGCGGTCGGGTTGGGCACGCTGGCCTTTTCCATGTCGGATATCGTGCTGGAACCTTATGGCGGCGAAGTGCTGAAACTGGGCGTGGGCACCACCACGCTGCTCAGCGCCATCATGGCCTTCGGCAGCCTGATGGGCTTTGCCTATGCCTCCTACATCCTCAGCCTGGGTGCCGATCCGTTCCGCATGGCCAGCCTGGGCGCCGTCATCGGCCTGCCCGCCTATGGCCTGATCATCATGGCCGCCGGATCCGACACGCCGGAACTGTTCACGCTGGGCGTGCTGCTGGCTGGGATCGGCACTGGCCTGTTCGGCCATGGCACGCTCACCGCCACGATGCGGCTGGCGCCAACGGGCCAGATTGGCATCGCCATGGGGGCCTGGGGCGCGGTGCAGGCCACCAGCCAGGGCATCGGTGCCACCATCGGCGGCGTCATGCGCGATGCGGCCCGCGGCTTGTCGCTGGGGCTTGATGTGCCGGCGGCGGCCAACGGCTATGTGCTGATCTTCGCTCTTGAGCTTGCGCTGATGGCCGCCACGCTGGCAGCGATGTGGCCGTTGTTGAACCACGACACCCGGGATTGAAGCGGGGCCACGACGCGGCTTCGGCATGGGCTGCGCTTCATCTGCCTCAAGCTGAAGAAGCGCTCGGCGCGAAACTGCCGCAGATCACGCAAGCGCTAGCCTAGTAGCGGAACTGAGCCGCCGGCCCGTGCCGCCGCTTCACAACGAAAAAGGCCGGCATCCCCGTGGGGACACCGGCCCGTTTCAGTCTGCCCGGCGAGGCCGGGGCAAAGACTTACTTGGCAGCTTCAGCCGGAGCGGCTTCGGCCGGAGCGGCTTCAGCAGCCGGCGCCATGGCGTCGGCAGCCGGAGCAGCGGCTTCGGCAGCCGGCGCGGCCATTTCCGCGGCCGGAGCAGCAGCAGCGCCCTGCCAGAAATCGGCGAACCAAGTGGTGTTCGTGAGGATGGAAGCATGCACGAGCAGCGAGGCGGCAACAAAGCCGACGAACAGCAGCGGGATGCCAACGGACGGGCTGACGTAGAGCCAGATACGACCTTCATTCATGTGTCAGTCTCCCTTGCTCACTTCATCCACGGCGTCAAAGCGAACGCCAGGATATGCGCCAGAACGGCAATTGCACCATAGATACGGGTGCCCCACTTGAGGCCCTCGTTGATCTCGGTAGCTTCAGCTTCGGTCAGCCCGGTCGGGTAGACCTTGGTATTGTCAGCCATGTTATACTCCTCTCCCATTCGGGAAAATCGCTGGGCACTCTGCGCCCACGGCCTCCCCGCCTGTTTGCCGGAATGGGCAACGAGCACGTGCGACCCAGTCCCTGCTGCAGCCTCCCATCAACGGGCCGATCCGTGACAGATCGCGACAGGACGTCGCAGCAGAATCACCCCTTACCCAAACTGTCGCATGTGTCAATCTGCCGCCGTATCACTACCTAGCACCACGGTAACGCTGCTGCAGCGCAGCATCCAAGGATGCCGCAGCGCAGCATGCAGGCAGGGCTTTTCCTGTCGTCAAAATCGCCTATTCTCCACCGCTTGGCGGCCGGCCGTACCTGGCCGACGTGATGGGCCGAATCAGGCCATGGGGAGAATGCATGACCAGTCTTGATCGCCGCCAGTTGCTGGCCGGCAGCGCCGCCTTGATGTTGCCGGGCATGGGCATGGCCAGTGCGGCCCGCGCCGCCGTGGCCCCAGCTGCCGATGCCCAGAAGAAGATCCGCGCCGCGATCGACCGGCAGCTGCCCGAAAACATCGCCCGCATCCAGGACTGGATCAAACATCCCGGAATCGCCGCCGAAAACTGGCAGATGGAAGAAGCCTGCGCCTACACCATGGGCATGATCAGGGACGCCGGCTTCCAGATGGTCAAGCGCATGCCGACCAAGGGCCAGCCCGGCATCTTTGCCACGCTCGATGCCGGGGCAAAGCGCACGGTGGGCATCTATTTCATGTATGACGTGAAGCAGGTGAACCCGGCGGAATGGTCCAGCCCGCCGTTCGAGGCGCGCATCACCAACAAGCCGGGCTGGGGCCAGGTGATCGTTGGCCGCGGCGCCATCAACCAGAAGGGCCCGGAAGCCGCCTTTCTGGCTGCGCTGCATGCCTTCCGGGCGGCCGGGCAGAAACTGCCGGTCAACCTCGTGCTGGTGGCCGAAGGTGAGGAGGAGATTGCCTCCCCCAACTTCCACCAGATCGTGCAGGCCCCCGAAGTGCTCGCCGCGCTCAAGAAATGCGATGGCATCGTCATCCCCACCGCCTGGCAGACGGCCAATGGCAGCACGGTGATCAATCTGGGCGCCAAGGGCCCGATCGAGTTCCAGCTGATTGCCAGCGGCGAACGCTGGGGCAAGGGCCCGAAGATCGACATCCATTCCAGCCAGCACGCGCACGTGGATTCGCCCGTATGGCACCTGGTGCAGGCGCTCAACACGCTGGTGAAGGAAGACGGTTTCACCCCGGCGATCGACGGCTGGTTCGACAATGTGCGCGGGCTGACGGCACGCGAAAAGGAATTGATCGCGATGACGGCCGCCAGCCAGAGCGAGGCCGAGGCCAAACGCGCGATGGGCGTGAAGATGTGGATCAACAACGAACCGTGGCAGCAGTCACTGGAACGGCTGGCCTCGCAGCCCACGGTCAACATCCAGGGCCTGGTCGCCGGCTATACCGGGCAAGGCGGCAAGACCGTGCTGCCCGGCCGCGCCGAAGCCAAGCTTGAATGCCGGCTGGTGCCGAACCAGACGTTCCGGGAGGCCGAAGCCAAGCTGAAGGCGCACCTGGCCAAGCGCGGTTTCGGCGATATCGAAGTGGTGGTGAGCGGCGGTTACGACCCGACCGAAACCGCCGAAGACGCCCGCGTCGTGCGCGCCCAGCAGGCGGTTTACAGCCGCTTCAACGCGCCCGCCACGCTCTACCCGCGCAGCGCCGGCAGCTGGCCTGGCAGCGTCTTCACCCAGCCGCCCGTTTCGCTGCCAGCCGGCCAGTTCGGCCTTGGCCACGGCAGCGGCGCGCATGCTCCCAACGAATATTTCGTGGTGGAAAGCACAAATCCCGCCGTGCAGGGCCTGGCGGGCTGCACGGCGGGATTCGTGGATTTTCTGTACGAGATGGCGGTAACGGCTTAGGCCGTCGGCACCATCCGGCGGCGGCGAGCCGCAGCACCAACCAGGCCAAAGCCGGCGATCAGCATCGCCCAGCTGGCCGGTTCCGGCACCACGGAAGCGTCGCTGGTGAGGAATTCGACGCGCAGACCCGACGGATTGCCGCTGACCTGGCCGACGTTGGTGACGTTGAAGGTGAGCGTGTTGGTGCCTGACGCAAAGCCGCTGCTGGCGCCAAACGCCGTCCAGCTGGTGAAGCCGCCGCCCGATGCTGCCAGCAGATTGCCGTTGAGCAGGATCGAGGTGACCCGATTGTCGGCAGCAAACCGGCCGGTGAACGACGCGGTGCCGGGGATCAGGCCGGCCAGCGAGAAGTTGAGCGTGTAGGCGTAATTGTCGTCAGCCACCGGGCTGAGGCTGTCGCCGGCGTTGCTGGTCGGCGTGATCCAGCGCGAGGTGGCGGTATCGGCCAGCCAGTTGGTGGCAACCGGGAACACGCCATTGGTGCCGCTGACGAAGGCCGGACCGCCGAACAGCTGCCAGCTGCTGTCGACACCGTTGGTGCCCAATGCAAAGCCGGCGCCGGTGTTGACAAGCCCGGTGATGGTAACGGCGCTGGCGGGGGCTGCAAAAGCCAAGAGCGCGGCGGCAATCAGAAAACGCATGATTTCACTCCAAACGATCAATAGCCGTTTGGTAACCAAACACCGTGCCAATCGACCAACCAACTGATTTATGGCCGTTAATCTGTGTTTTCGCGCCACTGGTTGTAAAACATTCCGACACTCAAGTTGTGCGGCGCCGTTTGCAGACGGGCTTCATCCCCGCACGAACCGGTCCACGCCGCTGCCGTCCTTCACGCGGCTGACCCGGCCGCGTTCTTCCAGCCAGTGCAGGTGGGCGACGGTCTCGCCTGTCGCCAGGCCATAATCCGCTTCACCGATCGGCCGGCGGAACAGGGCGGCGAAGCAATCGACGGCGGTGCGGGGTTCGGCGCAGAACGCCTCCAGCTTTTCCAGCTTACCATGGTGATCGGCGGCGAGCTGGTCCAATCGCGTGTGGAGGCCGTAGAAGGGCTCGTTGTGAGCGGGCAGCACCAGCACGTGATCGGGAATGGCGCGCAGCGTGTCGATGCTTTCCAGCCAGTCGCCCAGCGGATCGGCATAAGGCTCGGTGGGATAGACCGAGACGTTCGACGTGATGCGCGGCAGCACCTGATCGCCGCTGATCATCACGTCATCAGCCACCAGGCAGGCATGTTCCGGCGCATGGCCGCGGCCGACCACGACCGTGAACTGGCGCGCGCCAATGCTGAGCACATCGCCGTCGCGCAGCCGCTTGAAGCCGGCCGGCATCTTGGAAATGATCTTGCCGAAATTGCCCCAGGCCTTGGCCTTCATGGCGGCCACCTGTTCGTCGCTCCAGCCGGCGCGGATTGAGAAGGCCACGGCTTCATCCGGCGGCGCATCGCGCACATCCAGCGTGAGCGTGCGGGCCAGCAGATATTCGGTGCGGGTGATTTCCAGCGGCACATCCCATTTGCGGCACAGCCAGCCGGCCATGCCCAAATGATCGGGGTGATAATGGGTGACGATGACGCGGGTGACCGGTTTGCCCTTCAAAACGCCGGAAAACAGCGCTTCCCACGCCGCCTTGCTGGCCGGCAGGCCCACGCCAGTATCGACAATGGCCCAGCCGTCGCCGGTATCGAGCACCCACAGGTTGATGTGATCCAAGCCGAACGGCAGGCCCATACGCACCCAGAAAATGCCGGGCGCCACCTCTTCGGCCTCGCCCGGGCCCGGCACCCAGCGGCCGAGCGGATAACGCAGGCCCTTGATCTCGTCTGCGTCGCGCGGTTCCGTGCTGGCCTGACCGGCGGGGATGGGCAGCAAGGGCGGTGGTTCGGTCATGATGGCCAAGGGGTAGCGGGCAGGCCACGCGGCGTCGACTCTCCTTGCCGACAGGATGGGCTTGCGGCAGGGAGTGCCCGCGATGCATCCCAACAACGCCTTCCGCAGCAATGATGACCCGCTGGCCTTTGTTGCCGCGCACGGCTTTGCCCACATCTTTGGCCAAACGCCCGACGGCCCGCGCGTGGCGCATGCGCCGGTGCTGGTGACGCCGGCAGGCACCCTCATGTTTCACCTCGCCCGCGGCAATGCGCTGGCACAGCATCTCGATGGGCTCACGGCCCTGATCAGTGTGGGTGGGCCGGGCCATTATGTCTCGCCCAACTGGTATGCCGAGCCGGCGAACAACGTGCCGACCTGGAATTACCAGGCTGTCGAGATCGAAGGCCCGGTGCGGGCGCTGAGCATGGACGAACTGGAAGCGCTGCTGCACTTCGCATCCGCCACCTTCGAGCCGCGCGTGGGCGAGGATTGGACGATGCACAAGATGGAACGCCCGCGCGCCGAAGCCATGATGCGCGCCATTACGGGCTATGAACTCACCCCCGCTGCCATCCGCACCACACTGAAAGCCAGCCAGAACCGCAGCGAGGCTGATGCGATGGGCGTCGTGGCTGCACTGGAGCGTCTGGGCGAGACGGCGGGCGCCGCCACCATCCGGAAGGCCCGCAAATGAAACTCGCCGTCTTTGATTGCGATGGCACGCTGATCGACAGCCAGGTCAACATCATCCGGGCGATGGAGAGCAGCTTCCAGCGCCATGGCCTCGCCCCGCCCGACAGCCACGCCACCCGCCGCATTGTGGGCCTGAGCCTGGTGGAAGCCATGCAGGCGCTGCTGCCGGAGGCGGATTATGACCTGCACCTGAGCCTCGCCGATGATTACAAGACCGCCTTCCAGCGCCTGCGCGCCGACAAGGCGCTCGATGCCGAACCGCTCTATCCTGGCATCCGCAGCCTCCTCGACACGCTCGATGGGCAGGGCTGGCTGCTGGCCGTGGCCACCGGAAAATCCGATCGCGGCCTGAAACTTGCGCTGGAACATCACGGCATCCACCACCTGTTCATCAGCTTGCAGACCGCCGACCGCCATCCGTCCAAGCCGCACCCTTCGATGCTGCATGCGGCGCTGGCCGATGCCGGGGCCCAGGTGGATCAGGCGGTCATGATCGGCGATACCATCTTCGATATCGCCATGGGCGAAGCCGCCGGGGTGCGCAGCATCGGGGTCGATTGGGGTTATCACGACGCGCATGAACTGATCGATGCCGGCGCCGCGCATGTCGCCGATGATGCCGATCATCTGCTGGCGCTGCTCAATGGCTGAAGAGCCGCCCCCCGGCGAAATGCCAGGCTCGGGCGAAATCATCGCCCGGCTGCGGCGGCTGGGCCGGATCATGGCGATCCTGGCGTTGGCATTCGGCGGGGTGTTCGTGGTTCTGGCGCGGCGCAGTGCGGCGGCCGGCGAGACCGGCGAGGTTGCTTCCATCCTGTTCTGGGTGGCGGCCGTGCTGCAGTTCGCGCTGGCATTCGTCTTGCTGTGGCGCGGACGGCGGGGGTAAGGCCAGATCATGTCGCAAGCCCCTCTCCCTGCTGCCGAAGCGAAGAAGCGTTATCTGGTCTATCTGGCCGTGCGACTGACCGGCCTTGCCATCATGGCCGCCGGCGTGTGGCTGGTACGCGAGGTCGGCCAGGCGCCGGGGCTGGCGGTGGTGCTGCTGGGGGGCTGCTCGCTGTTCGTGCGGCCGAAACATCTGGGCCTCACCCGCAAATGAAGCGGTTTTACAAAGACGCAACCGTCACCGGCGACGGGCCGTTCGGCGTTTCGCTCGATGGCAAAGCGCTGCGCACCCCTGCGCGCGAACTGCTGGCCGTGCCGTCTCTGGCGCTGGCCGAAGCGATTGCCAAAGAATGGCAGGCGCAAGGCGAGAAGATCGATCCGCGCAGCCTGCCGCTGACCGGCTTTGCCAACGCTGCAATTGATCGGGTCGCGGCAGACCACGCCGGTTTTGCCAAACGGCTGGCAACTTATGCGGAAAGCGAACTCATCGCCTATCGCGCCGATGGCCCGGACTCGCTTCTGGCGGCGCAGGCAGCGGCCTGGGACCAATGGGTGGAATGGCTCGCCCGCCGTTACGACGTTGGGCTGACCATCACCACCGGCATCATGCACGTCGCCCAGCCGCCGGCGACGCTGATCCGCCTGCACACGGCTTTTGCCGCCTTCACGCCGTTCCAGCTGGCGCCATTGGATCCGATCGTGACCATCACCGGCTCTGCCGTGCTGGCATTGGCGGTAGCGGAAGGCGAACTGGAGGCCGAAGCCGCCTATGACATCGCCCATGTCGATGCGCTTTGGCAGGAACAGCAATGGGGCCGAGATCCATTGGCGGAAAAAGCCGAAGCGGAACGCCGCACCGATCTGGCGGCGGCTGTTCACTTCCTGCGCCTGTTGGCAGGGTGAAAACATCGCACTTGCCCCAAGCATCGCAATTGCTAGGGAAAGTGCCAAGGGAGTGCACCCATGCTGAAGCAACTGGAAGAACTGGAACGCCGCCGTGACGCTGCCCGCATGGGTGGTGGGGAAAAGCGCATCGAGGCCCAGCACAAGAAGGGCCGGCTGACGGCGCGGGAACGGCTCGATATCCTGCTTGATCCCGGCAGCTTCGAAGAGCTCGACATGTATGTCGAGCACAACTGCACCGAATTCGGCATGGCCGAACAGAAGATCCCCGGCGACGGCGTCGTGACCGGCAGCGGCACCATCAATGGCCGGCTCGTCTATGTCTTCTCTCAGGATTTCACCGTGTTCGGCGGATCGCTGTCTGAACGCCACGCCCAGAAGATCTGCAAGATCATGGACACCGCCATGAAGGTCGGCGCGCCGGTGATTGGCCTCAACGATTCGGGCGGCGCCCGCATCCAGGAAGGCGTCGCGTCCTTGGGCGGCTATGCCGAAGTGTTTCAGCGCAATGTGCTGGCGTCGGGCGTGGTGCCGCAGATCTCCCTGATCATGGGGCCGTGCGCGGGCGGCGCGGTCTACTCGCCGGCCATGACCGACTTCATCTTCATGGTGAAGGATTCAAGCTACATGTTCGTCACCGGCCCCGACGTGGTGAAAACGGTGACCAACGAGGTGGTGACCCAGGAAGAACTGGGCGGCGCCATCACCCACAGCACCAAATCCGGCGTCGCCGATCTGGCGCTCGAAGATGATATCGATGCACTGCTGCGCACACGGATGTTCTTCGATTTCCTGCCCTTGAACAACCGCGAAGATGCGCCGTTCCGGCCCACCAGCGATGATCCGCTGCGCATTGACCACAGCCTGGACACGCTGATCCCGGCCAGCGCCGCCAAGCCGTACGACATGCACGAGCTGATCCAGAAGGTCGCCGACGATGGCGAATTCTTCGAGCTGCAGCCCGGGCATGCCGGCAACATCCTGATCGGTTTCGCCCGTATCGAAGGCCACACGGTGGGCATCGTTGCCAACCAGCCGACAGTGCTGGCCGGCTGCCTCGACATCAATGCCAGCAAGAAGGCCGGGCGCTTCGTGCGCTTCTGCGATGCCTTCAACATCCCGATCGTGACGTTCGTGGATGTGCCTGGCTTCCTGCCCGGCGTGGCGCAGGAATATGGCGGCATCATCAAGCATGGCGCCAAGCTGCTGTTCGCCTATGCTGAAGCCACCGTGCCGAAGATCACCGTCATCACCCGCAAGGCCTATGGCGGCGCCTATGACGTGATGGCGTCGAAACATCTGCGCGGCGACTTGAACTATGCCTGGCCCACCGCCGAAATCGCCGTGATGGGCGCCAAGGGCGCCGTGGAAATCATCTTCCGCCAGGACATCGGTGACAAGGACAAGATCGCTGCGCGTACGGCGGAGTATGAAGCCCGCTTCGCCAACCCGTTCGTGGCAGCATCGATGGGCTTCATCGATGAAGTGATCATGCCGCATGCAACACGGCGGCGGATCGCGACGGGCCTGCGGAAGCTGCGTAACAAGACGCTCGAGAACCCGTGGAAGAAGCACGACAATATCCCGTTGTGAGGAGGCACCTGCATGGCGAATGGCAAGATCTCGATCGGATTTGTGGCCGGCATCGCTGTGGGCATGATCCTCTACAAGATCGTGTTCGGCGGTTGAAACCGCCGCTCGTCGCGGCTGACCGGTAAAGGTCTGCCGGCCATGCCCGAGACCTATCTCGTCTGGAAATTCCTGCACATCACCGGTGTCGTGATGCTGATGGGCAACATCACGGTCACCGCGATCTGGAAGTTCTTCGCCGATCGTGACGGCCGCGGACCGGTGCTGCAGTTTGCCCAGAAGCTCATCACCTACACCGATTGGTCGATGACGGTGTGGGGCGTGATTTTCACCATGATCGGTGGCTATGGCCTTGCCATTCAAGGACAATATGATCTTTTCAGCGGCTGGCTGCTGTGGGCACAGCTCTGTTTCGTTGCGGCCGGGCTGATCTGGATGGGGCTGATCGTGCCGATCCAGATCAAGAGCGCGCGGATGGCGCGCCAGTTCGGCAATGAACCAGTGCCCGATGCCTACAAGGCCTTGTCTAAACGATGGATTTTCTGGGGTCTCGTCTCCACCGTGCCACTGGTGACGGCGCTGTGGCTGATGATCGCCCGGCCCGCTTGAATGCCATCATGACGGCTTGGTTGCAGAAAAAAGACTCTTAAATGACAGTTCCGTGACATTCTTGTTGCATTGACGTGACATTGCCCGCATCATCCTCTCATCAAGTGTTTTGGGAGATTCACGATGCGCACCATGATGGCTCTGATCGCCGCCGCAACGCTGGCAATGCCGGCTTTGGCTGCCGAAGCTGGTTATGAGCAGTGGCAGGTGAAGGTGCAGACCGCTGATCTCGATCTGTCGTCGGCCACTGGCCAGCGCGCGCTGGACAAGCGCCTGTCGCAAGCGATGACGCGCCTGTGCGGCTCACCCGTGCTGTTCACCCGCGATGAACTGGCCGATCTCGACGCCTGCCGCGCCGACGCCATAAAAATTGCGGCGCCACAGATTGATGCGGCCCGCGCCCAGCGCGCCGTGACGGTCGCCGCCAACCGCTAACGGGCAATCCAGCCTGAACCCGAAAGGGCCGGTGCTCACGCGCCGGCCCTTTTGCATTCAGCGGGTTGACGACAGACCTTCAAACTGGACAACGTCACCCGACAAGGCGGCAAGGGCGGCGGCGATGGTGGCAAACAACAGACGCATGGCAAATTCCGAAATCCAGAGGAGTGGCCGGCGCTGCTGTTGGGGGATCAGCAGCGCCGGCCGGGGCGTGAACCGTGGATGCAGCCTGTGGGGGGAACGGCTGCCCGGGGGAAGGGGACCATCTGTCACGCCCGCCTGCCTGTGCTGATGCACCGCAGGTGGGCCAAAGGCCAACAAGTCGTGCCAGTTACGGTTATCGCCAAAATCGATATGTTGCATGACAGCCTCGCAACGTTATTGAGCAATCAGACGAGCAGCCGGGAGCCTCACGCCTTGTTCACGAAGATCCTGATCGCCAACCGCGGTGAAATTGCCTGCCGCGTGATCCGCACGGCGCGCGCGATGGGTATCAAGACGGTGGCCGTCTATTCCGATGCCGATGCCCAGGCCCTGCATGTGCGCGAAGCCGATGAAGCCGTGCACATCGGCGCGGCGCCGGCGGCGGAATCCTATCTGATCGCCGACAAGATCATCGCCGCCTGCAAGGCGACAGGCGCCCAAGCCGTTCACCCTGGCTATGGCTTCCTGTCGGAACGCGCCAGCTTCGTCGAAGCGCTGAGCGCCGCCGGCATCGCCTTCATCGGCCCACCGGCCCCCGCTATCGCCGCCATGGGCGACAAGATCGAATCCAAGCGCCGCGCCAAGGCGGCGGGCGTCAGCGTCGTGCCCGGCTTTGTCGGTGAAATAACCGGAACCGAACACGCGGTCGAAATCGCCGCTGGCATCGGCTATCCGGTGATGATGAAGGCTTCGGCCGGCGGCGGCGGCAAGGGCATGCGGCTGGCATGGAGCGAAGCCGATGTGCGCGAGGGCTTCGATTCGGTTCGCCGTGAAGCACTCGCCAGCTTCGGTGACGACCGCGTGTTCATCGAAAAATTCGTCGAACAGCCGCGCCACATCGAAATTCAGCTGATCGGCGATCAACAGGGCAACATCCTCTATCTGAACGAGCGCGATTGCTCGATCCAGCGCCGCCACCAGAAGGTGGTGGAAGAAGCCCCCTCCCCGTTCGTCACGCCGGAAATGCGCAAGGCGATGGGCGAACAGGCCGTCGCCCTGGCCCGCAACGTCGGCTATTTCAGCGCCGGCACGGTGGAATTCATCGCAGGCGCCGATCGCAGCTTCTACTTTCTCGAAATGAACACCCGCCTGCAGGTGGAACACCCCGTCACCGAGTGCATCACCGGGCTCGATCTGGTCGAACTGATGATCCGCGTCGCCGCCGGGGAACCGCTGCCGCTGACGCAGGAGCAGGTGCAGCTCAATGGCCACGCCATCGAAACCCGCATCTATGCCGAAGATCCCTATCGCGGCTTCCTGCCCTCCATCGGCCGCCTGTCGCGCTGCCAGCCGCCGGAAGCCGGCCTGGATGAGGAAGGCCGTCTGATCCGCATCGATACCGGCGTGGTGGAAGGCGCCGAAATCAGCATGTTCTACGATCCGATGATCGCCAAGCTGATCACCTGGGCGCCCACCCGCGCCGATGCCATCGCCGCACAGGCCGATGCGCTCGATTCCTATCTGATCAAGGGCATCAACCACAATATCGATTTCCTGGCCGCCATCATGCAGCATGATCGGTTCAAGGCTGGCAGTAATGTCACCACCGGCTTCATTGCAGAGGAATATCCCGACGGTTTTCACGGGGCGCCGGTCGCGCCCGAAACCCGCGACGCGCTGGTGGCCGCCGCCGCCATCATCCACGCCGAAACCGTGGCCCGCGAACAACTGATCGATGGCCAGCTTTCCGGCGACGGCGCCATTTATGGAATCAACTGGGTCGTCGATCTGGATGGCGAACAGGTGCCGGTGGAAGTGACCGGCGAGGCCGGCAGCCACGAAGTGCTGATCGATGGCCGCGACCTGGTGGTGCAATCCGGCTGGCGCGTGGGTGACAGCCTGTTCACCGGCAACATCAACGGCACGCCTGTCGCCATCAGCGTCGCGAAGAAGGGCAGTTTTACGCTGCTCACCACGCGCGGCGCGGCCCACAAGGCCCGCGTCCTCACCCCGCGCGCTGCTGAACTCGCCCGCCACATGATCGCCAAGGTGCCGCCGGACATGAGCAAATATCTGCTCTGCCCGATGCCCGGCCTGGTGGTTTCCATCGCGGTTGCCGAAGGCGACAAGGTGGAAGCCGGCCAGCAACTCGCCACCGTGGAAGCCATGAAGATGGAAAATATCCTGCGCGCCGAAAAGGCCGGGGTGGTGGCGAAACTGCTGGCCAAGGCTGGCGATTCACTGGCGGTGGATGCGGTGATCATGGAGTTCGAAGGGTAAGGGGCCTCGCCCCTTTCACTTCACCTGCGGGATTTCAACCGCGATCGGCGGCCCGGCCTGCAGCACCTTCAGATAGGCTGCCGCATCGTCGGTTAGCGCCGCTTCGCGTAGCAGCCGGGCAAAATTGCTCGCGCTGCCGCCGTGCGGGGCAAAGGCCACCGGTTCCAGCACGCGGGCGGCATCGGCCATCCGGCCGGTGCGCACCAACACATTGGCCATGTCGATCACGATACCGGATGCCTGCGGCGCCAGCTGCCACATCAATTGCACGACGTCGAACAGGCTGCCCGGCACGGCGTTGTTGATGATGTCGTGGCTGTGCAGATAGAGGTGCATCGCCCGCCAATTGGCCGGATCGGCCTTGACCGCGCGCACCAACAGGCGCCGGGCGTCGCCGCGATTGATGTCGCGGTTCATCGCAAGCAGCGCTTCGGCCTTCAGCCGCAACAGATCAGCGTCGTCGGGCGCACTGGCCAGCAATCCATCAAGCAGCGGCAGCGCCTTGGCAGCATCGCCCAGATAGAGTTCGGCCATGGCCAATGTGCGCTGGGCCAACGCATCGCCGGGATGGCGGGCGGTGGCGGCCTTGATCCGGGTCAGCGCCGCAGCACGATTGTCGGCCCCGCCGCGATTGTCGAGCCAGGCGTGGAACATCAGCACATCATCGGCCGACGCGGGCAGATCGCGCACCGTTACCGGGGCCGGCGTGGGCGCGTCACGTTCCAGCCGGCTGTAGGTAAAGTTGCGTCCGGCGGTATACGCCCGCAGCTGGCGGGTCAGCGCCTTCAGATCGGGCTCCACCTCCGCCTTGAACGCGGTCAGCGGATCGGTGCCCTTTGCAATCGCACCCAGCTGCGCCGTCAGTTTCTCGCGCATGCCCGGCATGCGGAACAGATAATGGGTCAGCAGCCAGCTTTGCGCATAGAATTTGTAGCGCTCATCGCCGGTCATGCGATCAAGATTGCGGCCCAACACCTGTTCCCACGGCAGCCACACGCCCGACAGGCTGTAGGCCCGCCCCCGATCGAACAGGCCGAATTCCACCCGTTTGGGCTGAAATGTCGTGGTCATGAAATATTCGGCAAAGCCTTCGACATACCAGGCCGGATAGCTGCGCCCGGTGGACGCGAACATGTGATGATGGGCATATTCGTGCAGCAGCACCTTCTGGCCGAAATCACCCTTCTCGGCATAGGCCGCGATGCCGCGATCGCCAGCAGAGTAAAATCCCGCCGCCGAAGGAGCG
Source organism: Sandarakinorhabdus sp. (assembly GCF_032115815.1). Taxonomy (GTDB): domain Bacteria; phylum Pseudomonadota; class Alphaproteobacteria; order Sphingomonadales; family Sphingomonadaceae; genus Sandarakinorhabdus. Next base: position 28,309 of record NZ_JAUMBI010000113.1, read on the forward strand.
ATCTCCCCGAACGGCACCGCACTGGCAATGGCATCAACCAGATAGATGGTCAGCCTTGGCGCATCATCGTCCAGCTTGGCGGTGGTGAACATGCCCAGCAGATTGCGATAATCCTCCAGCAGTTCGACGCGCTTGCGCAGGGCATCGGCCGGCATCTCGCCATACACGCGAAAATGGGCCGATTCCGCCACCCGCCATGCCGCAGCACCGGGGACAGCGCTCAGCACGCTCACCAGCACGAAGGGCAACAGAAACCGCATCCCGCCAGCATCGCAAAGCCATTCCCACAGTCAAGCCACCAGGGCCGAAAATTCTTTGTTAACCTTTCCACCCTATTAATTGCGGCGGACGTGCGAGGTCCATTTGGGGTCGAAAGTCAATTCCATGCGATATCTGGCTTACCTTTTGGCAAGCTTGCTGGCGATTGGGCCGGTTTCTGCGTCAGCAACGGTTGTGTTGTCGTCCGGGCCGTTGTCGCCCCTGCCCACCGAAGTGAGCGCCCGCGCCCGCTGGGGCGGCACCGGGTTCGAAGCGGTGATGCTGGAGGCGGGCACCCAGGTGGCAGGCACACAATTGAACCCTGTCGGCGCCCCGGTGTGGCAGTTGGGCCAGCCGCACGCGTTTCGCCTGTTCTGGGATTGGACGGTCGGCACGCTGACCTGGCAGATCGATTTCAACCGCGACAACAGCTTCGGTGCCGGTGAAACCGCCAGTTTCACCCGCCCGGCCCGGATCGGCACCAGCTTTTCCTACGTCCTGCTCACCGCCAACAGCCGCACCTCGGGCGCCAACAGCAACGCAATCGACATCAGCAATCTGCGCATCAACGGCACCAACCTGGGCAGCTTCACGGCTGACAGCAACGGCCCTTCGATCGGCCAGTTCTTCGAACCGGATCCATTGGGCGCGCGCTTCCGATCGATCGAAATCCTGGGTGATGTCGTGTTCCGCAACACCGGCGGCAACGGCGCCTTCCAGGCCGAACGGCCGCGCATGCAGATCGATTTCCTGGGCGTGGAACCGGTGCCAGAACCGGCGAGCTGGGTGATGCTGGTGGCCGGTTTTGGCGCCGTGGGCGCTGCCCTTCGCCGCCGCCGAACAGTGACAGTCCACTGAGCCGCCCTTAGCGCAACTGCCCCAGCCCGGCGCGATAGCGGCGGCTGCCCGGCAGGGTTTGGCCCTTGGCCAAAGTCACCGTGAAATCACCATTGCCGGCGCTCGCCACGCTCTGCACCGCGCCACGGCGGACGAGATGAGCGCGGTGGATGCGCACGAAGCCGTGCGCCGCCAACTCATCCGCCAGCGCCGCAAGCGTCACCCGGTGCAGGATGGCGCCATGGATGGTAGCCAGTTCCACATAATTGCCGGCACTGCTGGCGTGACTGATTTCTTCGGGCGCCAGGAACAGCGTGCGACTGCCATCCTTCACGGCGAGGCGGTAGCCGCTGGGCGGCTGCGGCGGTGCGGGTGGCGGCGCAAACAATCTGTCAAGCAACCAGCCCAGCGCGGCCAGCGCTACCAGTGTGAGCGCATCCTTGCGCCATTCGAACAGCAATTGTGCGAGCGACCAGTCGAAACGATAGGCCTGCCCCAGTGCCGCAAACACCACGGTGCGGCTGGCCGCAAGCCAGGCGGCATGGGCCAGCACCAGCGGCACGGTGAGCGCACCATGCGCCGCCAGTGCCGCCGGCCACGCCAGCAGGGGCGGCCGTAGCCGGCGCGAAACCTGCCACAGGGGCCACAGCAGCGCGGCGAAGAAGGTAGCGCTGG
>NZ_JAUMBI010000114.1:0-7936 GCF_032115815.1 Sandarakinorhabdus sp.
GGCGATGCCGCGATGGCCGCCCGGGCCGCCACGGCGGACAAGATGGTGGCCGATCTGCTGGCCATAGACAGCGCCGCCTGGCCAGTGGCGGAGCGCGCCGATCACCTGCTGGTGCTGTCCGAAGCGCGCAGCGTGCAGTTCCAGCACAAGATACTGCGCCAGTGGCAGCGCGATCCGAGCTGGTGGGCCACGCTCGACATCGGCTGGGGCCCGAAGATCAACACCGCCTTCGAACTGCCGGAACTGCCCTTGAAGTCGCCCGCCGAACGCACCGCGCTGGCCGCCCGCCTGGCCGCCGTGCCGGCCACGCTGGCCGCCGCCCGCGCCAGCCTGACCGATCTGCGCCGCGATCTGCAGACGCTGGGCGTGGCGCATCACGCCATCGAAGCGCGGCTGTACACGCGCATGGCCGGCGACCTCGCCAAGGCCGGCGAACGCGGCTTGGCCAAGCAGGCCGAGGCCGCCGCTGCCGCCAGCCGAAATTTTGGTGCGTGGCTCGCCGCCCAGCAGACCAGCGCGCCATCGGGCATCGGGCAACCGGCCTATGAATGGTATCTGCGCTATGTGCTGCTCTATCCCTTCAGCTTTGCCGACATGAAGGCGATCGGGGAGCGGGAATGGGAACGCACCATGTCGTTCCTGAAGATGGAGGAGCATGAGCATCGCGATACGCCGATGCTGCCCACCGTCACCGATCTGGCCGGTTTCGAGGCCCTGCGCCGCCAATCCGATATCGAGCTGCTGGCCTTCCTGAAAGACCGCCGCATCATGACAGTGCCGGAATGGCTGACCGTGCCATCGCCCGAAGGGCCCTATGTGATGCCGATGAACCGTGATCCGGCGGCGCCGGGCCTGTTCACGCCGGAAGGCCGCAATTTCTTCCGCGAAGCCGAAGATCGCGATCCGCGCACGCTGCGCGCCCACAATCTGCCCGGCCATATCTTTGATTCAGCGTATCGCCGCCGCGACACGCGCCCCATCCGCCGCGACGTCCGGCTGAACTTCACCGATTCACAGCGGTTTGAAGGCTGGGCCTTCTATCTGGAAGAGATGGTGGTGCAGGCCGGCTGGCTCGACGACAAGCCCAAGGCCCGCGAAATCCACTATATCCTTATGGCCAACCGCGCGGCGCGGCTGCTGCCGGAACTGAAGCTGCAGGCCAACGAATGGACCTTCGACCAGGCGCTGACCTCGCTCACCACCCGCACGCCCTACTGGATGGAAAAGGCCGACGACACCGCGCTGTATGACATGGCGCTGTATCTGCGGCAGCCGGGGCTGGGGCTGAATTATTATTTCGGCAAGATCCAGCTGGAACAGCTGCTGGCCGAAGTGGCGTTGAAGGAAGGCCGCGGTTTCGACCTGATGCGCTTCCACGATCGCTTCATTGCCAGCGGCATCGTGCCGATCACGCTGACCCGCTGGGAAATGACCGGCAATGACGATCAGGTGCGCGGGATGTGGCAGGCCCCGCCGATCCCGTGAGGGCTAGCGCGCCGCCGGTTCGAACTTGCGGCGTTGCAGCCAGAAACCCAGGCCTTGCGGCAGCGTGGCGTTCGGATCGGGATGGCCAAGTTCAATCGCGGCGCGAGTGACGAAATTGGCGTCTGCCAGCAGCTGCCGGCCAACGGCGACCAGATCGGCCTGCCCGTTCGCAATGATGGCGTTGGCCAGCGTCCCGTCCATGATGAGGCCAACTGCCATGGCCTTGATGCCGGCTTCACGGCCGATCTGTTCGGCATAGGGCACCAGATAGCCCGGCGACGGCGGCCGCGACGCCACGCCGGACGGGCCCGAAACGCCGCCGGTGGAACAATCGACCAGATCAACGCCGGCTGCGTGTAATTCGCGGGCCAGCGCCACATTGTCCGCCACCTCGATCCCGCCGGGCACGCCATCGACGGACGACAGGCGGTAGAAGACGGGCATGCTCTCCGGCACGGCCGCGCGCACGGCCCTGGCCACCTCGACAGCGAAGCGGAAGCGATGCTCGCCGCCCCAATCATCGTCACGGGTGTTGCTGATCGGCGAGACGAAGCTGTTGATCAGATAGCCGTGGGCGCCGTGGATCTCGACAAAATCAAAGCCCGCCGCCACCGCGCGCCGCGCTGCATCGGCAAAGCCCGTGATGGTGCGGGCGATGCCCGCCTCATCCAGCGCCTGCGGGGTCTGCCAGCCGGGGCCAAAGGCGATGGCGCTGGGGGAGACGCTGGTCCAGGCGCGCGGATCGTCATTGGCCAGAGGCTGCGCGCCTTCGAACGGCGTGGCAGCAGAGGCCTTGCGCCCGGCATGCGCCAGCTGGATGCCAACCGGCGTGCCTTCCTCGTGATAGGTGGCGACAATTTCTTGCAGTCCCGGCACATGATCATCAGACCAGATGCCAAGGCAGCCCGGCGTGATGCGCCCTTCCCGCAGCACCGCCGTTGCTTCCAGCATGGCGCCGCCCAGGCCGCCCAGCGCGAGCCGGCCGTGATGGCTGCGATGCCAGCGGCCAGCAAAGCCATCCTGGGCCCGATACTGGCACATGGGCGACAGCATCACGCGATTGCGGAAGGTCAGCCCGCGGATGGTCAGCGGGGTAAAGAGCGGAATGTCGGCCATCTCAGGCCGCGTGCTTGCGGCTGTCGGCGGTGCGGCTGTCGATATCCGCCACGGCCGCGTCAATCTCGTCGAACACGGCCAGAATCTGCTTCAGCTTGGTGCGGCCTTCATCGCCCAGGCTGGCGAACTTGGTCAGCGGTGCCCGCACGTCGCCCACCGGATAGCCACGCGCGCCGGCCAGCGCCTTGGAATAGCATTGATGGCCATAGGTCGGGTGGCCTTCGGCGATGATCTTGTCGAACTTGTGCACCAGTGCCTGGATGTGCGCCGCGTCGTTGATGCGGCCTTCGACCAGCAGATCCCACATCCGCCGCGTGGCATAGGGCAGATAATTGCCATAGGGATTCACGTAACCAACCGCGCCGAGCAGGAAGCTTTCCACCGGGCGTTCGCCGGCAAAAACGTTCATCACGCCGCCGGTTGCCTCCACGATGTCGTACACCCGGGCCACATCCATGCTGGCTTCCTTGATGTAGCGCACCTGATCGAATGCGGCCGTGAGCCGTGCCACAAGTGCCGCCGACATGTCGCGGTTGGAGGTGACCGGGTTGTTGTACAGCATGATCGGAATGGTGACGGCGTCGCAGATCGCCCGGTAATAGTCGAAAATCTCGTCATCCGTGGGCGTGTAATAATAGGGCGGGATGATCATCAGGCCATCGGCGCCCAGATCCTGCGCTTCGCGGCTGTAGCGCACCGCGTTGGGCGTGTAGGCGTTCATCGTGCCGACCATCACCTGATAGCGGCCACCCGAATGGCGCACGGTCGCATCAACCAGAAGGCGGCGTTCGTCATCGCTGATGGTCAGGAACTCGCCGGTGGTGCCCAGCACGATGACGCCAGGCACGCCCGATTCCACCTGCCAATCCAGAAAGGCGTTCAACCGGCCGATGTCGATGCTGCTGCCGTCATCATTGAAGGGTGTGACGGTAACGGTGTGGCTGCCCCGGAAATCTTTTGTCATCATTCTGCCCTTGATTCTTGCCCGCTTTTCTTGAAGGCCAAATGTCGCCCCTGTTGATAGCATCGAACTTATGCGATGTGCGAACAAATGTCAGCATAGCGCCCACATTGGCCTGAGCAAGTGGGGCCGTACGCGTTTTGGGGGAAGAAGTGCAGCCTGATGTGATTGTCATCGGCGGCGGGATTGCCGGCTGCGCCACCGCGCTGGAACTGGCGCGGGCCGGCATGGCCGTCACCATCGTGGAGGCCGGCCCGGTGGGGGCGCAGGCCTCCTCTGCCAATGCCGGCAGCCTGCATGCCCAGATCCCACACGATCCGTTCCGCAATCTGGGCGAAGCCTGGGCCCGCAACTATCAACCCGCCATCCGCCTGCTGATCGCTTCGCTCGGCATCTGGAAGGGGCTGGAAGCCGATTTGGGCGCTGATCTCGAGATCGGCTTTGGCGGCGGCTTGCTGGTCGCCACCACCGAAGCCGAGATGGCCGAAATCGAAGTGAAGGCCGCCATCGAACGCGAAGCTGGCCTGGCTGTCGAAGTGATCGGCCGCAACGCCATTCGGGAGCGCGCACCCTATCTGGCCGAGCAGGCCATTGGCGGGGCGTTCGCGCCCGCCGAAGGCAAGGCCAATCCGCTGCTGGTCGCACCGGCCTACGCCAGGGCGGCGCGAGCGGCGGGTGTGGTGATCCACGCCAACACCGGCCCGGCCAGCGTGCGCCAGGATGGGGGCCTCTATGTCGTCGAGGCCGGCGCAACCCAGTGGCGTGCGCCGCGCATCGTGATCGCCGCCGGATCGCGCAGCGGCGAACTGGCGGCGCAATTGGGCACGCCGCTGGCCATCGAGGCGGTACCGATCCAGGTGAGCGTGACGGAACCGGCCGCGCCGCTGGTGCCGCACCTGGTCTATTGCGCCGGGCAGAAACTCACCCTCAAACAGAGCCGCTATGGCAGCCTGCTGATCGGCGGGGGCTGGGATGCGGCGCTCGACGATCAGGGCCGCCCGCAGGTCGATCCCGCCAATCTGGCCGCCAATCTGCGCGTGGCGCTCGCGATGGTGCCGGCCATCGGCAGCCTTAACATCGTGCGCAGCTGGGCGGCGTTCGTGAACGGCACCGATGATTGGCTGCCGATCATCGGTGCCCTGCCCGGCCACGCACATGCCCATGTCTGTTTCGTGCCGTGGGTCGGCTTTACCGGCAGTCCGGCGGCAGCGCGGCTCACCGCCGATCTCGTGCTGGGCCGGCCGCTGTCGTTTGACGTGCCGCTGGCCGCGTTTGCGCCAGCCTAACCGATCAACCCACCATCGATGATGTGGGTCTGGCCGGTGGTGTAGCTGGCCTCGTCCGACGCGAGATAGACGGCCAGCGCTGCCACCTCCTCGGCCCGGCCCAGCCGGCCGGTCGGCTGGTTGGCGAGGAAACGCGCCCGCACCGCATCAGGGTCGGCCTGGCCGGCGATGCGGCTTGCCAGCGAGGGCGTTTCGATCGGGCCGGGGCAGATGGCGTTCACCCTGATGCCGCGGTCGGCAAAATCGGCGGCCACCGATTTGGTGAGGCCGATCACCGCCGCCTTGGTGACACCATAGGCGCAGCGGTTGGGCCAGGCGCGGATGGAGGAGGCGACCGAAGCGATGTTGATGATGTTGCCGCTGCCGCGCGCCAGCATTCCCGGCAGCGCCGCGCGGATGGTGCGCATCATCAACGTGACGTTCAGATCCCAGGTGAACTCCCAATCGGCGTCGCTGATTTCGAGGATATTGCCCTGATGAACAAAGCCGGCGCAGTTGAACAGCACATCGGGCGCAGCTCCGTCCAGCGCCGCCGTCACCGCCGCTGCGTCGCGCACGTCCAGCCGGGCAATGGTGATCGACGGCGCTTCGGCCTTCAGCGAGGCCAGCGCGTCCATGTCGATATCGGTGGCCGTCACCACGGCGCCTTCGCGGGCAAAGGCCAGCGCGGTGGCCCGCCCGATCCCGGCGCCGGCGGCGGTGATGAAGGCCTGCTTGCCTGCCAATCGGCCCATGATGCTGCTCTCCCCTAATGGCGGATGATCGCCTGCATGAAGCTTTTGGTGCGCGGCTCTGCCGGCGTTTCGAAGATGGCGCTCGGGCTGCCCTGCTCCACCACCCGGCCTTCATCCATCATCACCACCTTGGTGGAAATCTCGCGCACGAAGGCCATTTCGTGGCTGACCAGCAGCATGGTGATCCCAGTGCTGGCGAGGCTGCGGATCGTCTCCAGCACCTCCCCCACCCGTTCCGGATCAAGCGCGGAGGTGACTTCGTCGAGCAGCAGGATCTCCGGCTGCATGGCCAGCGCCCGTGCGATCGCCACGCGCTGCTGCTGCCCGCCCGACAGTTGATCGGGATAGCTGCCGGCCTTGTCGGCCAGGCCCACATTGGCCAGCAGATCGCGGGCGCGGGCCTCGGCCTCTGCCCGGGCGACACCCAGCGTGCGCACCGGCGCGAGCGTCAGATTGTCCAGCACGCTCATGTTCTGGAACAGGTTGAACTGCTGGAACACGATGCTCATGCGCCGGCGCAGCGCCTTCAGCCCGGCCTTGTCGGCATAGTTGATCGCCTCGTCGCCGATGCGCACGCTGCCGCCGGTGAGCGGCGTGAGCCCGATCAGCACGCGCAGCAGGGTGGACTTGCCGGACCCCGATGGCCCGATCAGGCTGACCACGTCACCGCGTTCGGCGCTCAGGCTGAGGCCATCAAGGATGGTCTTGCCGCCGTAACCGGCGCTGAGATTATCGATGTCGAGAAGCGGCAAGGCGGCTCTCCAGTGATGAGGCGATGCGGCCCAGCGGCCAGCTGATCAGGGCATAGAGGACAAGCACGGCGCCAAAGCCCGCCAGCGGCGAGAAACCCTTGTTGACGAGGATCTTGCCGGCGAAGGCGAGTTCGACGACGCCAAGATGGCTGGCGAGTGCGGTATCCTTCACGAACATCACCATGAAGGCAGCGGCCGGTGGCAGGATCACACTCCAGGCTTGCGGCAGCACGACATGGCGCAGCGTGTCGAACCACGACAGGCCGAGCACTTCGGCGCTTTCAACCTGCGGTCGCGGCACCGCATCAAGGCCGGCGCCGACAATTTCGGTGAGATAGGCGGTGGCGGCCAAGGTGACGGCGATGGTGGCGATGCCCAGCAGCGACAGATCGGGCGCAAAGGCCTGCACCGAAAACAGCACGAGGATGAGGATGACGAGGAAGGGGATGCGCCGGAAGGTTTCAACATAAAGCGCCGCCGCCCAGCGCAGTGGCGCCAGCAGCGGTGCCCGCGTACGGCGCAGGATGGCCAGCCCCATGCCGATCACGAAGCCAATCGTGCAGCCGATGAACGTCATCCACAAGGTGCGCCCAAGCGCCGAGGCCAGAAAGGCCAGCGTATCGGGCGTGAACAGGCTCATGCGCGCCGCACCCCGAACAAGGCGCGCCCGGCCAGGGCCAGCAGCGCCGAAGCAATCAGGGTAAGCCCGATGTAGATCAGGCCGGTGACCGCGAATGTCTCGATGGTGCGCAGATTGGCGGTGGAGATGTTGATGGCCCGCCCGGTCAATTCCTCCACCCCGAACAGCGCCGCCATCGAACTGCCTAGCACCAGAACGATGAAGAAATTGGCCAGCGGGCGATAGACGGTGCGCACGATGTGGGGGAGCATGACGTGGCGCAACTTGTCCAGCCGCGACAGGCCCAGCACTTCGGCAGCATCCAGTTCAGCCTGGCGGAGAGGCCTCCTTCCCCGAGATCGGAACCGAGGGGGGCCGTTGTCCCCTGCTGGAGTGGATTGATCGCCTGGTACACGAACAGTCCCTGGGGCCCCAGCTGCCGGCCACTCGCGTGCTCGGCCAGCGGAGTCCGCAGCATCGGGAAGCGCTGGAGCAGGTCGAGGGGCTGCTGGCGGGACCCGCCGTGGGGCGGCGCGCTGATCACCCGGCCCCGGGCATCGAGGATCCAGGCTTCGGCCTTCAGCTCCGGCACCTGCAGGATCCTGGCGATGCCGTCGAAGCTGCCGTTGAGCTGAACGTCGGCCCAGAGCTCGAAGCGCGGATGGCCAGCGGCATCCATCAGGGGGCGGCCCACGGGCAGCAGGGCCCGGGATGCCTGCCAGACCAGGGGCAGCACCACCAGCTGGCGCTGCACCAGCAGCAGCTCGGCGTCGGCCTTGGACAGCGCCGCGGCGGGGCGGGTCTTCGACGCGGCCATGGGGAACGCGACCACGGGAACGCCGGCTCGATCCAGAACCTGGATGGAGGGATAGCGGCCGTATTCGACGGCGAATCCCTCCAGCTGCTCCGCCACGGCACGCCAGTGGGCCTCGCTGGGCTGCTCCACCGCCGTGCGCACCGCCGGCAACCGGCTGATGATCCCC
>NZ_JAUMBI010000115.1:0-8192 GCF_032115815.1 Sandarakinorhabdus sp.
ATCAAGGCTGGCCAGCTAGATGCGGGCCACCATTGCACCAGCTTGATTGAGGAGTGATTGCCATGCGTAACGAAGGCACAATTGATCGTGTTCTGCGGACGGGGCTGGGTATTGCCCTGATTTCTCTGGTGTTCGTGGGGCCACAAACCCCTTGGGGCTGGCTGGGGCTGGTGCCGCTGCTCACCGGAGTGATGGGTTTCTGCCCGCTGTATCGGCTGGTGGGGGTGAACACCTGCAAGCTGTAGCGATTGCTGGTGGCAAGGTTATGCTGCGGCCATGATTCGCCGCGCTGTCCTTGCTGCCGCCCTGATGGGGCTGGCCCTTCCCACCCTTGCACAAGAGGTGCCGGCCCCGCCGCCGCCACCGGCTGCACCCGAGCCGGCGACGGTCAAAGTGGTGATGACCACCGAATTGGGGCCCATCACCATCGCGCTGGAGACGGAGCGGGCGCCGGTGACCGCCGGCTATATCCTCAAACATGTCGATGAAAGGCGGCTGGATGGTGCCGCTTTCTATCGGGCCTACAAGATCACCCCCGATGGCAGCATCGGCCTGGTGCAGGCCGGCATCCAGGATGGCCGCAAGCTGCTGCCACCGGTGGCCCATGAACCGACGACAAGCACTGGTCTCACCCATGACGAAGGCGCTGTCAGCCTGGCCCGCGCGGCGCCCGGTACGGCACAGGCGCAATTCTTCTTCATCCTTGGCAGTCTGAAGGCGCTGGATGCCAACCCGGCCGGGCCGGGGGACAATCTTGGTTTTGCCGTGTTCGGGCGCGTCACCGAGGGCATGGACGTGGTGCGCAAGATATTGAACGTGCCGATCTCCGCCACCAAGGGCGAAGGTGTGATGAAAGGCCAGATGATCGAAGCGCCGGTGAAGATTGTCAGTGTGAACCGGCTGATCCCGTTGCCGAAACCAGTGGCGAAGTCGCCTGTGAAGAAGCCGCTGCCGAAACGCCGCTGATCAAACGTACGGCGGCGCGTACCAGCTCTTGGGCGACGCAGTGAAGATCTCGCAGCCGGTTTCGGTGATCCCGATACTGTGTTCGAACTGGGCGGAAAGCGATCGGTCCCGCGTTACCGCCGTCCAGCCATCATCCAACACCTTCACTGCCGGGCCACCGGCGTTGATCATCGGTTCGATGGTGAAGAACATGCCGGGTTTCAGAATGACGCCGCGCCCAGGCTTGCCGACATGCACGACGTTGGGCGCGGTGTGGAAATCCTGGCCAAGCCCGTGCCCGCAGAAATCGCGTACCACGGAAAAACGATTGCGCTCGGCGTGGGTCTGGATAGCGTGGCCGACATCGCCCAGCGTCTTGCCGGGCCGGGCCTGTTCGATGCCCAGCATCAGGCATTCATAGGTGACGTCAACCAGCTTGCGCGCCTTCAACGGCACGTCGCCGACCAGGAACATGCGGCTGGTGTCGCCATACCAGCCGTCCACCACCACCGTCACATCGATGTTGATGATGTCGCCGCTCTTCAGCTTCTTCGGCCCCGGAATCCCGTGGCACACGACATGGTTCACGCTGGTGCACAGCGAATGGGAATAGCCGCGATAGAATACGGTCGCCGAAGCGGCCCCGGTCGCGCGGACGAATTCCCACGCCATCGTGTCGAGATCGATGGTGGCGACTTCGGGCAGCACGTGCGGCGTCAGATGGTCCAGCACCTCGGCGGCCAGTCGGCCGGCCTTGCGCATGCCTTCAAAGGCGGCCGGGCCATGCAGGCGCAACTGGCCTTCATGCGGGTCCATCACCGTGGTATAGAGCGCTTGCGTCATCCTTTCGCACATAGGGATTTGGTCTGACAAAGTCCATCTTCACCATGGTCACGGCCGCCCGCCTGCGCTAAGTCGCCACTCATGAGCGACAGCAGCCGCATTTATACCGCCGCCCTGGTGATCATCGGAGACGAGATCCTCTCGGGCCGCACCCAGGACGCCAACACCGCCTATCTGGCGAAATGGCTTGGCGTGCAGGGTATCCGCCTGAAGGAAGTGCGCGTGGTGGCCGACGAGATGGACGCCATCGCCGAGGCCGTGAATGCGCTGCGGGTGAAGCATGATTATCTCTTCACCACTGGCGGCATTGGCCCGACACACGACGACATTACCGTGGATGCCATCGCCGCCGCGCTGGGCCTTGAGGTGATCATCCACCCCGACGCCCGCGCCATCCTGGCGGCGCATTATGGCGATCAGCTCACCGAAGCCCGCCTGCGCATGGCGCGCACGCCGGCCGGTGCCAGCCTGATCGAGAACCCGCGCACCAAAGCGCCGGGCATCCGGGTGGAAAACATCTTCATCATGGCCGGCGTGCCGATGATCACGCAGGGCATGTTGGCCTGGCTGGATGGGCAGTTGCCGGGCGGTGCGCCGGTGCTGTCGCGCAGTGTTGGCGCCTGGACGCAGGAGAGCAAGGCCGCGGAGATCCTGAAGCGCACCGAGAAGGAGAATCCCGGCGTGCAGATCGGTTCCTACCCGTTCTGGCGCGAGGGCAAGACCGGCGCCAATTTCGTCATGCGCTCCACCAGTGAAGCGCAACTGGCCGAGGTGGCGCAAAAGCTGATGGCAGCCCTGTCGGAAGCTGGTATCACTCCGGTTGACGGAGAGCTGTGAGGGTCAACATGGCAATCGTTCGCTGGATCTTCCTCGCCGCGATGGCGATCGTCTTCATCCTGCTGGCCGCGTCCAACTGGACACTGGTGCCCTTCATCCTGCCCGATGGCACGCCCAAGGCGCTGCCGCTGCCGATGCTGCTGGGCATTGCCTTTCTGGCCGGGGTCATCCCGACCTGGGCCTGGCACCGCCTGCTGCGCCCGCTGGCGACAAGCCGCCGTGTGCGCCCGGCCCGGGTCGAACAGACCCAGGTTGCTTCCCCGTCCAGCGGAGCCTGACGCCATGACCAATCCGGTGTTCGTGGCGGTTGATACGCCCGATGTCGCCGCCGCGCGCGCACTGGTGGCCGCTGTCGCGCCGCATGTCGGCGGGGTGAAGCTTGGGCTGGAATTCTTCTGCGCCCACGGCCCGGCCGGTATCGCCGCCGTGATGGAAGGCCAGTGGTTGCCGCTGTTCCTCGATCTGAAACTGCACGACATTCCCAACACCGTGGCCGGTGCGGTGAAGAGCCTGGCGCCGCTGGCCCCGTCCATCCTCACCGTTCACGCCGCCGGTGGCCACGCCATGCTGGCCGCTGCCCGCGCTGCCGCGTTGCCCGGCACGCGCGTGGTGGCTGTCACTGTGCTCACCAGCCTGGATGACGCTGATCTGCTCAGCGGCGGTGTGCCCGATGGTGCTGCCACCCAGGCTGCGCGCCTGGCCCGGTTGACGCGCGGCGCCGGGTTGAATGGTATTGTCTGCTCGCCGCACGAAGTCGCCGCCGTGAAGGCTGAATGGGCCGATGGCCTGTTCGTCGTGCCCGGCGTGCGCCCGGCCGGCAGCGACGTTGGCGATCAGAAGCGCGTGATGACGCCCGCCGAGGCCCTCAAGGCCGGCGCTGGCATCCTCGTCATCGGCCGCCCGATCACGTCGGCCCCCGATCCGGCCGCTGCGGCTGCTGCGATCGCAGCCAGCCTGTGACGCCCTTCAAGATCTGCGGGCTGTCCACGCCGGAAACCGTCGATGCCTCGGTCGCAGTTGGCGCGGCGCATCTTGGTTTCAACTTCTTTGCGCCCAGCCCACGCTTTGTTGAACCGGGCACCGCCGCATCGTTGATCGCCCGCGTGCCTTCTGGGGTGGGCCGGGTCGCCGTGCTGGTGGCGCCGGATGATGCGCTGGTTGCCGCCGTGATCGAAGCCGGCATCACCATCTTGCAGTTGCATGATGCCGGCGCAGAGCGGGTGGGTGAACTGAAATCGCGGTATAATCTACCGGTCTGGCTGGCGGCGGGGGTGAAGACCCGTGACGATATCCGCAGCGCCGAAAAGGCCGCAGGCCCGGCTGATCTGTTGCTCCTAGATGCCAAAGCGCCTAACGACGCTCCGCTTCCCGGCGGCAACGGGCTGGCCTTTGATTGGCAGTTGCTGATCGACACGCGGCCGGGACGGCGCTTTGGCCTGGCCGGCGGGCTTGGTATCGGCAATGTCGCAGATGCCATCCGCCGGGTGGCACCGGCGCTGGTGGATGTGGCATCAGGTGTGGAAGAGAGTGCAGGGGTGAAATCGGTGGACAAGATCAGGGCTTTTGCCAACGCCGTGAGGGCCGCATGAACGCTCCGACAGGCTCCCTGCGCGCCGGCCCCGATGCGAACGGCCATTTCGGCGAATTCGGCGGGCGTTATGTCGCCGAAACGCTGATGCCGCTGATCCTGGAACTGGAACAGGCCTATATCGCTGCCAAGGCCGATCCCGCTTTCCATGCCGAGCTGGACGATCTGCTCAAGCACTATGTGGGCCGCCCCAGCCCGCTCTATTTCGCGGAACGGCTGACCGATGAACTCCGTGGTGTGGCGGCCGCCCAAGGTCGGCCTGAGTGCGGTGCCAAGATCTACCTCAAGCGCGACGAGCTGAATCACACCGGCGCGCACAAGATCAACAATTGCATCGGCCAGATCCTGCTCGCCCGCCGTATGGGCAAGACGCGCATCATCGCCGAAACCGGTGCCGGCCAGCATGGTGTTGCCACTGCCACCGTGGCCGCGCGTTTTGGCTTGCCCTGCACCATCTTCATGGGCGCCCGCGATATCGAGCGGCAGGCGCCCAATGTGTTCCGCATGAAGCTGCTCGGCGCGGAAGTGCGTGCCGTAGAAAGCGGCAGCAAGACGCTGAAAGACGCGATGAACGAAGCGCTGCGCGATTGGGTGACCAATGTGCACGACACCTTCTACATCATCGGCACGGCGGCTGGCCCGCACCCATACCCTGAGCTTGTTCGCGATTTTCAGACGGTGATCGGCAAGGAAGCCCGCGCCCAGATTCTGGAACGGGAAGGGCGCTTGCCCGATCTGCTGGTGGCCTCAATTGGCGGCGGTTCCAACGCCATCGGCCTGTTCCACCCCTTCCTTGACGACAAGGACGTGCGCATCGTCGGCATCGAAGCTTCGGGCAAGGGCCTGACCACCCACGAACATGCGGCATCGCTGGCCGGTGGCCGCGCCGGGGTGCTGCATGGCAACAAGACCATGCTTCTGCAGGATGAAGACGGCCAGATCACCGAAGCGCACAGCATTTCGGCGGGCCTGGATTATCCCGGTATTGGCCCCGAACACGCCTGGCTGCACGCCATTGGCCGTGTCGAATATCAGAGCGCGACCGACACCGAAGCGCTCGAAGGCTTCCAGCTTCTGTGCCGCACCGAAGGCATCATCCCGGCGCTGGAACCGGCCCACGCCATCGCCGCCGTTGCGCGCATCGCTCCGACCATGGGCAAAGATCAGATCATCATCGCCAATCTGTGTGGCCGCGGCGACAAGGATATCTTCACCGTCGCCGCCGCGCTGGGAGTGACGATGTGAGCAGGGATCGTCTTTCCACCCGCTTTGCCGCCTGCGCTGCCGAAGGCCGCGCCGCGCTGGTGACGTTCGTGACAGCGGGCGATCCCGATCTGGCGACGTCGGCCGAAATCCTGGCCGCGCTGCCCGGCGCCGGGGCAGACGTGATCGAAATCGGCATGCCGTTCACCGATCCGATGGCCGATGGCCCGGCGATCCAGCGCGGCAATCTGCGCAGCCTTGCTGCCGGCACCACGCTGCGCAAGGTGCTGGCGATGGTGACGGCCTTCCGCGAGACTGATAACGCCACACCGATCGTGCTGATGGGTTATTTCAACCCGATCCTCGCCTTTGGCCCGGAACGCTTTGCCTCTGCAGCAAAATTGGCCGGCATTGATGGCTGCATCGTCGTCGATCTACCGCCTGAAGAGGGTGACGAACTGGCGCCCGCACTGGCTGCGCATGGCCTGCACCTGGTGCGGTTGGCGACGCCGACGACTGATGCGCACCGCTTGCCAACTGTGCTCAACGGCGCATCGGGCTTCCTCTATTATGTCGCGGTTGCCGGCGTCACCGGCGCCAACAGCGCGGCCGCAACCGATGTTGCCGAAGCCGTCGCCCGCCTGAAGGCGTCGACCAGTCTGCCGATCGCGGTCGGCTTTGGCGTGCGCACCCCCGATCAGGCCGCTGCCATCGCCACCCACGCTGATGCCGTGGTGGTGGGAAGCGCCATCGTTGACGCCATTGGCGCCGCTGCGGAAGAGCGCGCCAATGATATTCCCGCCCGCGTTGCTGCCCAGGTGGCGGCGCTGGCCCAGGCGGTGCGCACCGCCCGTCAGGAGAAAGCCGCATGAGCTGGATCACCCGCACCCGCCAACAATTGACCGGCTTCCTCGCCCGTCGCGACACGCCGGACAATCTGTGGACCAAGTGCAAGAACTGTGGCGCCATGGTCTATACCAAGGAATGGGAAGACAATGGCAGCGTCTGCCCGCGTTGTGATCATCATGATCGCATCGGGCCGCAGGCGCGCTTCACGCAGCTTTTTGATGGCGACTACAAGGTGTTGCCGGCGGCCAAGGTTGCCGAAGATCCTTTGAAGTTCAAGGATCAGAAGAAATACACTGATCGCCTGAAGGCCGCCCGCACGGCGACCAGCGAACCCGAAGCCATGATGATCGGCGATGGCCAGATCATGGGCCAGCGCGCCATCGTGGGCGTGCAGGATTTCGCTTTCATGGGCGGATCGATGGGCATGGGCGTGGGTGAGGCGTTCCTGTCCGGCGTGGAGGCCGCGCTGGCCGCCAAGGCGCCCTATATCGTGTTCACCGCCGCTGGCGGCGCCCGCATGCAGGAAGGCATATTGTCCCTCATGCAGATGCCGCGCAGCACGGTTGGCATCCAGATGCTCAACGAAGCCGGTCTGCCCTATATCGTTGTGCTCACCGATCCCACCACCGGGGGCGTGACGGCGAGCTATGCCATGCTGGGCGACATCCAGATCGCCGAGCCCAACGCCCTCATCGGCTTCGCCGGCCAGCGCGTGATCGAACAGACCATCCGCGAAAAGCTTCCAGAAGGCTTCCAGCGCGCCGAATATCTGCTCGAACATGGCATGCTCGACATGGTGGTGCACCGCCGTGACCTGAAGGAAACGCTGGGCCGGCTAATCACGCTGCTGATGGCGCGAAAAGCGGCGTGAGCCTGCCGCCTCCTCCTACCGGCGCGCGCATGCCGCCGGCGCGGTCTGACAACCCGCGGCTGGACGCATTGCTTCGCAAGGCGCACGATCTGCACCCCACCGAGATCGATCTCACGCTCGGTCGCCTCGAACGCCTGCTCGGCGCGCTCGGCAATCCGCACCACCTCTTGCCACCGGTGTTCCATGTCGCCGGCACCAACGGCAAGGGCAGCACCTGCGCCATGCTGCGCGCCTGCCTGGAAGCCGAAGGCCGGCGCGTGCATGTCTATTCCAGCCCGCACCTCGTCCGCTTCAATGAACGTATCCGGCTCGCCGGCCAGTTGATCGACGATGATGCGCTGATCGTGCTGTTGAACGACGTCATCAGCCGCAACGGCGAAGCGCCAATCACCTTCTTCGAATTGACCACGGCGGCCGCCTTTCTGGCCTTTGCCACAGTCGAGGCCGATGCCTGCATCATCGAAGTGGGCCTGGGCGGCCGCATGGACGCCACCAACATCATCCCTACTGCGCTGGTGAGCGGCATCGCGCAATTGGGCCTCGATCACACCCAATGGCTGGGTCCGACCATTCTCGACATTGCCCGGGAAAAGGCCGGTATCGCGCGCAAGGGCGTGCCGTTGGTGACCGGCCGTCACCCTGCCGCCGTGACCGCCCGCATTGCCGAAGTCGCTGGCCTCGCCGGTGCCAAGCTGCTCATTCGTGGGCAGGATTGGGATGCCGCGACCTATGAAGGCCAGCTGCATTACCGCGACGAAGCCGGCAAGCTGGCCGTCTCGTTGCCGCGCCTGGCCGGCATCCACCAGCACGACAATGCCGCGCTTGCCATCGCGATGCTGCGCGCCCAGACGGCGCTGCCGGTGAAGGATGCCGCCTATCGCGCCGGCATGGGCTGGGTGGAATGGCCGGCGCGCCTGCAGAAACTGGATAGCGGGCCCTTGTGGGAATTGCTGCCGGCGGGCAGCAGCCTGTGGATCGATGGCGGCCACAATCCTGCCGCCGGCCGCGCCCTGGCCGAAAGCGTGCGGCCCTTGCTGCAATCCGGCCAGCGCCTGC
>NZ_JAUMBI010000116.1:0-2086 GCF_032115815.1 Sandarakinorhabdus sp.
GGCAACCGATGGCATTGGCCGGCTATGGGTGCGGCCGGTCAATCGCGATCTCTCCATTGATCGGCTGGTGCTGGCGGTGATGGCGGATTTCCTGCCTTCGGGCGTCGGCAACGCGATGGGGGCGAACGCCGGCGGCAACAGCCTGGATAACACCATCCGCTACATGAATTTTGTCCCCACCGAATGGGTGCTGGCCGATATCCGCATCCACGCGGTCCACGCCGGTTTCGCCCATGGCCGCGTGCATCTGTTTGCCCAGGATGGCACCTTGCTGGCCACGGCGAGCCAGAGCCTGATTGTGCGAATTCACAGTTGAGCAGTGGCGTCGCCCGGCCTAGCCTTGCGGCATGATACCGCATCTCATCGCCCTTCTCCTCGCCTCCGCCGCCGCGCAGGCCCCGCCAACGGCCAGCCCGGCAGCGCAAGCCGACAATGCAGCGCTGGCAGCATCGCTCAATTGGGCCGACGAACAGGATTTCGATTTCGCCAGCCGCGGCTTTCTCGGCTCCATCCCCGATGGCAAGATCCGAAATGCCAAGGGCGACGTGCTGCGCGATCTGGCCGATGAAGCCCAGTTCACAGGGCCGGCCCCAGCCACGGTGAACCCCAGCCTGTGGCGCAATGCGACGCTGGTGGCGAAACACGGCCTGTTCCAGGTGGCCGATGGCATTTGGCAGGTGCGCGGGCTCGATCTCGCCAACATGACCGTGATCCGCGGCAACAGTGGCTGGATCATCGTCGATCCGCTCACCGGCGCCGAAGCTGCCAAGGCCGCCATGGCGCTGGTCACCGAAAAACTGGGCCAGCGGCCGGTGGTGGCCGTGATCTACACCCACAGCCATATCGATCATTTCGGCGGTGTGCTGGGCGTGGTGAACCCCGCCGACGTTGCCGCTGGCAAGGTGCAGATCATCGCGCCCGAAGGCTTCATGGACCATGCGGTTTCGGAAAATGTCATCGCCGGCCCGGCCATGTTGCGCCGCGCGGTCTACATGTTTGGCACCAACTTGCCGCACAATCCCGCCGGCCATGTCTCCTCCGGCCTGTCGTCGCTCAACACGCCCGGCACCTACGGTCTGATCCCGCCAACCGACAGCATCACCCCAGCCAGCAGCAACCGCATCATTGATGGGGTGGAATTCCAGTTCCAGCTCACCCCCGACACCGAAGCGCCGGCGGAGATGAACTTCTATCTGCCGGCCTGGAAGGCCTTGTGCCTCGCCGAAAACGCCAATGCCTCGATGCACAATTTGCTGACGCCGCGTGGCGCGCTGGTGCGCGATGCCAAGGGCTGGGCGGATTATCTGATGGCGGCCCGCCGCCGCTGGGGCGCTGAGTCGGATATCCTGTTCACCAGCCATTTCTGGCCGCGCTGGGGCCGGGACGTGATCAGCGATTACATGCTGCGCCACGCCCAGGCCTATGCCTTTGTGCACAACGAAAGCGTGCGGCTGATGAACGAAGGCAAGAATGCCGTCGAGATCGGTGAAGCGATCAGGCTGCCCGAACCGCTGGCCAGATCGTGGTTCAACCGGCCCAACTATGGCAGCCTGAAATTCAACGCCCGCGCGGTCTATCAGCGTTATCTGGGGGCGTTCGATGGCGACCCAGCCAGCCTCGATCCGCTGCCCCGCGCCGATCTGGCGCCGCGGATGGTCAAGCAGATGGGCGGACCGAAAAAAGTGCTGGCCGCCGGCAAGGCCGCGGCCGCCAGGGGCGATGACCGCTGGGCAGCCACCCTGCTTTCCACGCTGGTGCGCGCCGCGCCGGAAACCAGGGGCGCCAAGGCAGCGCTGGCCGGCGTCTATCGCCAGCTGGCATGGCGGGCCGAAACCGCGCCGTGGCGCAATTTCTATCTGACCGGCGCCCAGGAGCTGGAACAGGGCATCAAGCCCGGCCAGCAGGCCAGCGCGGCCGGGATTGCCGCCAATCTGTCGGTATCGATGCTGCTGGACAGCATGAGTGTGCGGCTGATGCCAGACCGTGCCATCGCGCCGATGACCATCGCGTTCGAAATTCCCGATGCCAAGGAACGCCATCTCGTCAGCATCGGCAATGGCGTGATGTTGCACGAAAAGGGGGCCAC
>NZ_JAUMBI010000117.1:0-811 GCF_032115815.1 Sandarakinorhabdus sp.
CCAGCATCAGGCGGCCGCTGCCGCAACAGCCGCACAGATATCATCGACCACGCGGCCGACCAGCGCCTTGTCCTCGCCTTCGGCCATCACCCGGATCAGCGGCTCGGTGCCGCTCTTGCGGATCAGCAGGCGCCCCTGCCCGGCCAGTTTCGCCTCACCCGCCGCAATCGCGGCCTTCACACTGTCCGCCTCCAGCGGTGCGCCGCCCTTGAAACGCACATTCTTCAGCAACTGCGGCAACGGATCGAACAGGTGGAGCAACTCGCTCGCCGGCTTGCCGCTGCCCACCATCGCGGCCAGCACCTGCAAGGCCGCCACCAGGCCATCGCCCGTCGTCGCGTGATCAGACAGGATGATATGCCCCGATTGCTCGCCGCCCACGTTGCAGCCGCGATCACGCATCAGTTCCAGCACATGGCGGTCGCCCACGGCGGCCCGGTGCAGCGCGATGCCCTTGGACTCCAGGAACCGCTCCAGCCCCAGGTTGGACATCACGGTCGCCACCAGCGCGCCGCCCTTCAACGTGCCGGCTTCCGCCGCGCGGCTGGCGATCAGCGCCATCAACTGATCGCCATCCACCACCTGGCCGCGTTCATCCACCACGATCAGCCGGTCTGCATCACCATCCAGCGCGATGCCGATATCGGCGCCGCTCTCCAGCACCTTCAACTGCAACGCCTTGGGATGGGTCGATCCCACCTTGTCGTTCACGTTGAACCCGTCTGGCGCCACGCCAATGGCGATCACTTCTGCGCCCAGTTCCCACAAGGCCGCCGGCGCCACCTTGTAGGCCGCACCGTGCGCGCAATCG
>NZ_JAUMBI010000117.1:821-2444 GCF_032115815.1 Sandarakinorhabdus sp.
ACGATCTTCAGCCCATCAAGGCGCAGATGTTCGGGAAAGGTCGCCTTGGCAAAATGGATATAGCGCCCCTGCGCGTCGTCGATCCGCCGCGCCCGGCCAATGGCGCGCGGTTCGGCCAGCGGAATCTCCTCTTCCAGCATCGCCTCGATGGCGGCTTCATCGGCATCCGAAAGCTTGTAGCCATCGGGGCCGAACAGCTTGATGCCATTGTCGTGGAACGGATTGTGGCTGGCGGAGATCATCACTCCCAGATCAGCCCGCATCGATCGTGTGAGCATGGCCACCGCCGGGGTGGGCATCGGGCCCAGCAACGTCACGTCCATGCCGACACTGGTAAAGCCGGCGACCAGCGCCGATTCCATCATGTAGCCTGAAAGCCGCGTATCCTTGCCGATCACGACGCGATGCTTGTGGCTCCCCCGCAGGAAATGCCGCCCGGCGGCCTGGCCCACCTTCATGGCGATGGCGGCCGTCATCGGCGGCGTATTGGTCAGGCCACGAATACCATCGGTGCCGAAATAACGGCGGGTTTGCTTGCTGCTCATGGCCGCAATCTCTAGCCTGTGATGCGAACCAAAGAAAGGATGCGGCATGCAACGGCGCAACATCGGCCCATTGAGTGTTTCCGCCATCGGGCTGGGCTGCATGGGCATGGCCGGCACCGCGGGCCAGGCCGCCATGTATGGCCCGGTGGATCGCGCCGAAGCCATCGCCACCATCCACCACGCATTGAATATCGGCATCAACTTCTTCGACACCGCCGAAATCTATGGCCCGTTTGCCAATGAGGAGCTGGTCGCCGAAGCCCTTGCCGGCCGCCGCCACCAGGTCGTGATCGCCACCAAGTTCGGTTTTGCAATCGAAAATGGCCGCATGGCCGGCGTCAACAGCCGGCCCGCCCATATCCGCGCCGTGTGCGAGGCGTCGTTGAATCGCCTGAACACCGACGTGATCGACCTGTTCTACCAGCACCGCGTCGATCCTGCCGTGCCAATCGAGGATGTGGTCGGGACGCTGGCGGACCTGGTGAAGGAGGGCAAGATCCGCACCATCGGCCTGTCCGAATGCTCCGCCGCCACCCTGCGCCGCGCCTGCGCCGTTGCCCCCATCGCCGCCCTGCAAAGCGAATGGAGCCTGTGGGAACGCGACGTGGAGGCCGAAATCGCGCCCACCGCCCGCGAACTTGGCGTCACTTTCGTGCCCTATTCCCCGCTGGGCCGCGGTTTCCTCACCGGCAGCGTGCCGCGCGCTGAAGACCTGCCCGACGGTGATTATCGCAAGGCCGATCCGCGCTATCAGGGCGAGAATTACGACGCCAACATGGCCGCCGTCGCCGTGGTGCAGGCCATCGCCACCGCCCACAGCGCCAGCCCGGCCCAAGTGGCCATTGCCTGGCTGCTGGCAAAAGGGCCGGACGTCGTGCCCATCCCCGGCTGCAAGCGCCGCACCACCCTGATCGACACCGCCGGCGCCGCCGCGCTCAGCCTGTCAGCGGACGACATCGCTGCCCTCGATACTGCCCTGCCCCACACCGCCGGCCTGCGCTATGGCAGCAAGGCCGCACTGGCGATGACACGACTGTAAGAACGTCACTGGCGGAATTCGGCCATCGTCTTCACGCGG
>NZ_JAUMBI010000118.1:0-1756 GCF_032115815.1 Sandarakinorhabdus sp.
GGGCCGGTCTTCCAGCGGCTGGACGGGCGCCACATCAGCGGCAAGCCGGTCCATCAGCGCGTCCAGAGCAGGATTTGGCAACTGCTGGTTGGGGGAAAGCTCCGTCATCACGCATCCTCGTCCACGGCGGCGGCCATGCGTTTCAGGCCGCGATGCACATTCACCTTGATCATCGATTCCGATTGGCCCAGCCGCGCCGCCGCTTCGATCACGCTCAGTCCCTCGATCTTCACGGCACGGATGGCAGCGGCCTGGGCAACCGGCAGCAGCGCCAGCAAGCGATCACAGCCCAGCCGGCCAATCAGCGCGGCTTCGCCCGATTCCACCGCGATATCATCGAACAATGCATCGGCATCGCGCACCCGGGCGCGGCGCAGGCGATCAACCCAGCGATAGCGCGCGATCGCCGCCAGCCACGGCAGGAACGGCCGCGCCGGATCCCAGCTCGCCCGGCGCTGATGCACGGCCAGCAGCGTATCCTGCACCAGATCATCCAGATCGGCCGGTGCCACCTTGCGCCGGAACCAGCGCATCAGCAGCGGCGCTGCCAGCCCGAGCAACTGGCGATAGGCAATGGCATCGCCGGCCTGGGCGGCGCGCATCAGCCGGGCCAATGTGGCCTCATCACTGGTCATGGCTGGGAACGCGCACGGTCATGCCCAATCTTCGCAGCGACCGCGCAAAAGGTTGCAGCCTCAGCGACCGTCGCCCGATATGCGGCCCAGCGGATGCCGGCCAAGCAGATTGGCCTGGAACCCTGACAGTTCATTCGCCACCAGCGCCCAGCGCACCGGCCGCAGCAGCGGGATGAACGCCGGATCGGCCATAAGCGCCGCTTCCGCCGCCGCTGCCGCTGCCTGGCGGGCGGTGAGATCATTGCCGGCCGCCGCCGCTTCATCCATCAGGCGATCAGCCGCCGCGCTGCACGGGCGGACACGGCCACAGCGCCACTGACCCAGATGCGCCACCACATCGGCCACGCGCGCGGTCTGTTCCACCAGCACCAGATCAGCAGAGCCGCTGCGACGCGCTTCGGCAAAGCCACCGGGCCGGGCGCGCTGCACGGCAAGGCTGATGCCCAGCGGCTGCAGATTGGCCGCCAGCGTTTCGGCCAGGGCCTGAAATTCGGGCCCGGCCGGCACCAGCAACGACAGGCGCAACGGCTGTTCCGGCCCGATCCCAACGTCGCGCAGCAGCGCGGCGGCCAGGGCACGGCGCTCTTCCGGCGGGCGCGCCCGATCATCGGTGGGCGGCGGCAGGCCATCCCACAGCCGGTTCTGCGGCACCAGCTGGGCCAGCGCCAGCCGATTGGCCATGGGCGCGCCATCGGCCGCCAACAGCAACGCGCGGCGCAGCCGCCCATCGGTGAGCAGGCCGCTGCGGGCATTGATGGCCAGGCCAATCACACCCGGCACCGCTTCCAGTTTCAGCGCCCGCCCCTGCCCGGCCGCCCGCGCCGTGCCCAGCCCGGCAAGGCCATCGCCCAGCACCCGTTGCACCTCGCCCTTGGCAAAATCAGCAACGGCAGCGGCGGCGTCGACTGACACGATGCGGATGCTGGCGGCGCGGGCATCGGGCAGCGGACGCTCACTGCGGCGCTGCAGGCGCAACGATTCCCCATCCTTTTCCAGCGTGTAAGGGCCGGGAAACAGCCGCCCGCGCCGATCGCGCACCGCCAGCGCCGGTTCAGCCAGCCAATCGAGCAGCAGCGGCGTCGCCGGTTGCGGCGCCAGTTCCACCACTCGGGCAATCGGCG
>NZ_JAUMBI010000119.1:0-7948 GCF_032115815.1 Sandarakinorhabdus sp.
TAGATCGCTCGCTCGGGCCGCGGGTTCCTGCATGGGAGGCTTTCGTACGCCAAGTGGCGCCCGAAACCCTTCATCAAAGCGGAACGACCGCAGCAGAACGCAAAAGCGGGACAGCTGCCATTCGTTGGCGCGGGTAGAGGAAGGCGGCCCATTGCGGATTGGCAGATCAAAAGCTGCCGCAGACATGCCGACCATCGCTTCGCGTCCAATTCGGACAAGCGCCAAAGTCCGGTCTACGGGTCGGCATTGAGTTGCAGACGGCCCCTCAGCCGTGCAGGCTCATCAGTGAGTCCATCAGGTTCTCGTCGGCGCTCGAGCAAACGCCCAGCACGAGCGCCTCCTGGCAACCTTCGCCGACGACATAGGCGTGGCCCATTGAGGAATCGAGATAGATGCCCTGGCCGGTTTCAAGCAGCACCGGATCA
The DNA here is from genome assembly GCF_032115815.1 of Sandarakinorhabdus sp. Classification (GTDB taxonomy): domain Bacteria; phylum Pseudomonadota; class Alphaproteobacteria; order Sphingomonadales; family Sphingomonadaceae; genus Sandarakinorhabdus. The sequence continues at coordinate 426 of NZ_JAUMBI010000119.1, forward strand.
TAGAATTCGGAGTGCACCTCGATCCGGCCTTCGAGGACATAGATGAACTCTTCGCCCTGGTGCCGCACCAGATCGCCGAACTCGCTGGCGCTGTGCGCACGGATGCGGGTGAGAATGGGGATCATGCGCTTGCGACGCAGATCGGTGCACAAATAGCTGTAGTCGTAATTGTCGGTGACAACCCTTACGGCCCGATCGAGCGAGCCGATGCTGCGTCGGCCAGTCACACGCGGGACCGTTTCGTCTGCGCCATCGGCGAACAAGTCGGACATGCGGATCTTGAGCCGGCGGCTGAGCTGCTGAAGTTTGTCGTAAGACAACGTCAGCCTATCATGTTCCACCTTGGAAAGGGTCGATACCGGAATACCGCATCGATCGCTCATTTCCTTCAAGGTCCAGCCGTTGCGGGACCTAATGCCCCGCATCACGGCCCCCAGCGTTGGAGGTGTTGACTGATCGCTCACCTGCACCCCCAAACGCCGTTTGACAATTTTCCAATCAGGCTCATTATTTCCAATCAGAGCGGCATGCTTCTCCCCGATTGGTAAGGGTTTGCGCTCGCCGCTGCAAGTTCCACCGACACGCCGGTGCGTAAAATAGGAGTGAAGGGCCGATGCGAATGCTGCTGAAGGGGTTGGTGGCAGCGCTTGCCGTGCTGGCAACGCCGCTGACAGCCCAGGCCGCGCCGGCGCCAGCACCCCAGACCGCAACGGCGCCAGCACCCGGAACCGCGTCTCCGACTGTCCCTCCGGCCATCGACGCCCGCGACCTGGAGGCGTGGCTGGACGGCTTCATGCCCTATGCGCTGGCCAAGGGGAATATTCCCGGTGCCGTGGTGGTGGTGGTGCGCGGCAATGGCCCGTTGCTGGCCAAGGGCTATGGCTTTTCCGATCAGGCCAAGCGCTCACCAGTCGATCCCGATGCCACCCTGTTCCGCCCCGGCTCGGTTTCCAAGCTGTTCACCTGGACAGCGGTGATGCAGGAGGTCGAAGCCGGCAAGCTCGACCTTGATCGCGACGTCAACGCCTATCTGGATTTCACCATCCCGCCGCTCGACGGCAAGCCGATCACTCTGCGCCAGATCATGACGCACACCGCCGGGTTCGAGGAATCAGTGCGCCACCTGATCACCAATGATCCCAAGGCAGTGCTGCCGCTGGGCGATCTGATGAAGCGCGCGCTGCCGCAACGGGTGTTCGCGCCCGGCACCACGCCCGCCTATTCCAACTATGCCACCGCGCTGGCCGGCTATATCGTGCAGCGGGTGAGCGGGGAGCCGCTGGAAGCCCATATCGAAAACCACCAGTTCACGCCGCTTGGCATGAGCCGGTCGAGCTTCCGCCAGCCGCTGCCGGCCGGGCTGCAGCCGCTCATGTCGAAGGGTTACAACGACAAGTCAAACAAGCCGCAGCCGTTCGAGCAGGTACTGCCCTGGCCCGCCGGCAGCCTGTCGTCCAGTGGTGCCGACATGGGCCGTTTCATGACCGCCCATCTCAATAACGGTGCCGGCCTGATGAAGCCGGAGACCGCAAGCCAGATGCATGATTTTGCGGCACCCGGTCTGGGGCCGCTCAACCGCATGGCGCTGGGCTTCTACGAACAATGGGTCAACGGTCATCGCGCCATTGGCCATGGCGGCGATACCACCCTGTTCCATTCCTATCTGTGGCTGTTCCCGGATGCCGATGTCGGCGTGTACATCTCGGTAAACAGCGGTGGTTCGGCCGGTGCGGCCGCGTCAGTCCGCACGGCCTTGTTCCACGGCTTCACGGATCGCTATCTGCCGGGCAAGCCGGTGACGGCCCAGGTCGATGCAGCGACGGCGCGGTCCCACGCGGCCCTTCTGGCCGGCAATTATGTCGGCAGCCGCGGCAGCTTCACCAATTTCCTCAGCCTGTTCGGACTGTTGAGCCAGGCCAAGATCGTTGTGGACGAAGATGGGCGCATCACCCTGCCGGCGCTTGATGGCATGAATGCCGGCAAGCCGGAATGGGTGGAAACCGCGCCGTTCGTGTGGGTGGATCGCAACAGCGGCGACCGGCTGGCGGCTGAAGTGCAGGATGGTCAAGTGGTGCGGATGAGCACCGATGCGCTGTCGCCATTCACTGTCTATCGACCGGCGCCGGTGGGCACCAATGCGGCCTGGCTGCTGCCGGCGCTGGGTGTCGCCGTGTTGCTGATCGCACTGGCGGCGTTGGGCTGGCCGGTGCGGGCGCTGGTGCGCCGGCACTTCGGCGCGACCTTCCCGCTCAAGGGCAGCGCGCTCACCGCGTGGCGGCTGTCGCGGCTGGCGGCCTGGGGTGTGATTGTGGCCGTTGGTGGCTGGCTCGGCTTCGTCGCGGCGTTCACGGCCGATATCGGCAGCGTCGGCGGCCCGCTCGATTGGCTGATCCAGTCGCTGCGCGTGCTCACGCCATTGGCCAGCCTTGGCCTGGTACTGGCCGCTGGCTGGCACCTGCTGCTGTGCCTGCGGCAGCAGCGGCGCTGGACGATGCGGCTCGGCGCGGTGCTGCTGCTGGCTTCGGGCTTGCTCTGTGTGTGGGTCACAATGGCCTTCAACCTCTATGGCTTCGGGTTGGTGTATTGATGGCCAGTCAACGCTCCCTGAAACTGGTGATAGAGCATTTTCCCTATCACCAGCCATTCCGCATCGCCGGGCATGTGTTTGCCGAAACGGCCGTGTTGCTGGCCGAAATCGGCGAGGGCGGCCATGTCGGGCGTGGTGAGGCGGCGGGCGTCTATTACCTGGGTGACGACGCTGCCCACATGCTGGCCGAAGCGGAACGCGTATGGGCTCCCATCGAAGCTGGCGCCAGTCGGGCCGAATTGCAGGCGCTGTTGCCGCCGGGCGGTGCCCGCAACGCGCTTGATTGCGCGTTGTGGGCGCTGGAAGCCCGGCAAAGCGGCACGCCAGTGTGGCAATTGGCCGGGCTTGATCCGCCACGGCCGCTGCTCTCCACCCTGACGCTGGGCGCTGATGCGCCCGGCGTGATGGCCGCCGCCGCGCTGAAATTAGATCCGCTGGCGCCGGTGAAGGTGAAGCTGACCGGCGACCTGGTGTTGGACACGGCCCGGGTCGCCACCATCCGCGCTGCCCGGCCGGAGGCGTGGATCGGCGTCGATGCCAATCAGGGCTATGATCGCGCCGGCCTGGAACAATTGCTGCCGGTGCTGATGGCGCACTACGTTGCGCAACTGGAACAGCCGTTGCGCCGCGGTGACGAGGCGGCGCTGGATGGGCTGGTGCGGCCCTTGCCGTTCGTGGCCGACGAAAGCGCGCTGTCGCTGGCCGATACCGACGCCTTGGCCGGCCGGTTCGACCTGGTGAACATCAAGCTGGATAAATGTGGCGGGCTCACGGAGGCGCTGGCCATCGCCCGCCGCGCCCGCGAGCTCGGCCTGGGCGTCATGGTCGGCAACATGATGGGCACCAGCCTCGCGATGGCACCCAGCTTTATCGTCGGGCAATTTTGCGATGTCGTCGATCTTGATGGCCCCACCTTTCTGGCCCGCGATCGCACCCCATCAGTCACCTATGCCAACGGCCATATCGACTGTTCGCCTGCCATCTGGGAATTTGCCGACTTATCCCAATCAGGTTGACTTTTTTCCAATCAGGACGATACCCTGCGGTTCAAATCGAAGCTGGCCGCTGCGGCAGGAGAAGACGCCATGAATGCCATGGGACGCCTGGTCGAAGGCCTCGCCCTGCCACAACCCTACCTGCTCTTTCTGGGCGACACCACCGAACCGGGCTATGCCAAGACAGCGTTCGGGTTGGTTGATTGGGCGCGCGATCGCTGTGTCGCCGAACTGGGTCTGCCGGGCTGCAAGGTCAGCGCGGGGTTGCCGCAGATGGACGCCGCCGCCGCCCATGCTGCCGGTGCCCGCGCCATCGTCATCGGCGTTGCCAATCAGGGCGGTTTCATCCCGCCGTCCTGGGTGGGTGCCCTGGTGGCCGCACTGGAGGCCGGGCTCGACATCATCAGCGGCATGCACGCGCGGCTGGAAGCGATCCCAGAACTGGCCGAAGCGGCCCAGCGCACCGGCCGCCGCCTGATCAACGTGCGCACGCCGCCGGCAGGCATCCCGATCGGTACCGGGCGCAAGCGCAGCGGCAAGCGGCTGCTCACCGTGGGCACCGATTGTGCGCTGGGCAAGAAATACACCGCACTGGCGTTGCATCGCGCGTTCGTGGCGCGCGGCCTCAGCGCCGATTTCCGGGCCAGCGGGCAGACCGGCATATTGATCGCCGGTGGCGGCATCCCGATGGACGCCGTGGTCTCCGATTTCGAAGCCGGCGCTGCCGAGATCCTCAGCCCCGATGCCGCGTCCGATCACTGGGACGTGGTTGAAGGCCAGGGCTCGCTGTTCAACCCGGCCTATGCCGCGGTCTCGCTTGGCCTGCTGCACGGCAGCCAGCCCGATGTGTTCGTGGTTTGCCATGATCCCACCCGCACCCACATGCTGGGCCTGGATGGCTATGCGCTGCCGGCCATCGAGGAGGTGATCGACATGACCATCCGGCTCGGACGGCGCACCAATCCGGCCATCCGCTGCGCCGGGGTCAGCCTCAACACCGTCGCCATGGGCGCAGCGGCCGCCGACGCGCTGATGGCCGCAGAAGCAGCGCGCCTTGGCCTGCCTGTCGCCGATCCCATTCGTGGTGGCACCGCGTTCGAGGCGCTGGTGGACGCCTGCCTGGCATGACCAGCAGCGGCCAGGCAAAGCGGGGCAGTTGGTTCCAGCGCTACCTGCTGCCGGGTTTTGCCCTGAAGGCGGTGATCATCGGCGGCGGTTACGCCACCGGGCGCGAGCTGGCGGAATTCTTCGTGCCAGCCGGGCCGTGGGGCGGCCTGCTGGCGATGGGGCTGGCGATGTTGATCTGGAGCCTGGTGGCCGCCATCAGCTTCGCGCTGGCCCACCACTGGCAGGCTCTGGATTACCGCAGCTTCTTCCAGAAACTGCTCGGCCCGGCGTGGCCGCTGTTCGAGATCGCCTACCTGATCTTCGTGGTGCTGATCCTCGCCGTGTTCGGCGCGGCGGCAGGTGCCATCGGCGCGGCCACCTTCGGCTGGCCGCCCGTGGCCGGCACCGTGCTGCTGGCCGCCGCCATCCTGTTGGCGACGGCACCCGGTGAAGCGGCGGTGGAAGCACTGTTCCGCTATGCCAGCTTCCTGATCTACGCGACCTATATCATCTTCATCCTGATCGCTTTTTTCCGCCTGGGTGGGCGCATTGAAACCGGCCTTGCCACCCAGCCGGCGGTTCTGCCCGGCTGGATCGGCGGCGGCGTCACCTATGCGGCCTACAACATCGTTGGCGCGGTCGTGGTGCTGCCCGTGCTGCGCCACCTCGGCAACCGGCGCGAGGCGCTGATTGCCGGGGCCATCGCCGGGCCGCTGGCGATGCTGCCGGCACTGCTGTTCTTCACGGCGATGCTGGCCTTCTACCCCGCCATCGGCGCGGCGGCGCTGCCATCCGAAGTGCTGCTGAATGCCATCGCGCTGCCGTGGCTGGGCCTGTTGTTCCAGGTGATGATCTTTGCCGCGCTGTGGGAAAGCGGCGTTGGCGCGGTGCACGCCATCAACGAACGCATCGCCGGCGCGCTGGTAACGCGCGGTCGCGCCGCGCCGGGGCTTGGCGGCCGCGTGCTGAGCGGCGGCGTGATCCTGACCGGCTGCATGCTGGTGGCGGTGGAGGTCGGCCTCGTCGATCTCATTGCCCAGGGCTATCGCTTCCTCGCCTGGCTGTTCCTGGCCGTCTATCTCGTTCCGCTGCTCACCATCGGCGTCTACCGCCTGCTCACCACCCGCCCCAGCCCGAAATTGGAGGCCCTGCCATGATGCGCCTGAAAACTGCCGCCCTGTTGCTGCTCTCGGTCGCGGCCCTGCCGGCCAACGCTGCGCCGCCGGCCGGGTTCGAGAAGGAGGTGGAAGCCCTGCGTCAGAAGGTCGGCACACCCGGTGTCGCCATCGCCATCGTTGAAAATGGCAAGACGACGATGGCCAAGGGATGGGGTGTGCGCCAAGTGGGCAGCACATCGCCGGTTGATGCCGATACCACCTTCCAGACCGGCTCCACCGGCAAGGCGGTCACGGCAGCGGCGCTCGCCATTCTCGTCGACGAGGGCCGTATCCGCTGGGATGATCCGGTGATCAAACACATGCCCTGGTTCCGCATGTACGACCCCTGGGTGACGCGGGAGATGACGATCCGTGACCTGCTGGTCCACCGCAGTGGGCTCGGGTTGGGCCAGGGCGACCTCATGATGGTGCCGCGCACCCGCCTCACACGGCGGCAGACAGTGGAGCGCGTGGCCTATCTGAAGCCGCGCACCAGCTTCCGCTCGGCCTATGCCTACGACAACGTGCTCTATGCCGTGGCCGGCCAACTGATCGAGGAGGTGACCGGCCAGCGCTGGGAGGATTTCGTGCGAACGCGCGTGCTGCGCGCCGGCGGCATGAACACCGCCACCACCGACAGCCCGGAACGCTTTACCGTGGCCAACCGCTCTTACCCGCATGCGCGCCTGTCGGGCCCGTTGCGCGGGCTGGGCCCGATCCAGCTGCTCGACGAGCGCGACGAACTGGGCCGCAACGCCGCGCCGGCCGGCGGCCTTACCTTCAGCGCCAACGATGAAGCGGCCTGGCTGAAGATCCAGCTGAACGGTGGTGCCCTGCCTGACGGGAAAGCGCTGTTCAGCAAGGCGCAGCACGCCGAGATGTGGAAGCCGGTGACCGTCATGCCGCTGCCGCAGCTGCCCGAAAGCCTGAAACTGGCCCAGCCGACCTACCAATCCTATGCGCTGGGCTGGCAGGTGCAGGATTATCGCGGCCACAAGCTCATCAGCCACGGTGGCGGCGTGCTCGGATCGATCACCCGCGTCGTGCTGATCCCCGAAAAGAATGTCGGCTTCACGATCATGATGAACAGCGAGGACAGTGGCCTGCTGCTCGGCCTGACTTACCGCATGATCGACCATTATCTGGGCCTGCCCGACAATGGCTGGATCGACAAATGGGAAAGCTGGTACCAGTCGCGACTGGAAGGCGGGCGCCAGGCTCTGGCCGCCATGCAGGCGGGCAAGCAAGCCGGTGACACCAAGGCGGCGGCGCTGCCGGCCGATCGTTATGCCGGCCGCTATCGCGATGCCTGGTACGGCGACGTGGTCGTGGATTCGGACGCCAGGGGGCTGACGGTCGATTTCACCTCGTCACCCAACATGGCCGGCCGCCTGACCCACTGGGCCTACAACAGCTTCATCACCGATTTCGACGACAAGAGCCTGGAAAAGGCCATCATCACCTTTGCCATCGACGACAATGGCAAGGTGACCGGCGTGACCATGAAGCCCGCCAACCCGATCGCCGATTTCAGTTGGGATTATCACGATCTCGATCTGAAACCGGTGGAGGGCGGCAAGTGAAGGCGCTGTTACTGCCGGCGCTGCTGCTGGCCAGTGCGGCCACGGCGGCGCCGGCGCCGCACAGCGCTTTTCTGACGCTGGACACCCACCTCGA
>NZ_JAUMBI010000120.1:0-47335 GCF_032115815.1 Sandarakinorhabdus sp.
GCCGCAACAAAGGTCGTCGCGATCAGCGTGCCTACGCCAGGGACGGTCATCAACAGCTGCGCGCGTTCATCATGACGCGCATGCTGGATCACCTTGGTATCAAGCCGCCTGAACTGCTCGACCAAGATAGCCCGAGCCTTCAGCAAGGCGTCGGCAATGTCGGCAATGGCCGGGTTGCTGGAAACGAGATCACGTACGCGCGGCTCGAAGCTCTTGCGGGTGGTCGGCCCCACCTTGAGGCCAAAGCCCCGCAACACGCCGCGGATGCACATCTCGATATCGTGCCACTTCGACTGCAACGCCTTGCGCGCCGTCAGCAACACCCGGGTCTGCTGGGCGTCCTGCGACTTGCAGTGCACTGGCCGGAACCAGCCAAGCCGCAGCAGCTGCGCAATCCCCCCGGCGTCCTTGCGATCTGTCTTCACCGGCATCGACCGGAAAGCATCGCGCACTTGCCGCGTCTCCAGAAGCACGACCGGGAACTTGGCGGCGGTCAGCCCGGCGTACAGCCACTGCGACAGCGGACCAGCTTCCAGCCCAATGCGCTCCATCGGCAAGCCCAACTCGACAAACCAGGCAACCAGCGCATCCGGATCACTGGCCACCTTGGCTTCCTTCACCACTGTGCCAGCCGTGTCCATCACGCACACGTGCGACAGTTCCAACGAGACATCGATGCCAGTATAGTAGCCCACGGTGGCCTCCCCAGATGCTTGGCGCAGCACCATGCCGACGCCGTTCTCCATCATACCGGGAGGTCACCAACCCTTCACAGAGCCGAATACCGCCGGCCCGTTACCCCATCTAGATGGCCGCCCGTTGAACGTGGACATATGGGGTTCTGCCTATGGTAAAGCGTTGCTGGTGCGCTTTCCGCGCCGCCGTATCATGACATTGCAGGCGCTTGATCCCCATGCTGCTCTCTTTGGCCTCCGACGTCAGCGCCGAAGTCACAGGCTTGGTCTTCACTGTCGACGACGGTCAAACGCCCTGACAGCAAGCGGGCTGTCCCTTCTCGTAATTGCGTATCAAACCCGACATAGCCTTACGCGATACGCTCCTGAAATCGGACTGAAGAGATTGATACGCGCGCCCTTGATATATTTATGATACGCACTAAGCTTGATCTATGGCTTATGATTTTTCCACCAAGGTGGCATTAGTGACCGGCGCGGGCGGCGGTATTGGCCGCGCCACGGCGATTGCATTTGCGGCCTGTGGCGCGCGTGTGCTGGTATCAGATGTCAACGATGCCGGCGGCAACGAGACGGTGGCCATGATCGCGGCGGCTGGCGGCGAAGCACTCTACCAGCATTGCAATGTTGCCGATGCCGGCGACGTCAAGGCCATGGTGACGCGGGCGGTGGAGGCATGGGGGCGGCTGGATTTTGCCCACAACAATGCCGGCATCACCAATCTTGCGGCCAGCGAATATGACGATGCCGTGTGGGAGCGCAGCCTTGGCATCAACCTGACCGGCGTGATGCTGTGCATGCGCGAGGAGGCCGAGGTGATGCTGAAGGCCGGTGGCGGGGCCATCGTCAACACATCGTCGATCAACGGTTTGACCGGCAATGCCGCGCAGCCGGCCTATGTTGCCACCAAGCATGGCGTGGTCGGGCTGACGCGGCATGGCGCCCTGCGCTGGGCCAAGGCCGGCATCAGGGTCAATGCAGTGTGCCCAGGCGTCATCGAAACCCCGATGACGGCTCCGCTGACGGCCGACCCGGCAATGCGCAAGATCGTCGATGGCATGACTCCCATGGGCCGGATGGGCCGTGCCGAAGAGGTGGCAGCGGCCGTGCTGTTCCTGTGTTCGGATGCCGCCAGCTTCATTACCGGGCATCCGCTGGTGGTGGATGGCGGCGCCACTGTGCAGTAATCAGACAGCGAGGCGCCGCAGTTCGTCTTTGAGCACCTTGCCGGCGGCATTGACTGGAAGGCGGGCGACGATTTCGATGCGCCGGGGCACCTTGTAATTCGCCATTTCCGTCCGGCACCATTGGCCAAGCTCTCTTGCGGTCGCTGCGCTGCCGGCACGCAGCACCACGAAGGCGGTGCCCACTTCGCCCATGCGCTCGTCGGCCACCCCGATCACCGCCACCTCGGCCACGCCCGGATGCCGCAGCAGCAGCTTTTCCACCTCTGCCGGATAGACGTTGAAGCCGCCGGTGATGAACATGTCCTTCTTGCGATCGGTGATCGCAAGATAGCCGGCGTCATCAAGCCGGCCGACATCGCCGGTGTGCAGCCAGCCAGCGGCATCAAGGGCCTCGGCTGTGGCGACCGGATCATCCACATAGCCCAGCATGACGCCGGGGCCGCGCACCCAGATCTCGCCTGCTTCCCCCACGGGCAATGGTTGGCCTTCCTCATCGACGATAAGCAATTCGTTGCCGGCAACGGCAACGCCGCAAGTGGTGGCGATCCGGTCGGCCGGATCGCCGCGGCGGCAACCGGTGATGTTCGTGCATTCGGTCATGCCATAAGCGGTGATGATATCGGCCATGCCAAGCTCGGCCCTGATGCGCTCGATCAACACGGGCGGCACCACGGCAGCGCCCGTCGTGCCACCGCGTAGCGAAGAGAGATTGAACGGCGCCTTCTCATGCGCCGCCAGCAGCCCCTGGAAGATGGTGGGCGGACCGGGCAGGAAGCTGATGCGATGCTGTTCGATGGCAGCGATGACGGCGTCGACATCGAACATTGGCATAGGTACGATTACGGCGCCGGCCAGAATGCAGGCCACCCAGCCCGCCTTCATACCGAAACTGTGGAAGAAGGGATTGACGATCAGATAGCGTTCACCTGCTGACAGGCCGGTGTTTTCAATCCAGGTGCCAAACTGCGGAATGATGCGGCCATGGGTCATCAGTACGCCCTTGGGACTGCCGGTGGTGCCGCTGGTGAACATGATGTCGGAAATCGTGTCAGGCCCGATGCCGGCCATGGCGGCATCGATGGCGGTTTGCGCTATGGCGGCGCCGCTGGCGAGGAAGTCGTCCCATTCCCGATCAATGCATATCGTGTGGTCCAGTGACGGCAGCGCTTCGCCAGCCAGGAGTGCCGGATAATCCGTGCCGAGAAATTCGCCCATGGTTACCAGCAGCCGGGCCGAGGTGCGCCGCAGGATATCGGCCGCTTCGTGGCCTTTCAGCCGGGTGTTGAGCGGGACGATGGCGGCACCCACTGTCATGGCGCCAACTGCGGCCACGATCCATTCGCGACAGTTGGGCGCCCAGATGGCGACTCGATCACCAGCGCTGATGCCGGCGGCCATCATGGCGGCAGCGCCCGCCCGGCAGTGCCGCGACAGATCGGCAAAGCTCCAGCTCTCGCCGGCATCGATGACCGCAACCGCATCGCCCCAACGCGCACCGGCGGCGGCGACGGCATGGGGAATGGTCTGGGGCAATGGGCGCAGCATGGCTCAATCCACTGGGAAATAGCGGCTGATGGTATCGACCACGCAGGCGGGCCGCTCGGCATCCTCAATCTCCACCGTCACCCGCACGACAGACTGTATCCCGCCCTTTTCCGGGGTAGCTGCGATGATCTCGCCGCGCGCGCGGATGCGCTTGCCGACCCGCACCGGGTTCAGGAAGCGCAGCCGATCAGCCCCCACGTTTACGGCGTGCGCAAAGCCCTGCACCTCGAGCAGTTCGGGCAGCAGCGCATTGACGAGGCTGAGCGTCAGATAGCCGTGGGCAATGGTGCCACCAAAGGGGCCGTGGGCGGCGCGGACCGGATCGATGTGGATCCATTGGTGGTCGCGGGTGACGGCGGCAAAGCCATCGACCATGGGTTGATCAACCAGCAGCCATCCCGTTGGGCCAAGCTGGCTGCCGACGGCATCGAGCAGCGCGGCCGGTGTAGCGAACACCCGAGGGGGCGTGGTCTCGCTCATGCGCGCTGGCTCGACACCGAGATGACCTCGCCGGTCAGATAAGAGGCAAGGTCGCTTGCGAGGAAGATCATCACGTTCGCCACCTCCCACACCTCGGCGGGGCGACCGAACGCTTCGCGGGCGGCCAATTGGCCGAGCAGCTCGTCGCTTGTCACCTTGGCGAGGAACGGGTGCATGGCGATGGAGGGGGCCACGGCATTGATGCGCACGCCCTGGTCGGCCGCCTCCAGCGCGGAACAGCGGGTGAACGCCATCACGCCGGCCTTGGCAGCGGCATAATGGGCCTGGCCCTTTTGCGCACGCCAGCCAAGGACTGATGCGTTGTTGACAATGGCGCCGCACCCGCGTGCCTGCATGTTCGGCAGGAACGCGCGGGTCATACGGAACACGCTGGTCAAGGTCACATCCAGCACCCGGCTCCACTGCGCGTCCGTCATGTCCACGACTGGCACTTCGCCCCCAAGGCCAGCATTGTTGATCAGCACGTCGACATGGCCAAGCCCGGCTTGCGCGGCGGCATGGAGGGTCTGCACTTGATCTTCGACCGTCACATCACAAACACAGGTGAGCGGGGCCTGACCCGTTTCCCTCGTCAGGCGCTCAGCAGCCTCGCCCAGGCGTCGTTCGTGAATGTCGCTGATCAGCAGGCGGGCGCCTTCTTCGGCAGCGCGGCGCGCAACGGCATAGCCGATGCCGGTGCCGGCGGCAGCTGTGATCACCACGGTCTTGCCGGCCAGCAGTCCGCGCGCAGGTGGATAGGGCGGGCTGTTGGCGGCGCTCATGCCTGGCCCCGCGGCTCACGCGGCATGCCCAGCCCGCGTTCGGCAATGAGGTTGCGCTGGATCTGGTTGGTGCCGCCGTAAATGGTGTCGGCGCGCGAATAGAGGAACAGGTTGGGCAGCATATCCCATTCATAATCCGCGTACTCGCTGACTTCGCCGGCTTGCCCCAACACATCCATGGCCAGTTCGCCCAGGCCGCGGCGCCAGCTGGCCCACTGGATCTTGTAGGTCAGGGCAGCGCCGCCGATCGCCGAGTGGTCGGTTTGCGAGAGCATCCGGAGCGCGCCATAGCGCATCAACCTCAGCCCAATCTCGGCCTGGGCGATCCGTTGGCGGATCAGGGGATCGTGGGCGGCACCATTGGCCTTGGCGGCGGCGATGATGCCGTCCAGTTCGTTGCGAAACCCCATTTGCTGGCCCAGCGTGGACACGCCGCGTTCAAAGGCGAGCAGGCCCATGGCAATGCGCCAGCCATCGCCCACCGCACCGATCAGGCTGTCGGCCGGGCAGCGCGCATCGGTGAAGAAGGTTTCGTTGAACTCGGCATCGCCGTTGATCTGGCGGATGGGCCGCACCTCGATACCGGGCTGGTGCAGGTTCATCATCAGGAAGGTGAGACCCTTCGGCCCGGCCGAGCCTTCCTCGCTGCGGGTAACAACGAAGATCCAGTCCGAGATATGGGCAAGACTGGTCCAGATCTTTTGGCCATTGACCACCCATTCCCCGCCTTCCAGTCGGGCGCGGGTGCGCACGCTGGCGAGATCGGAGCCGGCATTGGGTTCGGAGAAACCCTGGCACCAGATTGTCTTGCCAGCGGCGATGCCGGGCAGGAAACGCTGTTTTTGCTTGTCGCTGCCAAAGGCCAGTATCGTGGGGCCGGCCAATTCAACGCCGATATGATTGACCCGGCCCGGCACGTCGGCCCGGGCATATTCCTCGGCAAAGATCACCTGCTGGGCCAGCGTGGCGTCACGTCCGCCCCAGGCCCTGGGCCAGCCGATGCAGGCCCAGCCATGCTCGGCCAGTTGCTGTTCCCACTCGCGCCGGCGCTCCGGCTTGGCGGTCAGCTTGGTGATGCCCTTGATGTCGGAAAATTCGCCAGCCATCTGGCCTTGCAGCCAGTCCGCACATTCGGCGCGAAACGCCTCGTCGGCGGCAGAGAAACCCAACTTCATGCCATGTCTCCCAGCACAATGCGTGCCACCTGCTCGCGGTGCCAGGCGCCGCTTCCCATCAAGGTCTGCAGCGAACGGGCACGCTTAAAGAAGAGGTGCGCATCGTGCTCCCAAGTGAAACCAATGCCGCCGTGCAACTGGATCATGTCGGCGGCGCATTTGAAGGCGGTGTCGGCGGCAAAGCTCTTGGCCGCGTGCAGGGCCAGCGATGCATCGTCACTGCCCTCGTCAATGGCGCAGGCCGCCCAATAGACCGCCGAACGGGCCTGCTCGTTGGCGATCATCATGTCCGCCAGACGGTGCTTGTAGGCCTGGAACGAGCCGATGGCCCGCCCGAACTGCACACGGTCTTTCGCATAGGCGACGGTGCGATCGAGCGCCGCCTGCGCGACGCCGAGGCCCTCTGCCGCCAGCACCACCCAGCCAGTGGCACGCGCTGCGGCGAGAGCCGCCGCACAGTCGGCCAGCGGCTCCGCTGCGACAGCGTCCAGCGTGATGGTCGCCAATGGCCGGGTCTGATCCATGGTAACGGGTGTGTGGGCCTTCACGCCGGTGTCTGCCGGCACCAGCCATGCCTGGTTGCCCTTGCTGACCAGAAACAAGCCTGCGTTGCCGCCATGGGGCACCATCGCGGCGCTGCCGGTGAGGGAAGCACCATCGGGCGCGACATTGGCATCAAGCGCCGCTGCCGCAAGGGTGTCAGCCCCAATCAGGCGGGGAAGCCAATGGGCTTGCTGGGCTTCGCTGCCACCCGCTGCAATGGCACGGGCAACAGCGGCGTGGCCCAGCAACGGCAATGCGGCCACCTGCGCGCCCGCGGCTTCGGCGACGATGGCCAGTTCAACCAGTCCCAATCCGGCACCGCCGTGATGCTCCGGCAAAGCCACGCCCGACAGGCCAAGTTCGCGACAGAAGCCGGACCACAGTGCGGCATCCATGCCATCGCCGGCCATCGCCGCCCGGGTGCGGGCCGATGTTGCCTGCTCGGCAAACCAGGTGCGTGCGGTTTCGCCGATCATCTGCTGCTCGGCGGTAAATGCAAACTCCATCAGGCCGTCCCCCATACTTTGCGCGGTGGCATGCGATTGGCCAGCAGGGTGGCAACGGCGTCGCCGACTTCAGCTGGCACCCAGCGAGTGCCCTTGTCGATGACCGGCCCTTCGCGCCAGCCATCCTCGATCATGATCTTCCCGCCCTCGAGTTCGAACACGCACCCCGAGACATGGGCCGAATGCGCCGATCCCAGCCAAACCACGGTAGGTGCGATGTTGGCCGGGTCCATGACGTCGAAACCCTGGCCTTCGGTTGCCATCTTCTCGGCAAAGGCCTGTTCCGTCATGCGGGTGCGGGCCGATGGCGCCAGCGCGTTGGCGGTGATGCCATACCTGGCCAGTTCCGCCGCCTGCACCAGGGTGAGCGCTGCAATACCACCTTTGGCGGTGGAATAGGCTGCCTGTGCGATCGAGCCCTGCAGGCCGGCACCCGAAGAGGTGTTGATGATCCGGGCGTCAACCGGGTGGCCCGCCTTCTGCCGGCTGCGCCAGTAATCCACTGCGTGCCGCGACAGGCAGAAATGCCCGCGCAGGTGGACATGCATGGTGGCGTCCCATTCCTCGACCGTGGCCGACACGAACATGCGGTCCCGCACGATCCCGGCATTGTTCACCACGACATGCAAATCGCCAAAGGCTGCTACCGCTGCCTCCACGATGCGTCTGGCGGCTTCCCAGTCGGTCACATCCTCATGGTTGGCGATCGCCTGGCCGCCCGCGCGGACGATTTCGGCAACCACGGCGTCGGCAGCGCTGGTATCGCGCCCTTCGCCGTTCAGCGAGGTCCCGATATCGTTCACCACGACATTGGCGCCTTCGGCGGCAAAGGCCAGGGCATAGGCACGGCCAAGGCCGCGCGCGGCGCCGGTGATGATGACGGTTCGCCCTGCGCAAATTGGTCCGGTCATGGCGTCCTCACAGCCGTTCGATGATGGTGACATTGGCTTGGCCGCCGCCTTCACACATGGTTTGCAGGCCGTAGCGCCCCCCCGTGCGCTCCAGCGCATTCAACAGCGTTGTCATCAGCCGCGCCCCGGTACCTCCCAAGGGGTGGCCCAGTGCAATGGCACCGCCACAGACATTGACTTTCTCGTGCGGGATTTCGAGTTCCTGCATCCAGGCCATGGGCACGCTGGCAAAGGCCTCGTTGCATTCGAACAGGTCGATGTCGGCTACGGTCAGCCCGGTCTTGGCCAGGGCATGGCGGGTCGCGGCGATCGGGGCGGTCAGCATCCAGACCGGATCATCGGCGCGGACACTCATGTGATGGATGCGGGCGCGTGGGCTGAGGCCATGATCCTTAACCGCCTGAGCAGACGCGATCAGCAGGGATGCGGCGCCGTCGCAGTTCTGGCTGGCGACGCCCGCAGTGATGCGGCCGCCGTCTTCCACCGGGCGCAGGCCGGCCAGGCCTTCGGCCGTGGTGCCGGCCCGGATGGTTTCATCATGGGTCAGGCCTTCCAGTGGCGCGATCTCACCGGCGAACCATCCTTCGCGCGTTGCCTGATCGGCGCGGGCATGGCTGACGCAGGCAAAGGCTTCCATTGCCTCGCGCGACAGGGCCCATTTTTCCGCGATCATTTCCGCCGAGCGGATCTGGTTGAGCAGCCCCGGGCCATAACGGGCGATCCAGCCCGGCGACGTGTTGAACGGGTTATCAAATCCATAGGGGCTGCCGGCCAGCATTGCAGCTGAGATCGGGATGGCGTTCATAGCCTGCGACCCGCCCGCCACCACCAGATCCTGCGTGCCCGACATTACGCCTTGCGCGGCAAAATGCACGGCCTGTTGGCTAGAACCGCACTGGCGGTCAACTGTGGTGCCCGGCACATGGGTGGGAAGGCCAGCGACCAGCCAGGCGGTGCGGGCGATATCGCCTGCTTGCGGGCCGATGGTGTCGCAGCAGCCCCACACCACGTCCTCGACTGCGCCCGGATCGATCTTGGTGCGGGCCATGAGGGCGGCGATGGGGTGGGCGGCAAGATCGGCGGGATGCAAATGGGCAAGGCTGCCCTTCTTGCGGCCAATGGGGCTGCGCACCGCGTCGATGATATAGGCGTCAGGCATGGGTGTCCTCAGGTGAATGTGTGTTCGGGACCAATGGGATGGGAGCCACCGAGGATGGCATCGTCGAGGCGCGCGAGGTGGAAGGCGCGGTTGCCCCAGGCGCCGCACAGGGCCCAGGTGCGCTTCATCCAGAAATGCAGGTCAACCTCGTAAGTGTAGCCCATAGCGCCGTGTACCTGGATGGCGGTTTCGGCCATGGCCCAGGCCGCATCGCCGGCCGCGAGCTTGGCGTGACCGACATGGATCGCGGCGCTTGGCCGGCCAGCGGCCATGGCGGCTGCCGCCTGCCAGACAACGGGCTTGGCGAATTCGATCGCGACCGCACAGCTGGCCAGTTGATGCTTGATGGCCTGAAACGCGCCGATCGGCTGGCCAAACTGCTCTCGCAGCTTTGCGTAGGCCACGGCCTGATCCTGCATGGCCTCAGCCAAGCCGATCAACTGGGCTGCCGTCATCAGTGCCCCCAGGTTCAGCAACACAGCATCGGCTGCGACATGGGCTGGGGCAGGCGTGAGTCGACGCAAGGGATCAACGCTTTCAAGACCGACCCCTTCGCCATCGCTCACCCACGGGTTGACGGCATGGGGCAACGGGATTGTGCGATTGCCAGAGGCAATATCAGCCAGGACGGCATGATCCGCATCGGCCAGCAACCACGGCACTGCGATGAAGGCCGTGTCCACCAGCGGCTCGGCAAGGCAGGCCCGGCCGCACTCGGCCGCGATCAGGGCGGCTTCGACAAGGCCAAGACCCAGCCCGCCGGCGCTTTCCGGCACCAACAGGCCGGGCAGTCCCATGGCCACCAGGCCCTGCCAGATGGCCGGGTCTCGCCTGGAGCCGGCATCGAGCCGACGCAACACGTCGGGCCCATGGGTTTCGGCAAGATAATCGCGGACGCTTGCGGCCAGCGCCAGCGCGTCGGCAGACGGGGCCGGATCCATCAGCATCTCCATCAGCCGGCTCCCACGCGCGGCAGGCCCAGCAGGCGCTCTGCCGTGATGTTGCGTTGCACTTCGTTGGAGCCGGCATAGATGGGTCCGGACAGCGAGAAGATGTAGCCGTCCAGCCAGTCGTTGGCCGTGCCATCGGCGAACTGCTTCAATTCCGCGGCGGCCCCCAGCAGTTGCATGGCAGTGCGGTGCATGGCGCGATCAAGTTCCGACCAGAAGATCTTGTTGAGGCTGGCTTCGGCACCGATGCGGCCACCGGCCATGATACGCGCGGCCACGGCATAGGTGTTGTAGGCATAGGCCTGCGTGTCCATCCAGGCCTGCAGCACGGCTTCCCGTGCTGCGGGTGATGCGCTCGGCGCATGACCACGGTAGAGCTCCACAAGCCGCTTGGCCGTTGCCTGGAACCGTCCCGGAGAGCGCAGCATGAGTCCGCGTTCGAAGCCGGCGGTTGCCATCGCGACGTCCCAGCCCTTGCCTTCGTCGGCAATGCAGTTCTCCACTGGTACCCGCACTTCATCGAAAAAGAGCTCGGCAAAGCCGGGATGGCCGTGCAGCTGCCGGATGGGCCTGCGGGTGATGCCCGGGCTGTTCAGATCGAACAGGATGAAGCTCAAGCCCTTGTGGCGCTTGCTATCGGGATCGGTGCGGAACAGGCCGAACCCCCAATCGGCAAAGCTGGCGCGGCTGGACCAGGTCTTTTGCCCGGTGATGACATAATGGTCACCGTCACGAACGGCTTTGGTCTTGATCGCGGCCATGTCGGAACCGGCGCCGGGTTCTGACCAGGCCTGCGCCCAAATGACCTCACCGCGCGCCATGGGGGTGAGGAAGCGCGCCTTCTGTTCTGGCGTGCCATATTCCATGATCGTGGGCCCAAGCAGGAAAATGCCGTTCTGATTGGCCCGCAAGGGGGCACCGGCCCGGAAATACTCCTCTTCAAAGATCAGCCATTCAATAAGGTCGAGGCCGCGCCCGCCATACTCTTCCGGCCAGGTGACCATGCCCCAGTTGCCGCTCGCGAGGGTGCGTTCCCAGGCCACGTGCTGGTCAAAACCTTCGCGGCATTCCAGCGTGACAAGCGGCGTTGTCGGGACGTGCGCGGCCATCCAGGCGCGCACTTCGGCGCGAAAGGCCTGCTGGCGGTCGGTGTATTGGAGGTGCATCAGAACTCTGCCGCCTTGCCGGTTTCGACAAAGGCGTCGCGCGCCCTCTGCGAATCCGCGTGCATGTACATTTCCAGCGTGAAGCCTTGTTCCCAGCGATAGCCATGGTCGACATCGCGCGGTTCAAGGCCGTTCAGCGCCTCCTTGGCGATCACCAGTGCCTTGCGCGACTTGGTGGCGATGACGGCGCAAAAGGCGTGGGCCTCGGCGGCAAGCTGATCCCTGGGCACGAGTTTTTCCACCGCCCCCAGCCGCCAGGCTTCCTTGGCCGGGATCTGGCCGCCGGTGAAGAAGGCGGCGCGCACCTTGTGCAGCGGCAGCATGCGCGACAGGTGGCTGGCACCGCCCATGGCGCCGCGATCAACCTCGGGCAGCGAAAACCAGGCATCCTCGGCCGCGATGATGGTGTCGGCCGCCCCGCAGATGCCGATGCCGCCGCCGATGATGAAGCCGTGCGGGGCCACCACCACCGGCACTTCGGCATCACGAATGGCCTTGAACGTGAGGTAGTTGCCGCGGTTGAGCAGGGTGATGCGCTCGGGATGTTTCTGCATTTCCTTGATGTCGACACCGCCGCAAAAGCCGCGACCCTCGGCCCGGATCAGGATGCAATGCACGTCTTCCCGGCGGGCAGCCTCGGTGATCAGTGCCGGAATGCTGTTCCAGGTCGCGCTGTCAAAGGCGTTGACGGGCGGCACATCGAACAGGATTTCAGCGATGCGGTCGTTCACGGACACAGTGATCGGCATGGCTCAAATCCCCCGGGACAGGGCCGCGATGCGGGCGCGGGCGTCGGTTTCGATTGCAGTCAGAAGTTCGGCGCAGCTTGGCAGGTCGGCCAGTCTGCCCGCGACCATGCCGGTGGCCATCAGGCCGCCTTTGGCGTCGCCGCTCACCACCGCGCGCTGGATCAGGACGGGTGCTGCGGCCGCCATCAGGGCCTGGGCCAGGCTCATCTCGCCATGGCTGGTCATGCCGCGCGCGGTGCGCAGGACGTCGCCCCAGCCCATGCCGGTTGCCGACTTCATGGCGAGGCCGGCATCCAATGCCCTGAGCCAGGTCGCAAACGGCCCAGCGCGTTCGATGCGGGCGAGGGCGGCGTTGCGGATCAACCGCTGCGGCACTCCGTCGACCTTGCGGGTCACGATGATGTCATCGGTCCCTGCCTCGCAATAGGCTGACTTTGGAGCTGCCGGCACCGGGCTTTCCCGTGTCATGAGGAACCGGGTGCCCATGGCGATACCGGATGCGCCCCAAGCCAGCGCGGCGGCCAGTCCGGCGCCATCGGCAAAACCCCCGGCAGCGACCACAGGCACGTTTACCCGGGCCAGGACCTGAGGCAACAGGATGGTGGTTGGCACTGAGCCGGTGTGGCCGCCACCTTCGCCGCCCTGCACGGTAATGGCCTCGCAGCCGAGCTGGACCATTTTCTCGGCATGCTTGGCTGCGCCCACCGTTGGCATGCAGATGATCTCGGCCGCGCGAAAACGGGCGATCATGCGCGCATCCGGGCCGCGCCCAAAACTCACCGCTGCCACGCGATCACGATTGGCAAGGATGATGTCCACGATCCGCCCGGCACCTGGCTGGAACGCGTGGAAATTCACGCCAAACCGGTGTGGGGTCTGTTCGCGCAGCGCGGCAATGGCGCGTTCCAGTTCGTCGGGCTGCATTACCGCAGCGGCGAGGAAGCCAAAGGCGCCGGCGTTACTGCTCGCTGCCACCAGCGCCGGCGTTGCCACCCAGCCCATTGCGGTTTGCACCACGGGCAGGCGGCAGCCAAGGAGGCGCGTCAGCGGCGTGACCAGTGGATCTGTCATGGCAATTGCCCGTCAGCCTTCGCCGGCCTGGCGCTTGTTGGCCTTGGCCATGGCCGCGCCGTCGAGTCCGCCCAGGCTGTGTCCGGTGACCAGATCGTTCTGGGCGTGAGCAAAGTGGTGCATGTGAAAGACGGCATCCATCGCAGTGCGCTTGCCGCGGAGGTCTTCCACATGATTGAGGGCCTGTTTGGTCAACCAGTTGCCCAGCCGGGGACGGCTGGCAATTTCGTGGGCCATGGCCGACACCTTGGACTGCAACTGGTCACGCGGCACCATCTCGTTGATCATGCCGAACTGGTAGGCCCGCGCCGCCGGCATGCGCTCGCCCAGCATCAGGAAACCCTTGGCGATGCGTGGCGGCAGCTCGAAACCGTGGGCGAAATACTCCACGCCGGGAATGCCCATGCGTACCACCGGATCCTGGAAGAAGGCGTCGTCGGATGCGACGATCAGGTCGCACACCCAGGCCAGCATCAGGCCACCGGCGATGCAGGCGCCCTGCACCATGGCGATGGTGGGCTTGGCCATTTCCCGCCAGCGCCTGCACATGCCCAGATAGACTTCCTGCTCACGGGTGTAGAGGAGTTCGGCGCCGGGCCGCGTGCTGTGATCCCCAAACAGGAACGCCCGATCAAACGGCACCAGGTGATCGCGCCCTGGCGAGCCGATGTCATGCCCGGCCGAGAAATGCTTGCCTTCGCCGCCCAGCACGATGACCTTGATGACATCATCTGCCATCGCTCGCGCGAAGGCTGCATCAAGCGCATAGGTCATCTGCGAATTCTGGACATTGTGGAATGGTGGCCGGTTCATCATCACCCAGGCGACAGGGCCGTCGGCCCGATAGGTCACCGGCTCTTCGGTTTCGTAGATCGGTGTCTGCGGCTGGCGCGCGACAATCTCCTCGCTCATTTTTCTCTCCTCGCCGGCGGATTGCCCTGGATGACGCTGGCCCTGAAATTGTGGGGATCCAGCGATTGAATGATGGCCAGCGCCTTGGCGTCGGGCAGGCTGGTTTCGGGCACATGGCCTTCGACCAGGACCGGGAAGCCGGTGGCAGTCTGCACGTCTTCAACGCTGACGCCGGGATGCAGCGACATCAGGCGCACTGCGTGGTCCGGCCCGCCAAAATCCATCACGCACAGGTTGGTGATGATGCGGTGCAGATCGATGTTGCCATAATCGGCACCGGGCATGCGTCTGGCCGGGTTATAACCGGCACTCGAGACCATATCGACTTCGCCGTCGACAAAGGTGCGGGTGCCATGGGCCGGCACGAACATCGAGTTGCGGTGGTGGATGGAGTTGCCGGGAAACCCACGCACCCCCAGCATCTGCGTGCGCGGGCGAGCATGGTCGCTGCCCAGGCAGGACAGGTTGGTCTGGCCAAAACGGTCAATCTGGGTCGGGGTCACGATGGCATGGCGCCGGCCTGACCAGACGGCGGCATCGAAAAAGCGCGAGAAGGGCAGATAACCTGCCGGCTGGGGGGCGGTTGTGCGCGGGCCCAGCGGCACCGGCTGCTCGACCAGATAGGCCTCGCCGTCCGTCATCATCAGGCCGGGTGAATGGGTCAGCTTGGCAAGCCCCGCCCCCAGTCGTGGCACTGGGCCGATGCCGGTCGCAATGATTTCCCGGTCCGTGCAAAAGGCCTCGGCGCAGGCGTGGATGCAAAGTTCGGCAAGGGTGACCATCAGTAGATCGCCAGCGGCGTGGCCGCCACTGCCTCCAGGCCGCCGATGCCGGCCATGTAATCGGCTTCTGATTTGCCGACAAACCGCTCTGCCACACCGGCCCAGTCGCCAGGGTCTTTGGCAGCGTCGGAATAGGCCTTGAACCACGCCATGTCGGGCCCGTGGAGCGGTGGCAGGCTGGACGGGTGCGCACCGCCAGGTAGATGCGTCACGCCCTTGACGAAGCTGCGCTCGAACAGGTTGGTCGCAGCATCGGCGGGGAAATGCGTCTCCATCCGGTCAACCAGCACCTCGGTTGACACGTACGTGACATCCGCCGCGCGGGCGAACCATTCATCGTAGTAAAGGTCAGGCCCCAGCAACTGCACATTGCCGCGCCAGTCGCAGCGATTGACGTGCAGCAGGGCAGCGTCAAGGCGCAGCGCCGGCATGGCCACCAGCACCTCACCATCAGCATAGGGCGATTTTACCGTCCTCAGGCCGGCGAGCGGCACGACATCGGTGCCAAGGCCAACGCGTGTCGGCAGGAACGGCAAGCGCAAGGCCGCCGCCTTTAGTCCCCACTGCAGCATGCCTTCATCCAGTTCCATCACCTCGATGGCGCCGGCTTCCCGTGCCTTTCGGAACCAGGCTTCAAGCGGAATGGCATCTAGCGAGACGAATGCAAAGACCAGCTTTCGTACCCGGCCAGCGGCACAGAGCATGCCGACATCGGCACCGCCATACGACACGATGGTCAGATCCTTCAGACCTGAGCGCAGGATTTCCCGCACCAGGGCCATGGGCTTGCGGCGCGGGCCCCAGCCACCGATGCCGATTGTCATGCCATCTTCAAGCCGACCGACGATTTCGGCGGCAGACATGCGCTTGTCGAGCATGGCCGTCATACCGCGGCCTCGGCCTGTGCGGCGGCGGCCTTGGCCATTTCCACCTGCCAGGCCCAGACGTGACCCCATTCGCTGATCCGGGTGTGAGATGTTGGCTGCCAACGGGCAGGATCGATGACGAGACCGTTGCAGCCAACCTCGAGGTCAAATCCCGATGGGGTCTGCATGTAGAAACTGGTCATCTCGTCATTGACGTGGCCGCCAAGGGTCGCGCTTTCGGGCACGCCGGCAAGGCGCATGCGGTCGTGGCAGCGCCCGACATCAACGAGGTTGGTCATCTCCAGCATCAGGTGGATGCAGCCCGACGGCGGCACTGGACTTTCGCCAAAGGCAACGCTGTGATGCCGTCCATTGTCGGCATGCATGAAGACAAACCCCAAGCCCGGATCATCAGGCGGGCCACCGCCAAAATAGAAGCGCGGCACGTCGGTATCGTGAAAGCCGATGACGTCACGATAGAAGGCATGTGATGCTGCCAGATCGGGGGCAGCAACCACCGCATGGCCCATCCCCAATGCGCCGGTGACAAAGCCTTCCACGCCTTGCGCCGAGACAAAAACGACGTTGTCGCGGGTGTCGCCACAATAAAACTCCAGCCCGTTTCCGGCCGGATCGCTGGTGCGAAAGAAGGCATCCACACCGCGTGCAGCGGCCATCGCGGGACTGCCGTGCGCGACGGGATGACCGGCAGCAACCAGTCGCTGCGCAAGAGCCTCCAGCGCCGCGGCATCGCTGATCTCATAGGCGGCAGCCAGCAGGCGTTCGCCGTCAAAGGGTTCGATCCAGAATCGGAAGGGCCGATCATCGAGGCGGTAGAGCTCGGCACCGCCTGGCCCGGAGCCCGCGGGCATGATCCCCACCACGTCCAGGAGAAACCGGCGCCAGGCCGCCAGCTTCTGCGTGCCAATCACAACGTAGCCAAGCGCCTTGATTGCCATCGCTTAGCTTCCTTTCACCAGTTCGAGGAAATAGGGACGTTCGCCGCCGCCATCGACTTGCAGGCGCGCGCCGCTCACCCAGCCGGCATCATCACTGCACAACCAGCAAACGGCACCAGCCAGGTCATCGCCCGTGCCCATGCGCCCAAGCGGCATCGAACGGCCGACGGCTGCTTGCGCCTCGGCATCGCCATAGGTGTGTTCGGCGGTTTCCGTGGCCATCAAACCGGCAACGATGGCATTCACCCGAATGCCATCGCGGCCCCATTCCTGGGCCAGGCTCTGTGTCAGGTTCATGAGGCCAGCCTTGGCCGCGCCGTAAATGGCTGTCCCCGGTGACGGTCGTGCCCCCGAGACGCTGGCGATATTGACGATGCTGCCGCCGCCGCGTTTCACCATGTGCGGGTACGCAGCCTGGGCCAAGGTGAACGGTGCCGCCAAGTTGAGTTTCAAGAGGGCATCGACCAGCCTTGGGCTCGTGCTCTTTGCTGGCACGCCCGGGGATCCACCGGCGTTGTTGATGAGAATATCGATGCCGCCATGGTGCGCCACGACCGCTGCCACGAGTGCCTGCGCCTGGTCCACGTCGCGGATGTCGAGGACATGGGCGTCAATGCCGGGCAGGGGCCCGGCCGCCGCGGTGCGCGAACATACGGCCACATGGCAGCCCTGGGCGGCCAGCGCCTGAGCGATGAGGCGGCCAAGCCCGCGGGTGCCGCCTGTTACCAGTGCGACCTTGCCGTCCAGACCATAGTGCCCAGAAACCCCCACATGCCTCCCCTTCGTGCGGCCGCCGACGATGCGACGGCCATTGCCCCGCTGATTGATGCGGCAATCAGGGCGACTGCTGAATCAGGCGCTCTTTGGGCGTTGAATGAACAGTATCCGATAGCGATGCGCTATTCAATTGACGATTTGCGTAGAGTGAGGCATATTTTTTTACGAACAAACGGCATGATCGCGTGAGTCGATCTGCCTTCGGGAGGAGACGGACGATGGCGACGGCCTTTGCTCATGATGTGGATGCCGGCATTCCGTCGGCCGCGCAGCTTGTCGCGCGAGCCCGGGCAATGATACCGGCCCTCAAGGCGCGGGCGCGTGCCTGCATTGCAGCGCGAGACGTTCCGGCCGAGACCATTGCCGAGATGCAGGAAGCCGGGTTCTTCCGTATTCTGCAGCCACGCCGCTGGGGAGGGTATGAAATGCACCCCAACGTGTTCTTCGAGGTGCAGAAGGCGCTGGCGGAAGGCTGCATGTCGACCGGCTGGATGTATGGCGTCGTGGGTTGCCATCCCTATGAACTGGCCCTCTTCCACGACCATGCCCAGGCCGAGGTGTGGGGTGGCAATACTGGCATGCTGGTGTCGTCAACCTACCAGCCGGTGGGAAAGGTGACCCGTGTCGAAGGCGGGTTCCGCCTCTCGGGGCACTGGGGCTTCTCGACCGGTTCTGTGCACTGCGGCTGGGTCTTGCTGGGCGCGATGGTGCCGCCCGAGACGCCGGGTGGGCCACCCGACATGCGTACCTTCCTGTTGCCGCGCAGCGATTACACCATCAACCGCGATGCCTGGCACGTGTTTGGTCTCCAGGGAACGGGCAGTCATGACATCATCGTTGATGACGTGTTCGTGCCCGATTATCGCACCCACCGGGCTGTCGATGGCTTCTTGTGCCAGAACCCAGGCCAGGCGGAGAATGATGGCCCGCTCTACCGTTTGCCCTGGGCCCAGGTGTTTGTGCGTTCGGTGTCCACAGCAGCCTTTGGCGGCGCGCGTGCCGCGATCAACGCGGCCATGGCGATCATGCAGTCACGCGTGTCGACCAATACCGGCAAGGCCTCCAAGGCTGACCCAATTCTCCACGCAGCCTTGGCCAAGGCCATCGCACAAGTGGAAGAGATGGAAACCACGCAGCGTCTGTCGTTTGATGACCTGATGGCCATCGCCGAGCGCGGGGAACCGATCCCGATGCAGAAGCGGGCCATGTACACCTATCAATCCTCGATGGTCGTGCGCCGCATCGTCGACCTGGTCGACGATGTCATGCAGCTTCTGGGTGGGCGCGCCATTTACACGAGCAGCGACATCATTCAGCCTTGGCTGGATCTGAACGCGGCCAGGGCCCATGTCGCCAACGATCCGGCCAATCGCACTGGCGATGTGGTCGGCACCATGTTGGGTGAGCCGCCGGCCTTCAACTTCCTCTGAAATGGAGGCTGCAATGGTCGAATTGCGTTCGCGCACCCATCTGGTTGCGGGCGGCCACGAGATCCATGTCCAGGATGTGGGTGATGGCCCGCCGGTGGTGTTCCTGCACGGCAGTGGCCCCGGCGCGTCGGGGGCGTCCAACTTCCGCCAGAACATCGAAGCCTTTGTCGCGGCTGGCTGGCGGGTGATCCTGCCCGATCTTATCGGTTATGGCGCATCGTCAAAGCCCGAGGGCATTGATTACACCCTGCAGTTGTTCACCGACACGGTGCGCGAGGCGCTGGACCTGCACGGGATCGGCAAGGCTTCTTTTGTCGGCAACTCGCTGGGAGGCGGGATCGCGCTGCAGCTAACGCTCGACAATCCGGCGGGCACCGATCGGCTGGTGCTTATGGCGCCGGGCTGCGTGGCGGAACAGGCCAGCTATTTCACAATGCCAGGCATCGCCAAGATGGTCTCCAACTTTGGCGGGCCGGATTTCAATCTCGACGAGCAGCGACGGCTGGTGAGCAATCTGGTTCATCCTGATTTTGTGGCCCAGATCCCCGATTGGCTGGTGGAAGAGCGCTTTGCTGTTGCCCGCACCCAGCCCAAGGATGTGCTCGTGCGGATGCGCACCCCAAACCTGGGGTTGAGGCTGACCGAAATCACTTGCCCCGTGCTGGTGATGTGGGGGCTCAATGATGAGTTTTGCCCGGAAAGCCATGCCCGGCTCTTCCTGGACCATTGCCCTGATGCGCGCGCGATGACCTTCACGCGCACGGGCCATTGGGTGCAAGTTGAGCGGACCGCCGAATTCAATACCCACGCCCTCGGTTTCCTGAATGGCTGAAGGCTATCCTCTCGTGCCCGACGACCTGCCGGACTTGTTCAAGGCGGCGATGCGGCGGTTGGCGGCATCGGTGGCAATTGTCGTTGCCAAAGGCAACGACGGGCCGGTTGGCATGGCGGCGACATCGATCACGTCCCTGACGGTTGATCCACCTGCGGTGCTGGTCTGCGTTAACCGCATGACCAGCCTTCACGCCCTGCTGGAGCCCACAGCACCGCTCTCGGTCAATCTGCTGGCCTGCCACCATCAGGAGATTTCGATGGCCTTTGGTGGCGGCAAACCGCGCTCGGAGCGTTTCCGGGTCGGCGACTGGCAGGACGCGGAAAACGGGCTGCCAGCGCTTGCGGACGCGCAGGCCAATCTTGAATGCGTGATTGACGCGATGCTGGCCTACGGCACCCACAGCATCGTTATTGCCCGGGTGATCCGGGCGCAGGTGAGCGATGCTGTCGCGCCGCTGATTTACCAGGATGGGGGTTATCTGTGAGCCGCGCGTCCCTTGCCGCCAGCCACGGGGAACAGTTGTACCGGGCCTTGCGTGAAGGCCGGACACTGCCGCCGCTGGTCGCACGTGATCCATCCCTTACAATCGATGACGCCTATGCCATCAGCCTTGACTTTCTTGCTCGCCGCCTCGCGGATGGCGAACGGGTGGTGGGCAAGAAGATTGGTGTGACCAGCAAGGCGGTGCAGGACATGCTGGGCGTCCATCAACCTGATTTCGGCTTCCTCACCGATGCGATGCAGGCGGGTGAGGTCATCAACATCGCCGCCAAGGGCCTGATCCAGCCGCGTGCGGAAGCCGAGATCGCCTTCATCCTTGCCCAACCGCTGCGCGGTCCGGGCGTTACCGCTGAACAGGTGATCGCCGCCACGGCCGCAATCGCGCCCTGTTTCGAAATCGTTGATAGCCGCATAACCGACTGGAAGATCGCAATCGTTGATACTGTGGCGGACAATGCCAGCTGCGGCGTGTTTGTCCTGGGCGAAGCGCGAGCCGATCCGGCCGCATGTGACCTGGCCGCGTTGAAGGTAACAGTCACCAAGAATGGCCAGCCGCTGTCGGAAGGCTTGGGTTCGGCGGTGCAGGGCCATCCGGCGCAGGCCGTGGCCTGGCTGGCCAACACGCTTGGTCACTACGGTGTGACGCTTGATGCGGGCGATATCATCCTGTCGGGCTCGCTGGTACCATTGGCACCGGCCGCTGCTGGTGACGAATTCATCATGGAACTGCAAGGCGTGGGCGGTTGCACCGTCCGCTTCGTTTGAGGAACGGCAACATGGCACGCGTCAAGGCCGCGATCATCGGATCGGGCAATATCGGCACCGATCTGATGATGAAGATGCTGAAGTATCCGCAGAACATGGAACTGGCGGCCGTGGTGGGCATCGATCCCCAAAGCGAGGGGCTTGCAATGGCGCGCGCGCGCGGCATCGCCACCACGCATGAAGGAATCGAGGGGCTGAAGCGCCTTGATTGCTACAGAGACATCCGCATCGCGTTTGATGCGACCAGTGCTTATGCCCACAAGCTGCATGATGCAGCGCTCAGGGCCGATGGGATCCGCGTGGTGGATCTCACCCCGGCGGCGATTGGTCCATTCACCGTACCGCCGGTCAACATGGACGCCCATCTCGATGCGCCCAATGTGAACATGGTCACCTGTGGGGGCCAGGCGACGATCCCGATGGTTGCGGCGGTGAGCCAGGTCGCGAAGGTGCATTTTGCCGAGATTGTCGCGTCGGTGTCATCAAGGTCGGCCGGGCCGGGCACGCGCGCCAACATCGATGAATTCACCCGCACCACGGCCCGGGCCATCGAGGCCGTGGGCGGGGCTACGCGCGGCAAGGCGATCATCATCCTCAACCCGGCCGAACCGCCGATGATCATGCGCGATACGGTCTTCACCTTGTCGGAAGGCGCAGACGAGGATGTGATCCGGGCCTCGGTCGAAGCGATGGTGGCACGGGTGCAGGCCTATGTGCCCGGATACCGGCTGAAGCAGCAGGTGCAGTTTGAGCGCTTTGGCGACAACAACCGGTTGAAGATCCCTGGTATGGGCGAGTTCACAGGTATCAAGACGATGATCCTCCTCGAGGTCGAGGGCGCCGGCGATTATCTGCCGAGTTATTCCGGCAATCTCGACATCATGACGGCTGCGGCCAAGGCTACCGGCGAACTGATCGCGCTAAGGATGGCGGCATGAGCTTTGATGTCGAACGGGGCGACAAGCTCTACATCCAGGATGTGACGCTGCGCGATGGCATGCATGCCATTCGCCACATGTACGGCCTCGATCATGTGCGTGCCATCGCGCGTGCGCTTGACGAAGCGGGCGTCAGCGCCATCGAGGTGGCCCATGGTGATGGGCTGTCAGGAGCCAGTTTCAACTACGGCTTTGGTGCCCACACCGATTGGGAGTGGCTGGAGGCGGTGGCCGAGGTGCTGGAGCGATCGGTGCTGACCACGCTGATCTTGCCTGGCGTTGGAACCGTGGACGAACTGCGCCGTGCCCATGCGCTTGGCGTGCGGTCGGTGCGGGTGGCCACGCACTGCACGGAAGCCGACGTGTCGAAACAGCACATCGGCATCGCCCGCGACCTTGGCATGGACGTCGCTGGCTTCCTGATGATGAGCCACATGGTCCCGGCCCAAGCGCTAGCCGCACAGGCTGCGCTGATGGAAAGCTATGGTGCCCAGTGTGTCTATGTGACCGACAGCGGCGGCGCGCTTGACATGGATGGCGTTCGTGAACGGCTCGAAGCTTATGACCGTGTGCTGAAGCCTGACACCGAGCGCGGCATGCACGCGCACCACAATCTGGGTCTTGGCGTGGCCAACTCGATCGTCGCCGCGCAATATGGCGCGGTGCGCATCGATGCCAGCCTGGCTGGCATGGGGGCAGGGGCCGGCAATGCGCCGCTGGAAGTGTTCATTGCTGCCGTTGACCGCAAGGGTTGGAACCATGGCTGTGATGTCATGAAGCTGATGGATGCCGCCGAGGACCTGGTGCGCCCGTTGCAGGACCGTCCGGTGCGGGTTGACCGGGAAACCCTCAGTCTGGGTTATGCCGGGGTCTATTCCAGTTTCCTGCGCCATGCCGAGAAGGCGGCTGCTGATTTCAATCTGGATACGCGGGCCATCCTGGTCGAACTGGGACGGCGCAAGATGGTGGGCGGACAGGAAGACATGATCGTTGATGTCGCGCTCGACATGGTGAAGGCGAAAGGGGTGGCATGACCGGCGCCTCGCTGCACAGGCCGCTTCCGCTGGCCGACGTCCCGCATTGGGACCTGGTTTGCGATGTCGCAGTCGTGGGCTTTGGTGCGGCGGGTGCTTGTGCAGCGCTGGCCGCGCGCGAAAACGGCGCAGCTGTCATGTTGTTCGAACGCAATGCCGGAAGTGGTGGTGCCTCTGGCCTGTCGGGCGGAGAAATCTATGTCGGCGGCGGCTCGCCGGTGCAGAAGGCGGCGGGCTTTGACGATGATGTCGCCGATTTCGCCGCTTATCTGAAAGCGGCTGGCGGCCCTTGTGTCGATGTCGCCAAGTGTGACCTCTATGCCCGCGAGGCCGTGGCGCATTTCGCTTGGCTGCAGGCGCAGGGCGTGCCCTATCGCGGCAATTATCTGCCGGGCAAGCATATTGAACCCACCGACGATTCCACCCTCATCTGGTCGGGCAGCGAGGCGGCTGCGCCCTATGTGGACCAGGCCCGTCCAGCCCCGCGCGGCCACGTCGTGCAGCACATGGGCTGGGGCGGTGGGCGCACGTTGATGGACCGGCTGGACGCGCGTGTGCGTGCCGTCGGCGTGGACGTCCGCTGCAATGCCCGCGTCGTGTCGCTGGTGGCCGATGGAGTGGCCATCGTGGGCCTGGTGGTGCGCATGGACAATCAATTGTTCCATGTGCGCGCCATGGGTGGCGTGGTGCTGGCGAGCGGCGGCTTTGTCATGAACGAGGATATGCGCCGCCGCTATTGCCCCGACACGTTCCGGATCAATGATCCCATTGGCGACAAGGACGATGGTGCCGGCATATTGATGGGCATGGGCGCCGGCGGTGACGCCATTCACATGGAGCAGTTTTTCACCACCTGTCCGTGGACCATCCCGGAAAGCCATGCCCAGGGCGTGTTCGTCAATGTGGCCGGCCAGCGCTTCATCAACGAGGATTGCTACCACGGCCGGGTGAGCCGCGCGGCCGTCGATCAGCCCGGCGGGCGGGTCTATCTGCTGCTGGACAATGCCCGTTTCCAGCAGCCGCCGGATTTTGCCCGGATGAGCATCGCTGGCACCGGTGACAGCTGGGAGGAGGTTGAGGCTGAACTAGGCATGGCCACGGGCACGCTGAGCGCGACCATGGCTGTGTACAATCGCCACGCCGCTGAAGGGCGCGACCCGCTGTTCGACAAGCGCCCGCCCATGCTGGTCCCGCTGGACCAGGGGCCGTTCGTTGCCCTGGAGCTGAATTTCCAGACCAGTTACTTCAGCTTTTTCACGCTGGGTGGGCTGGCAACCAATACGGATGGCGTCGTGCTTGACCGGGGCGGCGCGCCGGTGCGCGGGCTGTATGCGGCCGGTCGCTGCACATCAGGCCTTCCGGCCTGGGGCCATGGCTATGCCTCGGGGCTCAGCCTTGCGGACTGCACCTTCTTTGGCCGCCAGGCTGGGGCTGCGGCCGCGCGCCATATGACGGGCCATGGCTGAAGCCACGCTGGCGGCCCGGCTGCAACGGCTGGAGGATCTGGAGGCGATCCGCACGATCATCGCCCGCTATGGCCCGCTGGCCGATGCCGGTGCGGCCGATTCGGTTGCCGGCTTGTGGGCGGAAGATGGCCGCTATGCCGTGGGTGGCATGCATGAAGCGGTCGGTCGGGCCGCCATCGCGGGTTTCATCACGGGGCCCGTTCACCAGGCACTGATGGTGACAGGCTGTGCCCATCTGCTCGGCCCGGTCGCGATCACGCTGGATGGCGATGGCGCCACGGCCGTTGGCCACAGCGTGTTGTTCGAGCAGCGCCCCGGAGGCGTGGCGGTGGCCCGCATCGCTGCCAATCGCTGGCAGTTGCGCCGCAGCAAGACCGGTTGGGAAGTGGTGCGTCGTGACAACCGGTTGCTGGACGGCAGCGAAGCGGCGCGCGCCCTGTTTGCTGGGGTTTAGCCGGCCAGCTGGCCGCCATCGATGACCAGCAGACTGCCGGTCATCCGTGCGGCGGCCGGGCTGGCCAGATAGGCGATGGCTTCGGCCACATCGGCAGGCGGTAACGTCCCGTCGGGCAGCTTGGGCGCGTTGCGCATCACCAGCGCCCAGTCGGCCACGCCGGCCGGCGGAGCCTGGCGTCCCATGGCGGTATCGACATGGCCTGGGCAGACCGCATTGATCCGCACCCCGGCAGCGGCATATTCAATGGCCAGGCTCTTGGTGATGGCGGCGACCGCATGTTTCGAGGCGGCATAGGCTACCGTATAGGCAATGCCCTGCAAGGCGGCGGTGGAGGCGGTGTTGACGATGCAGCCGCGGCTGGCAACCAGCAACGGCAGCGCCGCCCGGCACAAGGCATAGGTTCCGGTAGCGTTCACGGCCATGACAGCGGCAAAATCCTCCGCACTGAAATCGGCGGTTGGGCCCCATTTCAAAATGCCGGCAATGTTGAGCAGCACATCGAGCCGGCCATCAAGCGACGCGATCAGGGTTTCGCACGAGGTGATGCTGCCTGCATCATGCTGGCGGGTCGTGACGGGCTCGGGCAGCAGGGTAGCGGTGTCCGCCAAGCCCGTTGTGTTGATGTCAGCAAGCACCAATTCGGCACCTTCGGCGGCAAGCAGCTGTGCCGTGGCGCGGCCAATGCCACCCCCGGCCCCTGTGATCAGCACCCGCTTGCCGGCAAAGCGCATGGCCCTCTCCTGTTATTGATCCTGTTGGCGCGGGGCCTTGATGCGTAAAGCATACATGTCACGATTACGCGTAACGCCTATTGAGTGCAAATGATAACCTGATAACGTAATTTATAAGACCCGTTGATGCGCACTGTGGTCCGGTGTCTGCACTTGGCCCTGCGGCCGCAATCGCCTGAGGGCCAGCCCGGAGGAGTGAACATGACCGATACGCTTGCTGCCCGCATCGACCGACTGGAATCCCTTGATGCCATCCGCCAACTGCCGGCCAAATATGCGCTGGCGCTCGACATGCGGGACATGGATGCGATGGCGACGCTGTTTCCCCAGGATGTGAAGGTGGGCAAGGCCGGCAGCGGACGGCTGGCGCTCAGGGCCTATATGGATGCCACGCTGCGGTCTCCGTTCACCGGCACGTCGCATCATATTGGCGGCCATGTCATTGAGTTTGACGACACAGATCACGCCCACGGCGTCGTCTATTCCAAGAATGAGCATGAGACCGGCGATGAATGGGTGATCATGCAGATGATGTATGCCGATGACTATGTCCGCCAGGGCGGGCGCTGGTATTTCGCCCGCCGATTGCCGCTCTACTGGTATGCCACCGATCTCAACAAGCCGCCTATCGGCGACAACAAGATGCGCTGGCCCGGCACCGATTGGACGGAAGGCAACTTTCACAAGCTGTTCCCAAGCTATGCCGAGTTCTGGGCCCGAGGTGGCGACCATGGTGGCCCGGTCGCCGAACCGGCCCCGCTCGGGGGGTTTCTGAACGCGATGCGGCGTGGCCAGGCCGCGCCGAGGGTCAAGGTCAGGGCCGATTGATCCGACGTCAGCCGTTGGCGCCGGTCATGTTGCGGGCGGCCAAATAGGCAAATGTCAGCGCTGGGCCGATGGTGACCCCGGCGCCGGGATAACTTTCACCCATGGCCGATGCGGCATTGTTGCCAACGGCATAAAGGCCCGGGATCACCACGCCCTGCTCGTCGAGCACACGTGCCTCGCCGTCGGTGACCAGGCCGCCGTTGGTGCCGATGTCGCCAGGGTAGATTGGCATGGCATGGAAGGGGCCGCTGTCCAGCGGTGCCAGGCATGGATTGGGTGCGATGCGGGCATCGCCATATAGCTTGTCATAGGCGGCCTGGCCCCGCTGGAAATCCGGGTCCTCGCCTTTGGCGGCGCCGGTGTTGAAGCGGGCGATGCTGGCCTCCAGCGCTTTTGCCGGGACACCGATCCGCTGCGCCAGCGCAGCGACGGTGGGCGCACTGTGCACCATGTCGCGCACGGCCTTGCGGTGCAGCCACTTGGGCAGCAGCGGGTAGAGCGGCCCGACCGGATAGCGGTGGCGATAGCGATTGTCGAAGATGAACCAGCTGGGACTGGCATCGCCATGATCGCGCTGGCGGCGGGCCATCTGCTGCCCGACGATATGGTAGGATGCGGCCTCGTTGAGATAGCGCTCGCCGCGTTGGTTGACCATAAGGCAGCCGGGCAAGGCCCGTTCGATGGTGCAGAGCCGACCGCGATCCTCGCCTGGCACATGGAACACCGGTGCGGCCCAGGCCGATTGCAGATTCATGGTGGCTGCGCCGACGGCAGTGCCCGAGCGAATTGAATCGCCAGTATTGCCCTCGACCCCACCCGACAGCAGCGCCTTGTCATAAAGCGGGCTGTGCGCATCGCGCATGGCCTGGTTCTTGTCGAAGCCGCCGGCGGCCAGCACGACCCCCTTGCGCGCCTCGACCCGCAGCCGCTTGCCATCGTGTTCGATCACGGCGCCGACAAGGCGGCCATTCTCGCGCACCAGTTCGCGCATCGGGCTGTTCAGCCAAAGCGGCACGCCGCGTCGGTTCAGCGCCAGCCGCAGGCCGCCGGCAAGGGCATTGCCCAGCGTCAGTCGGCGATCCTTGCGCGATTTCAGGCGGAACGGCACGTCCAGCCAGTAGCGGGCAAGAGACTTGGCAAGGTGCAGCCACCACCGTGGTGCGCGAAAGAGCAGGATATAGGTCTCATCGAAATGCCAGTTGAGATAGCCGAACAGGCTGGCGGCCGGTGAGGCAAAGCGCAACGTTTCGACATCGCGGCCCAGCTGACGGCCGTCCATGGGCAGCGGCATGTGCGTGCGGTAACCCGTCGGGCTGCCACCGGGATTTTCGGCATGGTAATCAGGATAGGGAAAGGCCTGGTAGTTGATGTCGGTGTTGGCGGTGAGCCAGCGCAGCATGGGCGCTGCATTCTCGACGAAGGCCCGGATATTGGCATCGGGCACATTGTCCGCCGACAGGGCGCGCACATAGCGAAAGGCCGCCTCGGCGCTGTCCTCGAAACCGGCGGCCCGGGCCTGGTCGCTGGCCGGGATCCAGATGCCTGCGCCGGAGGTGGCCGACGTGCCGCCCCATTGTTCGGTCTTTTCGATGACCAGCGCATCGGCACCAGCATGGCTTGCCACCAGCGCCGCCATCATGCCGCCGGCGCCAGAGCCGACAACCAGCACGTCGACACTCTCATCCCAGGTTTGGCTCATGACGGCAGGTACAGCTGGGCGGCCTTGCCGCCGTCAACGGGCAGCGCCACGCCGGTGACATAACTTGCAGCGTCCGACAGCAGGAAGGCGATCACTTCTGCAATTTCGTCGGGCTGGCCGCCGCGCTGCATCGGGATGGCCTCGGCCGTGCGGCGGGCAACGTCCGGCGCCCGGGCGGCGAAATCCTCGTTGCCGGTGGTCTGTACCTGGCCAGGAACAACGGCATTGACGCGCACGCCGCACGGTGCCGCCTCCATGGCGGCAACGGCTGAAAACTGGATGAGTGCGGCTTTCGATGCCGAATAGCTCGACATCATCGGTGCGGCCTTGATCCCGCAGGTCGAGGCGACGTTGACGATGCTGCCCTGACCGGCCTTGAGCATGATCTTGAGGGCGGCACGGGTGCCGACGAACACGGCATCGGCATTGACCAGGAAATCCTTGCGCCAATGGTCGAGCGTCAGCCGGGTGATCGGGGCGTAATGAACTGACATGGCGTTGTTCACCATCATGTCGAGCCGGCCATGGCGCGCCGCGACATCGTTGATCCAGGCCTCCAGCGCGGGGGCATCGCCGACGTCAAGTGCCATGGTCTCGCTGCTCCCTGCTGCAGCAAGCGCGGCGCCAGCGCTCGCTAACCGGTCGGGATTGCGCCCGCACAC
Organism: Sandarakinorhabdus sp.; assembly: GCF_032115815.1. Taxonomy (GTDB): domain Bacteria; phylum Pseudomonadota; class Alphaproteobacteria; order Sphingomonadales; family Sphingomonadaceae; genus Sandarakinorhabdus. Next base: position 28,562 of record NZ_JAUMBI010000120.1, read on the forward strand.
CGCAACATGGGCGCCGCGCCGGGCCAGCAACAAGGCGGTAGCCAAGCCAATGCCGTCTGTGCCGCCGGTTATCAGGGCAACCCTTCCGGAAAGGTCGCCGGCCTGTGCCTTGTTTGCCATGGCTACTCCTTTGGCGCTGAAAATCTCGATTGGGCCCGCATTATTTATCGCAATCCTTGGCTGCCTATGGCAGGATGTCAACATAATGCGTAACTAAACGCGGAAAAAATTACGTGAATCGAAGATTGAGGCGTGGCAATGACCGATTTGACGGGCAAGATTGTCCTGATCACTGGCGCGGGCCAGGGCGTGGGGCAGGGGATTGCACTGGCCATGGCCAGTGCGGGTGCCGCTGTGATGCTGTGCGGGCGGACCCTTGCCAAGCTGGAAAAGACGGCAGCGGTAATCGAAGCGCGGGGCGGCACCTGTGCCACGCAAGTTGTCGATGTGAACGATGCAACGGCGCTGGCCGGGTTGGTCGCCGCCACCGTGGCGCGATTCGGCGGGGTAGACATTCTGGTCAACAATGCGCAGCAGGCCCCGCTCGGGCGTTTGTTGGAAGTGAACGATGATCAGTTCATCGCCGGCTTTACATCTGGACCACTGGCCAGTTTCAGGCTCATGCGCCTTGCTCAGCCGATCATGGCCGCCCGTGGCGGCGGTGTGATGTTCAATCTCGCTTCGTCGGCGGGCATCCGGTGGGATATGTCGGGGTATGGCGCTTACGGCGCGGTCAAGCAGGCGACGCGCGCCCTGACGCGGGCCGCTGCCGCCGAATGGGGGCGGGACGGAATCCGCGTGCTGACCATCGCGCCCCACGCCGAGTCGCCCGGCCTCAAATGGTGGATTGCCAACCATCCAGCCGAAGCGGCTGAATTTTTCAAGACTATCCCGCTTGGCCGAGTGGGCCATCTCGAGCAGGATATTGGTGCGGCCGTTGTGGCGCTGTGCGATCCGGCCATGGCCTATCTGACAGGCGCAACCGTGCCCCTCGACGGTGGCCAGGCCAATTTCGATTAGGCGGGCCAGCGACGGTTGCGCATAATCGCCGCTAGACCCTCGATAAATCGCATAATGCGTAGCGCAAAGGGGCTTTCAATTTCGCGTTTTGTGGTCAATAATCCAAAAAAAGCGCGATATGCGTTGCGAACGGGGAGGGTCTATGCCCAATCATGAACGGGTGGCGCTGGTCACCGGTGCCAGTCGCGGCGCTGGCGCCGGCATTGCCCGCGGCTTTGGCGAGTTGGGCTATACGGTCTATGTGACCGGCCGCACCAAGGCGCCGGGCGATGCGCGCGGTTGGGATGGCACTGTCCTGCCTGGCACCGTGGCGCAAACCGCAGCGGCGGTGACGGCGGCCGGTGGCCGTGGCATTCCAGTGATGTGCGATCATGGCGACGATGCCCAGATTGCAGATCTGTTTGGACGCATTGCAAGCGAGACTGGTCGCCTTGATGTGCTCGTCAACAATGCGACCTTCATCCACCACCAACTCATCGAGAAGAAGCCGTTCTGGGAAAAGGAACTCGACGCTGTTCGCATCCTCGATGTTGGTCTGCGCTCGGCTTATGTCGCTGCTTGGCACGCGGCGCGGATGATGGTGCCAGCCGGTCGCGGTGTGATCGCCTTTGGCTCTTCGTTTGGCGGCTCCTGCTATATGCATGGCCCGGCCTATGGCGCGCAGAAGGCCGGGGTGGACAAGCTTGCACATGACATGGAGCATGATCTGCGCGGGACCGGGGTGATTGCCGTCTCGATCTGGATGGGGCCGCTGGTGACCGAACGCTCGCTTATCGCGAGCCAGACCAATCCCGAGCAGTATCGCGATTTCATTGCCAGCGCCGAAAACCCGGAGTTCACCGCTCACATCATCCACGGCGTCGATGCATCGCCGCAGCGGGATGAATTGTCCGGACAGACACTGGTTGGGGCCGAGATTGCCGCGGCGCTGGGCGTCAAGGATCGCGGCCATGACCGGCCGTCTTACCGGGACATGCTGGGTGATCCCCGCCCGAAAAACCCTGCGGCGGTGTACTGATGACGGCTGAAGCCCCCGTCGACCCCATCCTGCAGCGCCTGACGGCGCCCGGTCAGCCCTTTGCCATGGCAGAGCAGGATGGCCGCAAGCATTTCACGGCGCTGCCGCCTGATGTGAACCTGCTGATCGAGGCGGCGCGCCGGCATGGCGATGCCACTTTCATCGTGGAAGGCGACCAGCGGTACAGCTACGCCGATGTGTTCGCCCGCCGGGACGCGCTTGTCCCGCTGCTGGGCATTGCCCCCGGTGACAGAGTGGTCATTTCGATGCGCAACCGGGTGGAATGGGTTATCGCGTGCCTCGCCGTGTGGCGGGCGGGTGGCGTGCCGGCACTGGCCAACAGCCGAGGGTCGCCTGCAGAGCATGCGGCGGCTGTAGCCGAGGTCTCCCCCGCTCTTGTCATTGCTGACGCCGAGCGGGCCGACTTGCTGATGGCGGCTGGCCATGGCGGGCCAATGCTCCTGGCAAGCGATTTTCCGCCGCCGGCGGCGCACGCCTTGCCGCCGCCGGTGCCGTGCCGCGCCGATGACCCTGCAGTCATCCTTTTCACGTCAGGGACCACCGGGCGCTCAAAGGGTGCCGTGCTCACGCAACGGAACCTGATCACTGGCATCATGGCCATGCAATTGTCGGGTCTGATGATCCTGCACGACAAGGCAGCACAGCTGGGCATCAGCCCGGAACAGATCATCGCGGCCATGCCGCAGGCGGCCGTGCTGGTGGTGTTTCCGCTCTTCCATATCTCCGGTCTGGGTGCGGCCTTTCTCTCGCCTATGTTCTCCGGGTCCAAGCTGGTGATCATGCGCCGCTGGGATCCAGAAGAGGCGCTGCGCCTGATCGAGGCGGAAAAGGTCACCCAGTTTACCGCTGTACCCACCATGCTGTGGGATGTGCTTAACCGTGCGCACGTGGCCGCCGCCGACTTGTCATCGCTGCGCAGCGTTTCAAGCGGTGGCCAGGCGCTGCCGATCAATTTGCTGGAGGCGATCCGCAAGGCCTGCCCGCAGGCGGTGATGGGCACTGGCTATGGCATGACCGAGACCTCCGGCAGTCTCTCCATGGCAATCGGCGAGGATTTCATCCGGAAGCGTGCTTCGGCCGGACGGGTTCTGCCGCTGGTCGAGATGCAGATTGTTGGCGAGGATGGTCAACCGCTGCCGCGTGGGCAAGCCGGCGAGATTGTCGTGCGCGGCGATATGGTCATGCAGGGTTATCATGGTCGCCTCGAGGAGACTGCAGCCGTTCTGTCCCCGGACGGCTGGTTGAAAACCGGCGATATCGGGCTGATCGATGAGGAGGATTATGTCTTCATCGTCGATCGCAAGAAGGACATGGTCATCTCTGGCGGCGAGAACATCTATTGTGCCGAGGTGGAGCGCGTTATCAACGAAATGCCGGAGGTGTCCGAATGCGCAGCGTTCGGCATCCCGGATGAGCGGCTCGGGGAATTGCTTGTGGCTATTGTGGTGGCCGATGGCCTCGATGGAGCCACCATCATTGCCCGGGTTGCCGACGCCTTGGCGCGTTACAAGGCGCCCGGCCAAGTGATCTTCTCCGACAATCCGCTGCCCCGCAATGCCGTGGGCAAGATCGACAAGGTGCAGCTGCGCGACCGATGGTCGGCGCTGGCCGCCACCAAGGGAACAGAGTAATCATGAGCGACACAACCAACCCGATCCCGGCTGGACTTGGCATCATCGATTGCATGCTGGGCATTCCCGAAGCCGAGGATCGTTCCGATTGGTTTGCCGCATTCCGGCCGCTGATCAAGGACGCAGAGACGCTCAAGCAGTTCTCCATGCCCGCCCAGTACATGTTCAAAGACGTGCCACAAACCGGCAATCCCGGCGATTTTGTGGCTTGGACGGTGGCGCAGATGGACAGGTTCGGGATCGAGAAGGCGCTTGTCGGCTGGAATGACAATGAAACCTCGCGCCGCGCCAAGGCCGAATTCCCCGATCGTTTCTTCTTCGATCTGCCCTGCAATCCTAATGATGGCATGGCTGAGGTGGCCCGCATCCGTCGCATTCATGCCGAAGTGGGCTTGTCGGCCATCAGCGTGTTCCCCGCGGGCACCTGTCCGCAGGTGCCGCTCAACCACAAGTATATGTTCCCGCTCTACACAGTGGCCAGCGAACTGGGCCTGCCAGTGTGCCTCAACGTCGGTGTTCCCGGTCCCCGCATCCCCATGGACACGCAAAAGGTCGAGTATCTCGATGAGGTGTGCTGGTTCTTCCCGGATCTGAAGATCGTGATGCGCCACGGTGCGGAGCCATGGGAGGCCCTTGCCGTCAAGCTCATGCTCAAATGGCCCAATCTTTATTATTCGACCAGTGCCTTTGCGCCCCGCCATTATCCCAAGGCCATCATCGATTTTGCCAACACCCGCGGCACCGACAAGATTATCTATGCCGGCTATTTCCCGATGGGCCTGTCGCTGGACCGCATCTTTGCGGACATGCCCAAGGTGCCCTTCAAGCCCGAGGTCTGGCCCAAGTTCTTGCGCGAAAATGCGCGCCGCGTCTTCAACCTGATCTGAAAAGGTGTGAGCCATGAGTAGTGAAACCACCGATGCCCGCACGCCCCCGGTGGCGGTCTGGCAGGTCTTGGAACGCATGAGCCGGGAGGAATTGCTGGCCTGGCGCACGGCGGAGGTGACGGGCCGCCCCAGCGCGGCTGAACGCAACCTCGACATGCCCTACCCGTTTGGCTGGTACCCCGCGCTTCTCTCTGCTGAACTGGCGGTCGGCGAGGTGCGGCCCTTGCGCTATTTCGGCACCGACCTGGTGATCTGGCGCGGCGAGGATGGCCAAGTGCGGATGCTCGATGCCTATTGCCGGCATCTCGGTGCCCACATGGGCCATGGCGGCAAGGTCAATGGCAACAATATCGAATGCCCTTTCCACGCCTGGCAATACAACGGCGAGGGTATCGTCGAGCATATTCCCTACTCGCGCACGATCCCGCCGCAAGTGAAGCGTCCGTGCCCGACCCAATGGCCGGTCGTCGAGGCCAACCGCTGGATCTGGTTCTGGTATCATCCCGAAGGTGCCGCGCCTCTGTGGGAGGTGGAACATGTGCCCGAGGCCACCGATCTGGCGTGGACCGATTATGATGTGTTTGAATGGAATGTGTGGGGCAACCTGCAAAACATGGCTGAAAACGGGGTTGATGCCGCCCATTTCAAATATATTCACGGCGCTGCCAACGTGCCGGATTATGAGTTTTCCTGGGACCATTTTTGGCGGTCTGCGCGCCTCTTCGTCCGGCTTGGCACGCCGCAGGGCGAAGTGAACGGTGAAATCGCCTACAAGAATATTGGGCCCGGCCAAAGCTACACGCGCTTCACTGGTATCTCCGAAACCCTGCTCATCGCCTGCATCACGCCGGTCGACAAGGATCATTGCGTGGCGCGTTTTTGTTTCACGCAGCCCAAGGCACAGGCCGCCGGCCCCAGGGCAGGCGCTGCCCGGGCCATAATCAAGGACATTTGCAAGCAGTTTGACCAGGACAAGGTCGTGTGGGATCGGCAACGTTACCTGGACAAGCCGCTGGTGTGTGCTGGTGATGGTCCCATCGCCCAATTTCGGCAATGGTACGCCAAGTTCTACATCACGCCGGGCGCTGGCCCAGCGGCGCTGGCGGCGGAATGAGCGAACCGACCCGTCGCGCCGTCCTTGCCGGGGCGGCCGCTTTGGCGGCGGCGCCGACACTGGCGGCGACCGGGTCGTTGCCCGGTGATGACCTGCTGCAGCATGATGCGTTGGCCCTTGCAGCCCTGGTGCGCGCCCGCAAGCTGTCGCCCCGCGAACTGCTGGATACGGCGATCGCGCGGGCTGAAGCACTTGATCCTCGCCTGTCCTTCTTGGCTCAGCGCCTGTTTGACCGTGCCCACCGCCAGCTTGTCGAACAGCCGCCGTCAGGTCCGTTTGGCGGCGTCCCGTTCCTGCTGAAGGATCTGAACACCCATATCGACGGTGAATTGACCGAAGGCGGCAGCCGGCTGTTCAAGGGCTTTCGGGCAAACGCGACCTCCGAACTGGTGTTGCGCCATCAGCGCGCCGGGTTGGTGATCTTCGGCAAGACAACCTCTCCGGAATTTGGGCTGACCGGAACCACTGAAAATCGCCTTACTGGCGCCACCCGCAATCCCTGGGCGCCGGACCGCATCGCTGGCGGCTCGTCGGGCGGTGCTGCCGTGGCGGTGGCGGCCGGCGTGGTGCCTGTCGCCCATGCCACCGACGGCGGTGGTTCCATCCGTATCCCCGCTGCCTGTTGTGGCCTGTTCGGCCTGAAGCCCAGTCGGGGCCGGGTGCCGATGGGGCCACCCCGCAGCGAGGGCTGGGGCGGGCTTTCCGCGCACCATGCGGTTACGCGGTCTGTGCGCGACTCCGCGGCCCTGCTGGACGTGACGGCCGGCATCGAGCCGGGCAGCCGCTACAGCGCGCCGCCGGCGCCTGCAGGGGGCTTCCTGGCCGCTGCCCGGCGCAAGCCGCGCGCGCTGCGATTGGCCCTGATGACCCGGCCATTCAGCGGCAGCCCGGTGGACCCGCAATGCGTGGCCGCTGCAGAGGCGGCCGCCCGGTTGTGTGAACAACTTGGTCACCATGTGGAGATCGCCGCGCCCGCCATCGACCCGGCTGCCATTGGCATGGCCAGTTTTGCCATTATTTCTTCGGCCGTTGCTGCGGATATCGAAGACCGCGCAAAGCTGCTGGGCATCGCGCCGGGGCCGGATGTTCTGGAACCAATCACCTTGGCCTTCCTGGCCTATGGGCGCTCCGTTAGTGGCCGAGACTTGGCGCGGGCCAACAACTCGCTGCAGACCGCCGCGCTGACGATGGCGCAATTCCTCGCAACGCATGACATGATAATCTCGCCTACCCTGGCTACGCCGCCGCTGCCACTTGGCCAGATCAATCTGTCCCCAGACTGTGATTTCCAGACGTGGGGTCAGCGTGCTGCGGCCTTTACACCCTTCGCCCAGATCGCCAACCTGACCGGCCAGCCCGCCATGTCGGTGCCCTTGGGCACCAGTCGCGATGGCCTGCCATTGGGCGTGATGTTCACCGGCCGCTATGGCAACGAGGCCGGCCTGCTCCAACTCGCCATGCAATTGGAAGCCGCCCAGCCCTGGGCACAAAGAAGGCCAAAGCTCTGATGCTCGACACACTCGCGCCTTTTGTCGGCCTGATCGGCCTGATTGGTCTCTCTGGCCTGGCCGGCCTGCGCAATCCCGTGGCCAAGGACCGACCTGGTCTTTTCATGCGCGTCCTTGGTCTGCTGGGCTTTGCCGGCTTGACCGGCATCTGGATTGATGGCGCTGGCGCCACCGGGGCTTTTGGCTCGCTCGGCCTTTGGAACCACCAGTCGCCGACGCTGGCGCGCTGGGGCCAGGCCGGGCTGCTGGGCGTGGCCGGCATACCCTATTTGCTGCGCGCCGTGATGTGATGGTCAGGCTGGTTGCTGGGGAGATGATGTGATGCGGGGTTTGGCAGACAAGGTGGCCATTGTGGCCGGCGGCGCACGCGGCATTGGCGCTGCAACAGCGCGTCGCCTGGCGGCGGAAGGTGCGTCCGTGGTGATTGGCGACCTTCTGGTCGAGGAAGGCGAGGCTGTGGCCGCCGCCATCAATGCTGATGGCGGTCGGGCCGTTGCGGTTCGCCTGGATGGCACCGATGCTGCCTCGCAGGCAGGCATTGTCGACGCAGCAGTCAAGCATTTTGGCGGTCTCAATATTTATCATTCCAATCTCGCAGGTGGCACGCAGGGTGACATCGACGCCCTCAATTGCTCTGTGGAGGTGCTGGAACGCAGCTTCGCCATCAACACGAAGAGCCATTTTCTGGCGACCCAAGCGGCGCTGCCTGTGATGTTGGCTGGAGGCGGCGGCGCCATGATTTTCACGTCCTCGGGGGCCGCTTCGGGTGGCGCGCCGTGGCAGGTGGCCTATCCGATGACCAAGAATGCCATCCATGCGCTGGCGCGCCACGTTGCCAGCAAGTGGGGCAAGAAGGGGATAAGGGCCAATGTCATTTGTCCCGGCGTCGTGCTGACCGAGGCAGTCACCCAGCATCTTACCGAAGAATATACCGCCCGTGCCCTAAAGGCCCTCCCGCACACACGGCTCGGCAAGGCGGTCGATATTGCGGCAGCCGTTGCGTTTCTCGCTTCAGAAGATGGCGAATGGGTTAACGGGCAGGTTTGGCACGTCAACGGCGGTGCCCAGATGCGCGATTGAGATCAGGCGTTTGGGTTTTTCGGCGCACCGGGCATCGTCATGTAGTAATGCCCGGCGTTCAATCCGCCGTCGACCGACAGTTCGGTGCCGATGCAATAGGCGGCATCGTCGGAGGCGAGATAGGCCGCTGCAGCGGCCACGTCGGCCGGATCACCGGATCGCTGGGCGGGGTAGATCCAATATCCGCGGTCATAGAGATCACGCGGAATGCCGCCTGGGTTGGCCATCTCTGTCAAGATGCCGCCGGGGTGGATGCTGTTCACCCTTATCCGGCGCGGACCCAACTCCATGGCCAGCGCCTTGGTGAATCCCCGCACCCCAAACTTCGAGGCGCAATAGGCGGTCAGTGAGTTGGCGCCCGATAGGCCATCAGCGCTGCTCATGTTGATGATGGTGCCGCCGCCGGCCCGCTCCAGAGCCGGGATGGCGGCCTGGCAGCCGAGCATCGTGCCGATCAGGTTCACATCAATGATCTGCCGCATCATGGTCTCGTCCAGATCATCAAATCGACTGAACCGGATGATGCCTGCGTTGTTGACCAGGCAATCGAGCCGGCCGAATCGTCGCTCCGTCTGCGCGATCGCCTCGGCCCAATGCCCTGACTTGGTGACGTCCAGCGTGGCGACGTCCAGTTGCGCACTTCTTTGATGAGGAGAAACCGGAAGCACATCGCTGGCCATGACCTGGGCGCCTTCGGACAGGAACCGGGACACGATGGCTGCTCCGATCCCGCGGGCCGCGCCCGTGACCAGCGCCACCTTGCCAGACAGCCGCTGCATTCGCCTGCTCCTTTCTTGCCCGCAAATATCATCGAATTTGATGATTGCGTAAAGTTCACAATCGATTGATACGAATGACGCCAATTTACTGGCGATTTTATCCTGTGTATGCGCAAATATGCTGCTCGACGCTGGTGGCGCTGTCAATCGGTGCCGGCTCGCGTTGCCAAAAGCACTTGCCACGCCGTGGGGTGGCTGGCGTAATGCCGCAATGGGACAGGAATTCGTGCTGGACGACATCGACCGCGCTATCGTGGAGCAGCTGCGCAGCAATGGCCGCTCTTCCAACCAGCAGATCGCTGATCAATTGGGTCTGACGGCGACCACTGTTTCGTCCCGCATCCGCCGCATGGAGGAGGCCAATCAACTGCGCGTGGTGGCCGTTTCCGACTTTTCGGCACATGGCTACAATGTGCTGATGCAGGTGGCAATTGAGGTCGAGGGTCGGCCTGCATCTGACGTGGCGGCCGAACTCGCGCAGTTTCCGGAGGTGTTTGCGGCCCACTTGGTGACCGGTCGCTACGACATCGACCTCTTGGTGGTGCTCCACGAGTTTGACGAGCTGCCCGCCTTGTTGTTCAACAAGTTTGGCCAGGTGCACGGAATTCGTTCGATGCTGCCGGCGATTGCGGTCGATGTCATCAAGTACAAATTTGACGTCGCCCCCATAGAGGATCGTGCAGCTTCATGAGCGTTCCGCAACTGGATGATCTCGACCGCCAGCTGATCGGTATTCTCGCCAAAGACGCGCGTGTGTCCAATCGGCGTATCGCGGCTGACCTGGGCGTGACGGAGGGTACGGTCCGCGGTCGCATCAAGCGGTTGCAGGAAGAACGGCTGATTGCGTTTACCGCCATCACCGGCTTCGGTATCAATCGCGCGGCGCGGTTGGCATTCATTGGTGTTCAGGCGCAGGTGGCTGATGTGCGCGCAGTTGCAAAGGCAATCGCCGATGTCCCACAGGTCAATGCGGTCATGGTGACGATGGGGCAATTCAACATCCTTGCCATCTGCCTGTTCGACGAGTTGGAGAGCCTTGTCCTGGAGACGTCGGACCGCATCCTTGCGCTGCCCGGCGTGCACCATGTCGAGACGTCCATTGCGGTCAAGACCTTCAAGTACGATCCACGCGTCGTGCGAATCACGGCCGCTCCCCTGCCGTCGGCGGACGCTGACGATGATGCGTAGGTAGCCTTCACAGAAATTACGCATAATCATGGTCAAAGACCCGAAGTGACGCTTTTTTCGTTCAAGCCATTGCCCTAGAGTTACGCTCTTGCTATCTTCTCTAAAGGGAGGACGGCGAGATGGCGACGACAGTGGAATATGGCTTGGGCGAATTCACTTTTCCCCGTGGCTGGTTCATGATCGGTACGTCCGCCGATGCTACCACCACACCCTTGGCAGTGCGCTATTTCGCCCAAGAAATGGTACTGTATCGCGGCCATTCCGGCCGGGTGTTCCTTGTGGAGGCCTATTGCCCACACATGGGAACCCATCTTGCCCGCAACACGACGTCCTATGTCGTGACGGACGGCAAGCATGTAGAGGGGGACAATATTCGGTGCCCTTATCACGCCTGGCGCTTTGGTCCCGACGGCCGTTGCAACGAAATCCCGTATTCACCGGCACCCATCCCCAAGGCGGCTTGCTTGAAAAGCTGGACCGTGGTCGAGCGGGCTGGCTGTCTCTGGGTCTGGTATGACATTGAAGGTGGGGACCCGGATTACGAATTGCCCGCTTTTGAGCATGCCGGCGCGCCGCATTGGGTCAACTGGAACGTGGCCTGCTTGGGCGAGCTGGCCTGTCACCCGCAGGAGATTGTCGACAATATCTGCGACAAGGGTCACCTGGAGCCCGTGCACGGGTCTGTTGACCTTGTGCTTTTTGACAATGTTTTTGACGGCCATGTCGTCCGCCAGGTTCTGACGGCGGGACACAAGACGCTGGCGGGCAGCGGGGCCGGTCCGATGACAAATGACACGTGGTACACGGGGCCGGGCATTCTCCAGTCCACCATGGTTGGTGAGTATCCCAGCCTCATGCTGATCACCCACACGCCGGTTGATGATGGTCTGGTGAAGGTTTGGTACGGGCTGGCGGTGAAAGTGGCCGCGGCAGAGCCGGGCGTGGACGATCTCGCCGCAGCGCGCGGCTACGAGGAGGCGGGGCGCGTTGCCTTCGCGCAGGATTTCGAGATCTGGGCTCACAAGCGGCCGTGCTTGCAGCCGCTGGCCGTGCCAGGGGATGGGCCGTTTGGCAAGGTCAGGATCTGGTATCGCCAGTTCTTCAATTCGCGCGCCCGGGCCGGCGAGTTCCATGCGCGGGTCAACGGAGTCGTGACCACGCGGGGCACGCAACGCGACCCTTGGGGAAAAGTGGCGTAAAAGCGCAACACCCCTGACAATTGGTTACGCAAAATATCGCATGCGTAGCTTGTGTGGCCGATAATGCGTAAAACAGTTTGACCGTCATTGCGCTTTCCGTCATTCATGTAAACTACCGACGCGAAGACCCTGCAGCAAAGCTGGGCGCGTGTTCGGCAGAGCGAAGGGGAGGATAAAGGGATGATCACGCGCATCGTCGTGACCGCGTTGCTGGCCGGAACATCGGGAGCCGCGCTTGCCCAGCAGCAAGCCGCCGCCGAAACGGACCAAGGTATTCCGGAAATCGTGGTGACAGCCGAACGCCGCAGCCAAAGTCTGCAGCGGGTTCCGATCTCGATTTCGGCCATCACGTCGGAGCAGCTTGAATTCCGGCAACTCACTGAAGCGCGGGACTTGTCCGCGATTGCGCCAAACATCGCGGTCAATGGCGGCACCACCAACGCCGCTGCGGCCGTGGTGACGATCCGCGGGATTCCGACGAATGCCGATGAAAGCATGGGCTTCGACTCCCCGATCGGCATGTACCTGGATGGCGTCTACCTTGGTCGCTCTTCCGCTTCGACCTTCGAGGTTGCGGACATTGAGCGGGTTGAAGTGCTGCGCGGTCCGCAAGGCACGCTGTTCGGCCGCAACACGACCGGCGGCGCGGTCAACTTCGTCACCAAGGCTCCGGCCGAGGAATTCGGCTTTGCCTTGCGCGGAGGTCTCGGCAATTTCGACCAGCGCATGGTTCGCGCATCGATCAACAGTGGGCGCATCGGCGACGCGTTGCGTCTGTCAGCTTCCTACTTGCACCGTCGCCGCGATGGTGTGGTGGACAACATCCTCCAGCCTGACGGCGCGCTGGATCCTGGCGGCTTCAAGACTGATACGGCGCGCGTTGCTGCCGTTTGGGATGTTGCCGACAACCTGAAGATCAGCAATACCTTCGATTGGACCCGAACCAAGGGCGTGCCAATGGCCAACCAGTTGACGGGTGTTGGCGACGGCGTGTTCCGGCCGAATGCCGTCATAGACGGCGTGCAGGTGCCGCGTGTGCAGCCGGCCAATGTACGGGGCTATTTGGCGGCGGCAACCGCCGTGCAGCCGCAATGCGGTGCGCCGCTCAACTCGGTGACCACGCAGCGTTTGTCCAGCCTGTGCCTCGACCAAGCCCGCCCTTCCACTGACACCATTTGGGGCAATCTGACCCGCCTCGAATACAGCGGTGAGGCCGTGACCATCCGCAGCAGCACCAGCTGGCGCAAGTGGCGAAACGTGATCGAGGGTAGTGATCTCGATGGCCTGGGCACTATCCGGGGTCCCGCCTTCACCCAAGCCACCACGCTGAACGGGCTGCCGCAATCGACGCTGGCGCTGTTCCAGCCGGCGGGCACCGCCGCTTTCCTGGCGTCGCAGTCCGTTCCCACGACCACCCAGCCGCTGTTCCAGGCCAGCAATGATCGCCGCCAGACCCAATTCAGCCAGGAACTGGAACTGATCTCGGCTGGCGATGGGCCTTTCCAGTGGGTGTTGGGCACCTTCTACTACAGCGAGCGCGGCTATGAGCGGAACCCGCAGGATTTCGCCTTCGTGCTCGACACCAACCAGGCGGTGTTCAGCAGCGCCAACTTTGGTGCTCTCGCGCCGCTGCTGCAGGCCGGTAACCCAGCCCGGTTCCGCGCCGTTGTCCAAAGCTCGACACTTGGCTATCGTGCGGGTGGTCGTTCGGTCGCTGTCTACGGGCAGGCCAGCTATCGGCCGGAATCGCTCGACAGCAAGCTCGGTGTCACCCTTGGCCTGCGCTACACATGGGATCGCAAGTGGGTTGACCGCTTCCAGAACGGGGCTGCCCCGACCACCGGTGCCGAGGTGGCTTTGAACCAGCGCAACGTCAGCTTCTCGGCGCCCACCGGTCACTTGACCGTGGACTATCGGGCGACCGATGACGTCAATCTCTATGCCCGCGTGGCCAAAGGTTATCGCTCGGGCGGGTTCAACCTGCGCCAGTCGACCAGCGTGGCCAACAATGTTGGCCTGATCCCCTTTGAAGAGGAAAAGATCTGGTCCTATGAGATCGGGACCAAGTTGGAACTGTTCAACCGCCTGCGCATCAATGCGGCCGTCTTCCACAACAACTATTCCAACCTGCAGGCCACGGTGCCGATCCCGATCACGGGCGGCGGCAGCTTTGGTACCCAGGTCGTGAACGCCGGCAAGATCGAATATACCGGCTTTGAAATCGAGGGCCAGTTGCGGATTAGCAGCATGTTCTCGATTGATGGCGGTGTTGGACACGTCGTCCCACGGGTGAGGAACTTCCCCGGCACCAGTTCAACGGGTGCGACCGTGAACATTGCCTCATCTGCGACTCCTGGAAACGCACCGGCCTGGACGGGCAACCTTGCCGGTAACGTGCGCGTGCCGCTGAAGGATGATGTCCGCATGGTCGGCCGTGTCGGCTGGTCCTATGTCTCCAGCCAGGAATATTTCGGCAACCCGCTCAACACGCCCTTTGCCGATCAGATCCGCGGCAATGCCCGCAGCCTGCTTGACGCCCAGTTGCGTTTCGAAGGCCTGAAGGTTGGCCCGGTGAAGAATGCTGCCCTGACCTTCTGGGGCAAGAACCTGACCAACCAGGCCTATGTCAACCGCGGCATCGACTTTGGCCAGCTCGGGTTTGGCTCGGTGATCTTCGGTGATCCGCGCACCTATGGCATGACCCTCGACATCGCCTTCTGATCGGCTGCCATGACGCCTGTTGACGCCGCGTTCGCCACAACAGGCACGGAAGACCTGGCCGCATCGGCGCTGTTCGCGCCGGTGCGGCTTGGCGATTTGGCGTTGAACAACCGGATTGTCATGGCCCCGATGACCCGTGGTCGCGCCGGGCCCGGTGATGTGCCCGGCGATCTCGTGGCGTTGCACTATGCCCAGCGCGCCAGCGCCGGCCTGATCGTGACCGAAGGCGTGCAGCCCAGCGCTGAGGGCAAGGGCTATTGGCGCACGCCCGGCATCTGGAACGAGGCCCAGCAGGCCGCCTGGTCGCGGGTGGCCGATGCGGTCCACGCCGCTGGCGGGCGCATCGTCATGCAGCTGATGCATTGCGGGCGGGTCGTGGTGCCTGCCAATCGTGGTTATGCAGCAGACGTCGTCGCGCCCAGTGCGCTGGCCTGCCCTGATCCGGTGCCCGGCCCCGATGGCACGCCGCAGCCCTGTGCCATGCCCCGCGCCCTTGCGGTTGACGAACTGCCGCGGATCGTGGCCGAGTTTGCAGACGCCGCGCGCCGCGCCAGGGCGGCCGGGATTGACGGCGTCGAACTGCACGCGGCCAGCGGCTATCTCATCAACCAGTTCCTTAATCCGGCCAGCAACCGCCGTGACGATGATCATGGCGGATCACCCGAACGGCGCGCGCGCTTCCCGCTGGAGGTGTTGGGGGCCATGGCCGACGTCGTCGGGCCTGGCCGGGTGGGGGTGCGGATTTCGCCCGGCAACCCCTACAACGGCATGACCGTTGACGATCCCGAAGCCAATTTCGCGCCGTTCCTGCACGGCGTGGAGCAACTGGGCCTCGCCTATGTGCACGTGGTCGACATGTCCCTACCCGAATTCGACGTCCTGACCTGGTTGCGGCGCCACGGCCGCCGGCCCATCATTGCCAACAACAATCTCGATCGGTCCAGCGGTGCTGCGGCGATCGCGTCGGGCCGAGCCGACGCGGTCAGCTTTGGCAGGGCCTTCATCGCAAATCCCGATCTGCCTGCACGACTGGCGGCCGGAGCGCCGCTTGCCCGGCCCGACCGGCGCGGCTTCTATGTGGGCGAGGATCGGGGATACACGGATTATCCGGTGATGCAGCCATGACAGCCAGCCACACGTATCTCGCCAGCCCGGGCCAAATTGGCCGCCTGACCTTGCGCAACCGCATGGTGGTTGCCGCCATGGGGGTGAGCCTCGCTGAGGAAGACGGGTCGGCCGGCGAACAGTTGATCGCCTATCACGAGGCGCAGGCTGCCGGCGGGGTTGGCCTGATCATCTGCGGCGTGTCAGGCGTCGCCTGGCCGGTGGGCGCCGTCACCTGGCGGCAGACGGCCATTTCCGATGATCGCTTCCTGCCAGGCCTCACACACCTGTGCGAACGGGTTCATGCCCATGGCGCCCGCATCGCGGCCCAGCTGCATCATGGCGGCCTGGTGGCTGGCTATTCCAGTCGGTGGGATCATCCCCTGTGGGCCCCATCGGTGCCGCCGCCGCCTGCGGGCAATTTCCTGTCAAGCTTCCTGCCGGAAGAGATGACTGCCTTTGCCGGCATGAAGCCGCCGCAACTGAAATTGCTGACACCGCAGGATATCGCGCACGTAGTCGGCCAGTTTGGCGATGCCGCCGACCGGGCTCGCCGGGCTGGCTTTGATGCAGTGGAGATCCATGCCGGCCATGGCTATCTCCTGTCGTCCTTCATCTCGCCAAAGACCAACACGCGCACCGATGAATATGGCGGCAGTATCGACAACCGCCTGCGCATCCTGCGCGAAGTTCTGGCCGAAGTCCGCCGCCGTGTCGGCCCTGATTTCCCGATCATTGTGAAGCTGGATTCGCGCGAAGTCGGCAAGGATGGCGGCATCACGCTTGATGATGCCATCCTTGCCGCCAGCCAGGCCCAGGCGGCCGGTGCGGATGCCATTTCGGTTTCGGCCTATCATGAGACCGGCAAGGGTGAACTGCACAGCGAATCCAACATCCCTCATATCGAGGATTTCAACCTGCCGGCCACCGCCGCCATCCGGGCGGCGATCAACATTCCCGTGCTTGCCGCCGGTCGGATCGAGCTGGATTCCGCCGAGCGCGCGCTGCAGTCCGGTCAGGCGGATTTCATCTCCATGGGCCGCAAGCTGCTGGCTGATCCGGCGCTCCCCACCAAGGTCTGTCGTGGTGATGCCGCGCGCATCCGGCCCTGTATCTATTGCTATACCTGCGTTAGCGCCATCTATGCCGGCAGCCACGTCCGCTGCGCCGTCAACACCGATCTGGCGTTCGAGCACGAGGGCGACCTGCCTGCCACCACGGACCGTCGCCATGTCGTGGTGGTTGGTGCCGGGCCCGGCGGCATGGAGACCGCCCGCTTGCTGGCCGGGCAGGGTCACCGGGTGACCCTGCTGGAACGCAGCCGCCTGATGGGCGGCACCTTGCGCTTTGCGGCACTCGCCTATGAGCCGAATGGCCGCCTGCTCGACTGGCTGCAGGCACGGGTCGCCGAGGCTCGGATTGATGTCCGTCTGGGTGTGGAGGCGACGCCTGCCCTGCTTTCAGACTTGAAACCCGATGCGGTGATTGTCGCGACAGGCGCGCGCCGCGCCATGCCGGATTTGCCCGGCAGTGATCTGCCCCACGTCCTGTCTGGTGACGATCTGCGCGGTCTGCTGCTGGGCGATCATGGCGAGGATATTGCGCGCAAGACCGGATTATTGACGCGGTTGTTGACCAAAGTCGGTGCGGCCACCGGTCTCAGTACCGATCCGGCCAGGGCCCGGCTGGCGAGCCGGGCGTGGATGCCCCTTGGCCAGCGCATTGTCGTGATCGGTGGCGAACTGGTTGGCCTTGAACTGGCCGAGTTCCTGGCCGAACGCGGCCGCACTGTGACCGTGGTTGATGAAGCGCCCGTGCTGGGCCGCGGCCTCACCGTGGTCAGGCGCATGCGCATCGTGCCTGAACTGGCCCACCACGGGGTGACCTTGTGCAAGGGCGTCAAGGATATTGCCATCACTGCCGATGCGGTGCGCTTCCTTTTGAAGGACCAACTGCAGGTGGTGCCGGCTGATCAGGTGATCGTGGCCCGTGGCGCCACAGGGGACAGCACGCTGGCCGATGCGCTGGCGGCTGCCGGGTGCAAGGTCCAGCTCATCGGCGATGCGGGTGGTGTTGGCTACATCGAGGGGGCCATGCGCGGAGCCCGTGCGGCGGTGCGGCAACTGGCCGGGCTGTGATCGCGCCGCCCGGCCACCGCCCGCGGCGCCGATCAGGGCTCGACTATGTTGAAATCAAGGCTTGGCCGGCTCAGCATCGGCACGAGCTGGCTGATCTGGCTGCCATCACCGGCCAGTTGCGCTCTGCCGCTCTTGAGCGCGGCGTCCAGCGGCAGGGCGCCGAACAGGATGCCCAGGATCATCGGCTTGGGCGCCGTCAGCGTCGGGGCATCGGCATGGGTCTGCCCCGGTTCGGTCACCAGCACCTGGTTGGCCAGCCGCACCGCCACGCGATCACCGGTGCCACTGTCGATCAGGTTGAAGGCCAGGGTTGTCGTGCCGGCCCGGTCAGGCACGAGCGTGGTTGCCACCAGATCCATGAAATTGTGCAAAGGGGTCGCCAGGCTGAGGAAGTTCGGCCCGGTTTCGCGAACCGTGTCCGGATGGCCCTGGCGCAGCTCGCGGGCCCCGGTGAGGTAGATGTTGCGCCACACCGCGCTTTCCGCCTGATAGCCGAGCTGCTCATAACTGTCGGCCAGAACGGCGCGCGCGGCCCTGTCCTCGGGATTGGCAAAAACGCCATTGTGCGCCAGTTCTGCCGACCAGCGATAATCGCCGGCGGCGAAGGCCCGCTTTGCTTCCTGCAGCAGCCGCGCCGGCCCGCCCATGGCCTGCACCAGCCGCTTGGCCCGTTCCACCGGCGGGTGGCGGTTCAGATTGGCCGGAACGCCATCATACCAGCCCATGTAGCGGTCATAGACAGCCTTGGCGTTGTGATTGACGGTGCCATAGAAGCCGCGCAGGGCCCAATCGCTCCGCAGCGGCGCCGGCAGCTGCAATTGCTCGGCAATCTCGTCGGGGGTTTCGCCCATGTTCATCAGCCGCACCGACTGGTCGTGGATGAACTTGTAGGCATCACGCTGCCGCCCGAGATGCTCGCGGATCACCCCATTGCCGAAGCGCGGCCAGTGGTGCGAGGTCACCAAAACCTCAACCTTGTCGCCCCACATCCGCACGGCTTCGGTCAGATACTCCGACCAGGCCTTGGCATCGCGCACCTTGGCACCGCGCAAGGTCTGGACATTGTGCAGCGTGCCCGTCGCGGTTTCCGAGTTGACCATCGCCTTGAGCGCCGGCAGCCAGACGTTGAATTCGGACGGAGCCTCCGTCCCCGGCGTCATCTGGAACACCAGTTCAACGCCATCGATGGTGACACTCTGGCCGGTGCGCTCGATCTCCAGCGTTGGCGGCACCAAAACCTGTTTGCCGGCCGCAATCGCCGTGCCCATGCCCATGCCAACATGCGCCTGCGGCCCTCGCGGCAGGAAATAGCCGAACTGATAGAAGGCGCGCCGACCCATGGCGGTGCCGGCGATCATCCATTCGC
>NZ_JAUMBI010000120.1:47345-51022 GCF_032115815.1 Sandarakinorhabdus sp.
CTCGTCCATGAAGCCCTTGGGCGCGATCACCTGCACCTTGCCAGACGCCAGTTCGGCCGGGCTGATCACGCCGCCAACCCCGGCGAAATGGTCGCTGTGGCTGTGGGTGTAGAGCACAGCCAGAACCGGCTTGTTGGCAACATGCTTCTTCAGCAGATCAAGCGCTGCCGCGGCCACCTCGCTCACCGTGAGCGGATCGATCACGATCCAGCCATTGGGGGTTTCGACGAACGTCACGTTGCTGTTGTCGAAATTGCGCACCTGGTAGAGGCCGGGCGCGATCCGGAACAGGCCCTCGCTGCGCAGCACGCGGTTCTGTCGCCACAGCGCCGGATTCACCGTTTCGGGCGCCGGCCCGTCGATGAAATCATTGCCGGCGAGATCAAAACTGGGTTGGCCATTGGCCTGGCGGATGATGGCCTCCGGCCAGGTGGCAATGAAGCCACGCCGGGCAAACTCGAAATCCTGCCCATCCTCCGGCGGCAAGCTGGCCGCGCGGGCGGGCCGGGCCGGCCGCGTGGCAGCGGTGGCCGGCTTGGCGGCGGGGACGGGCGGCGTTTGGGCCGCCGGTTGCGCCAGCGTGGGCATCGCCAGCATCGCGATCGCCAGTATCGTCGTCCGTTTCCGTGCGTGGGACATGGTCCTGATTTCCCCTTGGCGTGTTTTGTTCATTGTGTGCCCGGTGTCGACCGGGGCTGGAGGATGGCATGAAGGCCGATTATGTGATCGTGGGTGGCGGTTCTGCAGGCTGCGTGCTGGCCGCACGACTGTCGGAGGACCCGTCCGTTTCCGTCATCCTGATTGAGGCCGGTGGCAACGGGCGCGACTTCCTGGTGTCGATGCCCGCCGGCTATGGCCGCACGGTCAAGCAGTTCGGCCACAGCTGGCATTATCACAGCGCGCCAGAACCTGGCCTGGGGGGCCGCACCATGCTTGTGCCGCGCGGGCGCGGCCTTGGTGGCTCCTCCAACATCAACGGCCTGATCTATGTCCGCGGCCAGGCCGAGGATTATGACAGCTGGAGCAATCTGGGCGCGATCGGCTGGGGCTGGGCTGATGTCGCCCCGCTGTTCCGCCGGGCCGAACATTTTGCCGGTGGCGGTTCCGATATGCGCGGCGGGTCTGGCCCGCTGCGGGTTGAGGAAGTGGTCCACCGCGATCCGACCAATGACGCCGTGCTCGCCGGCTTTGCCGAACTGGGGGTCCCGGCCACGGCAGACTATAACGGGGCGGATCAGCACGGCGCCTTTTATTACCAGACCACCATTCACGATGGCCGTCGCTGCTCTGCGGCGGATGCCTATCTGCGGCCGGTCTTCAATCGCCCGAATCTCACGGTCCTCACTGGCCATCTCGCCCGCCGCGTGGCCATGGAGAGCCGGCGGGCCGTTGGCGTGGAGGTGGCCGGGCCAGGCGGCAACCAGATTGTGTCTGCCACGCGGGAGGTGGTCCTGGCGGCGGGCACCTACCATAGCCCCAAACTGCTGATGCTGTCGGGGATCGGGCCGGCTGCCGACCTCGCTGCGATGGGCATCACGCCCCTGCACGACAGCCCACAGGTTGGTGCGAACCTGCAGGATCATTTCATCCTGACGATGTGCTGGCGGCTGCGCGATGACGCCTTCAGCTTCAACCGGGAGCTGTCGGGGTTTGGCCTGGTTCGCAACATGATCAACTATCTGGTGCGCCGCCGTGGCGCCATGACGATCCCGGCCGCCCAGACCGGCGCATTCGTGAAATCGGATCCGGTGCTCGATCGGCCCGATCTGCAATTCCATTGCCTGCCGGTTTCCGGAGATCTGGGGGCGGCGGCCGATGGCGGCGAAGTCAGCCTGTCGCCCTGGCCCGGGCTCACCCTGGCGCCCTGTGTGCTGCGCCCCGAATCCCGCGGTCATGTCCGTCTGGCCAGTGCCGATCCCGAAGCCGTGCCCCACATTGTCCACAATTACCTCACCGCCGAGCATGACTGCCGCCTTTCGGTGCAGGCCATGCGCCTGGCGCGCGCCCTGGCAGCCACAGCGCCGCTGGCCGCCCTCGGCGCTGTGGAACAATGGCCCGGGGATCAATGCGCCAACGATGCCGCGCTGCTGGATCATGCCCGGCGCTATGGCAACACGGGCTATCACCCGGTTGGCACCTGCCGGATGGGGATCGACGACAACGCCGTGCTTGATCCCCAACTGCGGGTGCGCGGGGTCACTGGTCTGCGTGTGGCCGATGCATCGATCATGCCCCGTTTGGTGTCGGGCAACACCAATGCAGCGGCGATCATGATTGGGGAAAAGGCGGCCGACCTGCTGCGCGCGCGCTGATGTCGGCTCGAGAATCATGCAGGTGACCCGGCTAGCGAAAACGCATATGTTTGTTCGTATCGCATATGGATATTAGTATGCGTAAAAAAAGAAGCACATCAAGGCGCAATCGTTGATGCAGGGGAGGGTATGGGATGGCACACCAGTTCCATCTTGCCGATTTGTTCGAAACCGTTGCAGCGGCCGTTCCCGATCGGATCGCCTTGATCACCCGGTCGCAACAGATTGGCTTTGCCGAACTTGACGCCCGCACCACCCGCATCGCCGCCGGGCTTGAAGCGCATGGCGTTGGCCGCGGCGATCGGGTTGGCCTGTTTCTCCACAACCAGATCGAGCATCTGGAGGCCTTCATCGCTGCCATCAAGCTTGGTGCCATCCCGTTCAACGTCAATTACCGCTATGGCGAAGACGAGTTGGCCTATCTGTTTGACAATGCCGGCGCCGCTGGCGTGATCCACGGCGCCCGATGGACAGACCTGATGGCGCGGCTACAAGCCCGCCTGCCGGGGCTGCGCCTTGCCGTCGCCGTGCCCGATGGGTCCGGCGTGGCCGATGTGCGATCGCTGCCTTGGTCGGCGCTCCAGAGCGCGCCCGCGGGTCGCACCACCTGGCCGCGCGACGAGGCTGACATCCTGCTCACCTATACGGGCGGTACCACCGGCATGCCCAAGGGCGTGATGTGGCCCCATCGTGCGTTCTTCTTTGCCTGCGCCGGGGGCGGCGGCTTCTTCAACACGCTTGGCCCGGCGCAGCAGCCGGCCGATATCGCCAGCCGGGCGGCCAATGCCTATCCCTTGCGCATTTTTCCGGTGGCGCCGCTGATGCATGCGGCCGCATTGTGGACGGTGTGGTCTGCCTTGCTGAACGGCGTGACCGTGGCGCTCGACGACAGCGCGGCCTTTGATCCGGCGACTGTGTGGGAAACGGCCGCGATGCTCAAGGCCAACATCGTCCAGGTGGTTGGCGATGCCATGGCGATACCGCTGCGCGATGCCTTGGCCAGCAATCCCGGCCGCTGGGATCTGTCAGCGGTCGTGAGCTTTGGTTCTGGCGGCGCTGTGTTTTCCGGCCATGTGAAGGCGGATCTGCAGCGTCTTCTGACGGGCGCTGCGATCACCGATGGTATGGGGTCCTCGGAAACCGGCATTGCCGGCACGGCGGCGCCCAGCAGCGAGGGGCTGATGCGGCTTCAGGCAAGCGAGAGCCAGCAGGTTGTGTTGGGCGACCGTTTTGGCGAGGTGGGCGAGATCGGGCTGGTGGCGCGCTGCGGCAACACGCCGGTGGGCTATTATGGCGATCCGGCCAAAACGGCCGAGGTGTTTCGCCCGATCAATGGCCGATTGTGGGCCGTGAGCGGCGACACCG
>NZ_JAUMBI010000121.1:0-4635 GCF_032115815.1 Sandarakinorhabdus sp.
GCTCAGCGCAGCGCGCCGGCGATCAGCTTGTGCAAGCGCGACTGGATAGACTGGTTGCCCACGATGATCTCGCGCCGGCCCACCATGCCATCGCTGCCCCGGAAATCGCTGACGAAGCCGCCGGCTTCCCGGATCAGCAACATGCCGGCGGCGATGTCCCAATAAGAAAGGCCGGTTTCCCAGAAGCCATCGAACCGACCGGCCGCCACCCAGGCCATATCAAGGCTGGCCGCACCAAAACGGCGCACGCCAGCCACTTCCGGCATCACGGCATTCAGGATCGAATTGAACTGGGCGCGATCGCCATGACCTTGATACGGAATCCCGGTGGCGATCAGGCAATCATTCAGATCACGCCGGCCCGACACGCGCAGGCGCTGTGTCTGCAGCCAGGCACCACGGCCCTTCTCCGCCCAGTAACTTTCGCCGGTCAGCGGCTGATGAATCAGGCCAGCGACCACCTCGCCATCGATTTCGGCGGCGATGGAAATGGCGAAATGCGGGATGCCGTGCAGGAAGTTGGACGTGCCATCCAGCGGATCGACGATCCAGCGGCAGCGTTCATCCTCGCCCTTGTGCTCGCCGCCTTCTTCCAGCAGCAGACCCCAATCCGGGCGCGCATGGCGCAGCACTTCGACCACGCTGGCTTCGGCAGCACGATCGGCGTTGGAAACGAAATCGGCCGGGCCCTTGCGGCTGACCTGCAGCGCATCCACTTCCCCGAAATCACGGCGCAGCTTGGGCGCGGCCTTGCGCGCGGCCTTTTCCATGACGGTGATGAGCGAACTATGGGCGACCATGGCGAAATCCTTGCAGCCGGCGCGGGCGCGCGGGCAGCGGTTGGGGAACAGGGATGCGAAAGAGCGAGGAGCGAACGGGGCGCGCCTTAGCGGATGCCGGCGGCGATTACCAGCCCAGCACGTCTCCAAACGCCTTCACGCCGGCGCCCGGCCCGCCTTCATGATCCCACACCGCCCGCACCACGGCGATGAAATCCGCCCCAGCCTCCACCAGCGGCGCAGCGTTGTGCGGGAAGATGCCGCCAATGGCGACGCAGGGCAGTTGGCTCAGCGTGATCCACCAGCTCAATATTTCCGGCTGCGGGCGGTAGTGCGACGGCTTGGTCGTGGTGTCGTAAAACGCCCCGAATGCCACATAATCCGCGCCAGCCTCGCCGGCTTCCATGGCGAGATGCCGGCTGTCGTGGCAGGTGCGGCCGATCTGGGCCTCGCGGCCGAGCAGCGCGCGGGCGTCGGCAATGCTACCGTCCCCCTGCCCCAGATGCACGCCGTCAGCGCCGGCCTGTTTGGCCAGATCGGCACGGTCGTTCAGGATGAAGGCCACGTCAGCTGCATTGCACACCGGCAGCAACGCCTCGCAGGCGCGCAGCACGTCGGCATCGCTCACATCCTTCAGCCGAAGCTGGAACGCTGCCACCGGGCCAGCATCCAGCGCGGCCTTCAGGCTTTCGGTAAAGGCCGGGATCTCGATGCGCGGCGGCGAGACAATGTAAAGCTGGCAGGCCGGCCGCTCATCCTGTTCGAAGCGGTCGGCAAAGTCTGCCGGCAGGGGAACCAGTTCGTCGTCCGTGCTGCTCAAGGTCAGGCCTTGCCCAGATAGATGTCGACGATCTTGTCCAGCATCGCCAGCGCTTCGGCGCGCGGGCGCTGGAAGGTGTTGCGCCCGATGATGCTGCCGTTGCCGCCGCCGTCACGAATGGCGACTGCGTCGCTGAACACCGCATCGGTGCCCTTGGTCGCGCCGCCGGAGAAGACCACCAGGCGGCGGCCGTTCAGGCAGGATTTCACCACGTGCGCCACGCGCTTGTCCTGGCCGGACCAGTCGGCGCCTTCATAGGCCTTCTGCGCATCCTTCTGCTCGATATGGGCAGACGGCAGCTTCACCTTGATGATGTGCGCACCCAGCAGCGCCGCCATGTGGGCGGCATAGGCGCCAACGTCGAGCGCCAGTTCGCCTTCCTTGCTCAGCATGCCGCCACGCGGATAGCTCCACAGCACGGTGGCAAGGCCGACCGATTTGGCTTCGGCGGCCAGTTCGCGGAATTCCTCCATCATGTCGAACACGTCGTCCGCACCCGGATAGATGGTGAAGCCGATGGCGGCGCAGCCGAGGCGCAGCGCGTCGTCAACGCCGCCGGTAACGGCCTGGTTGATGCCGGTGGCCCAGCTGTTGCTGCTGTTCATCTTCAGGATGGTGGGGATTTGGCCGGCGAACGTGTCGGCGCCGGCTTCCAGCATGCCCAGCGGGGCGGCATAGGCCGAAAGCCCGGCATCGATGGCAAGCTGGTAGTGGTAATGCGGATCATAGGCTTCCGGGTTGGGCGCAAAGCTGCGCGCCGGGCCATGTTCAAAGCCCTGATCGACCGGCAGGATCACCATCTTGCCGGTGCCGCCCAGCCGGCCCTGCATCAGCAGCCGCGCGATGTTGCCCTTGGTGCCGGGATTGTCGCTCTCGTAATTGGCCAGGATCGCCTTGACGGTGGGCGTGATCGACATGGTGTGTCCCCTTTATGCCTGTTGAAGTGCGACCACGCCCGGCAGCGGTTTGCCTTCCATCCATTCCAGGAAGGCGCCGCCGGCAGTGGAAATGAAGCTGAAATCCTGGGTGACGCCGGCATGGGCCAGCGCTGCCACGGTATCGCCGCCACCCGCCACGGTGAGCAGCGTGCCCCCTTGCGTGAGCGCAGCCGCCGTGCGGGCCAGCGCCACGGTGGCGGCATCGAAGGGCGGAATCTCGAACGCGCCCAGCGGGCCATTCCACAACGCCGTTGCGCAGGTTTTCAGCGCATCGGCCAGCGCCTCGACCGCGGCCGGGCCGATATCGAGCACCATTTCATCGACCTGGATATCGTGGATATTGGCGACGCGGTTGGCGGCATGCGCCTTGAACTCCTTGGCCACCACAACGTCGTACGGCAGGTGGACGGTGCAGCCGGCCTTTTCCGCCCGCGCCATGATGTCGAGCGCGGTGTCCTTCAGGTCATGCTCGCAAAGCGACTTGCCGACATCGATGCCGCGCGCCGCCAAGAAGGTGTTGGCCATGCCGCCGCCGATCATCAGGTGATCGACCTTTTCCACCAGGTGGGTCAGCACGTCGATCTTGCTCGAAACCTTGGCGCCGCCGACGATCGCCGCCACCGGGCGCTTCGGCGAACCGAGCGCGGCTTCCAATGCCTTCAATTCGGCTTCCATCGTCCGCCCGGCAAAGGCCGGCAGCACATGCGCCAGGCCTTCGGTGCTGGCATGTGCGCGGTGGGCGGCCGAAAAGGCGTCGTTCACATAGAAATCGCCGGCCGCAGCCAGTTCGGCCACAAACGCCGGATCATTGGCTTCCTCGCCGGCATGGAAGCGCGTGTTCTCCAGAACCGCGACGCCACCCGCCGGCAGCGCCCCGGCAGTCGCCGTCACCACAGGGCCAACGCAATCCGCCACAAAGGACACAGGCCGGCCCAGAACGGCAGCAAGTGCCACCGCAATCGGCTTCAGGCTGTTCTTTTCATCGCGACCCTTGGGCCGGCCGAAGTGCGACAGCACCAGCACCTTGGCCCCGGCATCGGCCAGCGCCGCGATGGTCGCCACCGCAGCCCGCAGGCGGGTATCGTCGCTTACCGCACCATCGGCCATCGGCACGTTCAGATCGGCGCGGACCAGCACGGTCTTGCCAGCCAGCGCCGGCATGTCATCGATGGTACGGAACGAAGCCATTGTTCTTACAGGAACTTGCCCATGGCGACGGCGGTATCGGCCATGCGGTTGGAGAAGCCCCATTCATTATCGTACCACGACAGCACGCGCACCATGTTGCCGCCGATCACCGCGGTTTCCAGGCTGTCCACGGTGGACGAAGCCGGGCTGCCGTTGAAGTCGATGGAGACCAGCGGCTCCACGGTGAAATCGAGGACGCCTTTCAGTTCACCTGCAGCAGCAGCCGCAAGCACCTGATTCACCTCATCTTTCGTCGTCGGACGGGCCGATTCGAAGGTGAGATCAACCACCGAAACATTCGGCGTCGGCACCCGGATCGCCGAACCATCCAGCTTGCCCTTCAGTTGCGGCAGCACTTCACCCACGGCGCGGGCCGCGCCGGTGGTGGTGGGGATCATCGACAGCGCAGCGGCCCGGGCGCGGCGCGGATCATCATGAATTTGATCAAGAATTTTCTGATCGTTGGTGTAGGCGTGCACCGTCGTCATCAGGCCCTTTACGATGCCGAACTCGCGGTCCAGCACCATGGCGACCGGCGCCAGGCAGTTGGTGGTGCACGAGGCGTTGGAAACGATGTTGTGTTCTGCCGTCAGCTTGTCGTGGTTCACGCCGTAAACCACTGTCAGATCAACATTCTTGCCCGGCGCGGAGATCAGCACCTTCTTGGCGCCGGCCGTAATGTGGGCACCAGCCTTGGCGGCATCGGTGAAGAACCCGGTGCATTCCAGCGCACTATCCACGCCCATGGCCGCATGCGGCACTTTGCCGTGTTTGGCGGACCATGAAAGCAATGTTACCTTCATGCGGTCATTGCTTTCCCGCACATCGGTAATGCGCCAATCATTGCCACGCCATGTGATTGAATACAAATCCTGACGGTCAACGATTTCACGAGTGTTTGGCGTGTAGT
>NZ_JAUMBI010000122.1:0-1926 GCF_032115815.1 Sandarakinorhabdus sp.
CGTGTTGCCCGGATCATGCACCCACGGGCGTGATCAATCAATCGCGCCCAGCAGCGGCTCGCCTGCGCTCAGCCGGCGGATGTTTTCGACCAGCCGTTCCATGATGCGGCGGTTGATGTCGGGGTTGCTCCAGGAAACATGCGGGGTGATGCGGCAGCGGGGATGGCCCTGCAGGCGGTGGCCGGGCGGCAGCGGTTCCGGATCGGTGACATCAAGGCTGGCCCACAGCCGGCCCTTGTCCAGTTCGGCCAGCAGCGCATCCTGATCGATCAACCCACCGCGGCCGACATTGACGATGTGCGCCGTGGCCTTCATCCGCGCCAGCCGTTCGGCGTTCAGCAGATGCTGGGTGGCCGGCGTGATGGGGGCCGCCAGCACCAGATGATCGGCGCGGGCCACCACCTCGTCCAGCGGTGCTGTCTTGATCCAGGGATCAGGTGACGGCGCGGCACTGGCGCGGGCGGCAATGATCTCCATGCCAAAGGCGTGGGCATATTTCCCCACCTGCCGCGCGATATTGCCCAGGCCGATCAGGCCCAGCGTGCGCCCGTGCAGGGTGGCCAGCGGTTGATCGATGAACTGGGTGCGTTCCGGCCACTCCTCACCGGCTTTCAGCGTGATCGTGGCCAGCTGCTTGGCATGGGCCAGCATCACGGCCAGCGCATATTCGCCAATCGGAATGGCGGTGGTGCCTGATGCGCTGGCGACGGCGGGCGCTTCGAACAGCCAGGGCGGATAATCATCGGCGCCGGCGCTGGCCAACTGCACCAGCTTCACGGCGCCGGGCCAGCCGGCAGGGCGGGGCGCATGGTTGGCCTCGTCCCGATCATGGCCCTGGCCGTGCAGCACGAACAGCACGTCCACATCCGTGGGCAGCGCCCAGCGCGTTTCCTGCGGGATATGGGTGGCCGTGGTGATGCCGGGCAGGCCGGCGAGCATGGCCGACATTGGCGGCGCGAATTGGTGGGCGATGCGCATCTTGTCCTCCCGTGTTGTCATCCCCTAGCGCCCCGCGCGCGCCGCCGCTACAGGGCGATGCGACATCCACTTGCCACGAGGACGAAATGGCCAGCATCACCGTGATCACCCGCGACGGGCAAAGCCATGTGCTGCCCGCCCAGCCCGGCTTGAGCGTGATGGAAATCATCAAGGACGCCGGGATTTCGGAACTGCTGGCGCTGTGCGGCGGCTGCTGTTCCTGCGCCACCTGCCATGTGCATGTTGCAGAAGGTGATATGGCGCGCACCGGCCCGGCCAATGCCGATGAAGCCGATCTGCTCGATTCGTCCGATCATCTGACGCCGGCCAGCCGGCTTTCCTGCCAGATCGCCTTCACCCCGGCGCTGGACGGCATCACCGTCACCATCGCGCCGGAGGATTGAGCCCGGCCATGCGGCTGGTACTCGCTTCGGCCAGCCCGCGCCGGCTTGATCTGCTGGCGCGGCTGGGGGTGGTGCCGGTTGCGGTCGATCCGGCCGATCTGGACGAAGCCGTGCAGCGCGGTGAGCAGCCCCGCCCCCATGCCGAACGGTTGGCGCGCGAAAAGGCCTTATTGGTCGCAAGTCGCCATCCAGGCGCCATCGTGCTGGCCGCCGATACGGTCGTCGCCGCCGGCCGCCGCATCCTGCCCAAGGCCGAAGATGAGGCGACGGCGCGGACGTGCCTGGCGCTGCTTTCCGGCCGCCGTCATCGTGTGCTGACGGCCGTGGCGCTGGTGGATGCGGATGGCCGCCTGCGCGAACGGCTGAGCGAATCCATCGTCACCTTCCAGCGCCTCCAGCCCGCCGACGTGGACTGGCTGATCGGGCGCGGCGACTGGCAGGGCAAGGCCGGCGGCTATGCCATCCAGGGCGCCGCTGAAGCCTATGTGCGCAGCCTGTCGGGTAGTTTTTCGGGCGTGGTCGGCCTGCCGCTCAACGAGACGCG
>NZ_JAUMBI010000123.1:0-4400 GCF_032115815.1 Sandarakinorhabdus sp.
CGAACTGCTGCATGATGACAATATGGCGAGGTTGATTGCGCATGGTCTCGCGCACTTTGATCAGGTCATCATTGACGGCCCGCCGGTGATGGGCTTGGCCGATGCGCCGATCATCTCCTCGAGCGTCGAGGGCGTGATGCTGGTGGTGGAAGCCGGCGGCACCCGCAAGGTCGTTGCCGCCAATGCCGTGAAACGCCTGCTGTCAGCGCGTGCACGTCTGATCGGCGTGTTGATCAACAAGTTTGAGGCCAAGCATGCCGCCTATGGCTATGGCTATGGTTATGGTTACGGCTATGGCGCCTACAACTATTACAGCTACGGCAACGAACCCCCGAAAAAACTGACCTGATGAGCATGCTCACGGCCCTGCAGCAGGCAATGCGCTTGCGTGAGCAGCCGGGGCTGCTCACGGACCTGCAACGGGCGCCGCTGCCACCGGACATGACCGCCCTGATCCGCATCGCGATTGGTGAAGCCGATGCCACCGAATCCGATCGCGTGGCAGCCGCCGTCTATCTGGAGCAGATCTGTCTGCATGCCGGTGCCAATCCGCGCCGTTGCTTGGCGCTGCAGGCGCACGATGATCTGATCACGGCCCGTACGCATCACCGGCTGCTGATCAAGTGGCTGCATCCGGACCGCAATTCCGGCGCGCAGGTCTTGGCCGAGCGTGTCAACAGCGCCTGGACGGCCCTAAAAAATCCGCTGCCCACCGCGCCGGCCGAAGTCGTGCTGCGGCCTGCCGCACCGGTACCGCGCACCCGGTTTCCGCTGTTTCTCGGGATTTTGCTGCTGGCGGCCGTGGCCTTGTTGGCGGTCAGCCTAATGCCGGTGGCGCCGGTGTATGTTGACACCGCCGGGCGCGCCGAGGCGCCGGCCCGTCCGGCACAAGCGTCCGATCTGGCCCAGAGCCTGGCCGCATTGCCGCTGGTCGTGGACCTGCCCGCTGCGCCGGCAAAGCCATCGCTGCCGAAATCCGCAGCGGTGCCGGCGGCCTCGCCTGCGGCAAAGCCCATTGCGCAAACTGTGCCGGCAAATCCCCGCGCTGCCGCGATTGCACAAGCACGCCCCACGCCGGTGCCTCAACCGAGCCCGCTGGCGCCGCGCTCGGAATCAACGCCGGCATCCGTGCCCAGGCCCATCGCCGTGAGCGCAGCGGTGACGGACGCCCTCAGTGCCGCCGAAGCCGAGGCCCTGCTGCAGCAATACCAGACGCACTACAGCGCCGGCAATCTATACGGGCTGATGGCGCTGTTCAGTCCGAAGGCGATCAGCCTGAAGGGCGGGGTCGAGTCCATCGCCGCCGAGCATTCGCGTCTGTTCAGCAGCACCCGGCAACGCCGCATCGCGCTCAGCAACCCGCGCTGGCAGCAGGTGGACGATGCCCGCCGGCTGCGTGCCGGCTTCCAGAGCGAGCTGGCCTTCGGCGCCATGCGTGCGCCGCAGCGCCGCAGCGGCAGTCTGGAAATGCTGATGGTGCGTGAAAACGGAAAGCCCCGTATTCTTGAACTGTTGATCACCGATTAAGACCCTATGAAAAAAACGCTGCCCGTCTTTGCTCTCGCTGTGCTGGCCTTTGTGGCCTGGCGCGTGCTCGGTTTGGGCATGGCCGATCATTTCGCGCGCAGCGATCCCGAGCGCGCGCTGGCCTGGCGCAGTGATCACCCGGAAGCCCTGCTGCAGGCGGCACTGCGGCATGCGGCCGCGAAAGACTGGCCGGCCGCCAAAGCCCATGCCGAACGCGCACTGCGGGCGCGCCCGATCGATGGCCGTCCCTTGCGGGTATTGGCGCAGGTCGCCGATCAATCCGGCGATAAAGCACGGGCCTTGACCCTGTACCGTCAAGCCGCACGGCTGGCGCCGCGCGATCTGCCGACCCGCGTCTGGTTGTTGCAGCATGCGCTCGAGCGCCGCGATGCCAAAGAGGCCGCGGCGCAATTGGATGCCTTGCTGCGCTTGCAGCCGGCCTTGCTCAGCGAACTGCAGGCACAGGCCGATCTGCTGGCGGTCACGCCGCCGGCGCGGGCAGCTTTGCTGAAAACGCTGGCGGCCGCGCCGCCCTGGCGCGCCGCGTTTCTGGCCGGACTGGCCAAGGCCGCGTATCCCATCGATGCCATCGCGCCGTTTTTCGCGGCACTGAAGCACACGCCCGACACCCCGATGGCCGAAATCGATCCGTGGATCGCGCGCCTGCGCAGCGAAAACCGCGCCCTGCAGGCCTACGTGACCTGGGTCAACCGCATTCCGGACAACCAACGCGAGGCGCTCGGCAATGTGTTCGATGGCGGCTTTGAAATCGCGCAGGAACAGCAGCCCGGCGCGTTTGCCTGGCAAGCGTCCAGCCTGCCCGGCGCCACCGCGTACTGGAGCGCCAACCGCGGCACCGTCGGCGAAAATTCCTACGTGGTCGAATTCGAAGGCCGGCGCACGCCATTCGCGCACCTGAATCAGGCCCTGGTGCTGCCGCCCGGCGACTGGCAGCTGAGCTGGCGCGCCAAGGGCGTGCGTCTGGATTCGCCGCGTGGACTGGTCTGGCAGATCCGCTGCGATCCGGCCGGGACCGTGCTGGCCGAGTCGGTGCCGATGATGGGCCACTTCGAGTGGCGCGAGCAGACCCTGGCCTTTACCGTGCCGCCGGGATGTGAAGGTCAGCAGCTGGGTTTGCGCATTCCGGCCCGGATTCCGGCCGAAACTGTGATGAACGGCACACTTTGGCTGGATGCCGTGGGCATCACCCCGGTGCTAAAGAATTCCCTTGCTGCAGAATGATTTAGAGCTTATTCGGGCTTGACACGGCTGGGCCATCGGTGTAGGATTAGGGGTCAAGGGGAATATCCCGTCATGAAATTTTGACGGTAGCTGTGTTGTAATCAGGGGTAATTTTAAGGAGTTTCACCGTATGAAAGCAGTTATCGCAATCGCATTAAGCCTGGTCTTCACCGGCGCCGTTTCGGCCGCCGAGAGTTCGGCCACCCTGGCTTCGGCCGAGGGCAGTGTCATGGTCAATCAGGGCAAGCAATTCGTGGCTGTGCAGAATGGTCAGGTGTTCGCCGCCGGCGATCGCGTGATGGTGATGCAGGGTGGCAGCGCCATGCTGCGTTTTTCCGACGGCTGTATTGTCACCCTCAGCGGCGGTTCGATCACCGAGATTCCGGAAGTGTCCACCTGTGCCGGTGGCAAATTGAACAGCACCCGTCTGGCCAATGAAGCCCCGCCGTGGATCAACCCCGAAGCGCCCGCCGCTTACGGCACCAGCACCTGGATGCTGGTCGGTGCCGGTGCGCTGTTGGTCGGCGGTCTGGTGGCCGGTGGTAGCGATAACAACGATACGATTTCGCCCTAAGTATAATTCTTAGTTCTTTTTTTCAGATAATCTTGTACTATAGCTAATGACAACAATGGATTTAATCGGTATTTCTCGTTCAAATACGCATAATCCTTCGCAAATTCTCTGAAATTTAAATTAAAGGATAGACCATGAAAACCATCCTCCTGCCCTGTGCTTTGCTGCTGTTCAGCACTGCCGCCGCCGCCATCGAGCCGGCCGCCACGGTCAATGCCATCACCGGCAGCGTGCTGGTCAATCAAGGCAAGCAGTTTGTTCCGGTGCAGTCCGGGCAAGCGCTCGTTGCCGGCGATCGCGTGATGGTGATGCAGGATTCCGGCGCTGCACTGCGCTTCACCGACGGCTGCGATGTGCGTCTGGAAGGTGGCACCATCGTGACGGTTCCGACAATGTCCACCTGTGCTGGCGGCGCCCTCGAGGTCTCGCGTCTGACCGGCAACACGGCCATGGCCAGCACCGGCGTTGGCGGCGGCTGGATCCTGGCCGGTGTCGGCGCGCTCGCCATCGGCACGGTCTTGAGTGAGGGCACCATCTCGCCCTAAGCCGTACCGCCGCCCGCGGCCGCGGTGCTAGAATCAAGGGGTCGCTTCGGCGGCCCTTTTCATTGCCAAGGACGCTCATGCCTGCTGCCCGATCCCGCCCTGAATCCCGCGTGTTTTTAATGGCCGCCGTCACGCTGTCGCTGGCCATGCTGTTCGGCGGCGGCCAAGGCCATCTGGGCGATACGCTCACGCAACTTTCCGCGCTGCTGCTGTTGGGCGCGCTGCTCTGGCAGCAGCCGGATCTGCGCCGCTGGCCGAAAGCCAGCCTGTGGCTGCTGGCGCTGTTCATTCCTTTGCTGCTGTTTCTGCTGCCCTGGCCGGAAGCGCTGCGCGGCGCCGGCAGTGCCCGCGGCCAGCTGCTGCAAAGCCTGCAGCCGATTCTCGGCGGCTTGCCGATTCCCGGAAGCCTGAATCCCACCGCAACCGAACGCGCGGCCCTGTGGCTGTTGCCAGGCGCCGCGCTGTATCTGGCCGCGCTGCAGCTGCCGCAAACGCAGAAACGGCAGCTAGCC
>NZ_JAUMBI010000123.1:4465-4759 GCF_032115815.1 Sandarakinorhabdus sp.
TTTCTACAGCAACACCAATGAAGGCATGTCGGTCGGGCTGTTCGCCAACAACAACCATTACGCCATCGCCATGGCGGCGGCGCTGCCGCTGGTGTGGGCCAGCCTGGTCTGGCGTTTCAACCGGCGCGACAGTGCGCACGGCCATCCGCTGTGGTTCGTGCTGGTGTCGGGCATGGCCTTGGTGTTCATCATCGGCTTCATGCTCTCGGGTTCGCGCGCCGGCCTGGTGCTGGGCATGCTGGGTTGCCTGTTGATGCTGCCGGCCATCGTCGCCGCCGACCAGCACCAGGGCGC